>NZ_JBDJMI010000032.1:0-35185 GCF_039673825.1 Luteimonas sp. TWI662 | reverse complement strand
CGCGAGTGCCACGGCGACCCCGCGATGCGCAGGGGCGGTGTCCGGCGTGCGGCGCAGCCATTCGCGCAGGCGCAACACTTCGCGGCCCAGGTGCAGACTGGCCAGCGCATCGGCGATGGCGCGGTCCATCGCCTCGGGCTGCGCCCGCAGCAAGGCGCCGAGTTGCGCAATGCGATGTTGCTGGCGCCATTGCCAGGCTTTTGTATCCGAGCGCGCGCTGGACAAGGTCGCGAGCGCGTCGCCTCGGATGCGCTGGCGCAGGCGCTCGACATCGCGCGACGCATTGCGCGGCAGCACGGTGCGGAACCCCAACAAGGTGAAGCACACCGCCAGGATCCAGGCCGCCGCGCCGTTGAGGAACAGCGCGATGTCGTAGCGCATCGGATTGTCCACCGCCGCCAGGCTGGTGAAGGCCACCAGATAGGCGACCCCGGCCAAGGCATGCCGCGGCATCGTGGTCGCGTGGATGCCGGGCCACCAGAACAGGCCCAGGACCACCAGCAGCAGCGGCAGCCCGGAGACGTGCGGCAACACCACGAAGACGCACACGAAGGCCATCGCCGCGGCCGCCACCGTGCCCTGCAGGAACGCGACCGCGCCGCGTGCGGGATCGGGCGCGGTGGACAGCAGCGCACAGGCCGCCGCCAGGCCGGCCAGCATCATGTGGCCGTAGGTCCAGCCGGTGGCGATCCAGAACGCACCGCCGAGCACGACGGTCAGCAGGGCGCGCAGCCCGTTCTCGATCGCCGCCCCGATATCGCGGTGAAACGGCACCGACACCCCGCCGGTCATCGGCCGTGCGCTGTGGACATGGGCGATGCTGGCAAGCGCGTCGAGATAATCGTCGAGTTGCTCGATCAAGCGGTCGCCCGCGATCGTCAGTGAGGCCTGCGCGTTGGCCGACTCGAGCGACACCGCGGCCAGCGCATCGCGCACCCGGGCCCGCAGCCCGGACAGCATCCGCGCGACCTGCGCCAGACCGGACGCATTCGACGCTTGCGCCAGCGCATCGCACGCCTGCCGCCAGGTCTGTTCCCAGTCCGGCTGCACGGCGCGCAGCGCATCGAGGGCGCCGCCGTGCCCGCCCATCGGCGGCGCACCGCCGACCAACGCCGAGAACAGCGACACCATCGCCTGACGCACCGCGCCGGCGCGACGCGCGAGATCCGCCGACTCGGCCTTGCCCAGCGCCAGCAGGTCGTCCACGCCATACACCTCGAGGATGAGCGCACGCCTGCCCGGGTCCAGCGGCCTGCCGCCGGGCGCATCGCGCCGGTGGATCGCCTGCGGATGCGTGGCGAGCACGCCCGCGGTGGCCGCCGCCAGGTGATGCAGTTGCGCAGCCAGGCGGCTGTGCACGCTGCGGGCACTGAACACCGCCGACACCGCGGCCAGGCACACCACACCGACCAGCACCGAGGCCCCGCGTCCGATGACCTGGTCGAACGTCAGTTCCGGATGCTGCATCGCGCCGTACGCGGCCAGGCCCACGGTGTAGCCCGCCAGCGTCGCGGCATAGGCGCGGAAGTGCCGCAGCAGGGTCATGCCCACCACGCACAGCCCCAGCCACAGGCCAAAACCGATCAGGAACAACCACGGCATCTGCCCGAACGCGCCCATCAGCACGAACGCCGCCAACATGCCGGCCAAGGTGCCCAACACCCGCCAGGCCCCTTTGCCGATCACCGCCCCCTGCACCGGGTGGATCACCAGCAGCACGCTGGACGCCGCCGCATACGGCGCATGCAGGTCGAGCCGATAGGCGACCGCCAGCGCCAGCCCCGCGGCCAGCAACGAGCGCATCACGTAGGCGGCACGCGACGTGGTCAGATCGAGCGCCGACAGCCCGCTTGCGAGCGCCTCCCGGAACCAGGCCTGCCGCGTGGGCGACATGCCTGGCGATGTCTTGGATGTGGGCGTGGCTTGCACCTTGGGCGCTTCGTAGTGACCGACCGGTAGGCACTGTAGGGAGGCGTCGTCATTTCAAAAAGTGAAATGATTGCAATCCAACGATTGCGTTAGACGCACGCATCAAACAGACCTGGCCGCCCCCACCCAACCCTCCCCCGCGCGCGGGGGAGGGCTCCCATCTCCTGCTCGCCATGCCCCTTCTCCCAACCCGCCCCCGCACGCGGGGGGCTTTTGCGACGTCGATCGGATCGATGCGCGCGTTGGATGGCGCAGTACCTCCCTCTTCAGGGGGGGAGGTCAATTGCGCAACATAGTGCATGGATCGTCTGCCGCAGCCAGCGATGCGCCGGGTCGCTGTCCAGGCGTGGATGCCAGGCCTGCGTCAGCAAGACCGTCTCCATCGGCGCCGGCAGCTCGAATACACGCAGGCGCAAGCCCGCCGCCTGCGCGGTGCGGGCCAGGTGCCGCGGCAACGACAGCAGCAGATCCGAATCCTGCAAGGCGAACAACGCCGTGTATGGATTCGGCACCACCAGCGCGACATGGCGGCGCAGGCCCTGCGCCTGCAGCGCGTCATCGACCGGGCCGTGGTCCTTGCCGCGCCGTGACACATGGATGTGTTCCCAACGGGCGAACCGGGCGGCGGTGATCTCCTCATCGAAGATCGGATGCCCGGCGCGCGCCACGCCGACGAAGGTCGTGGTGAACAACGATTGCACGCGGATCTCCGCCCCCAGCGTGCGCGATGCACTGACGAACAGATCGATGCGACCGCTGCGCAGCGCCTCCTCATCGATGTCGTCGCTCTCTGGAGAGAACCGCAACATCGCCCGCGGCATTTCCTTGGCCATCGCATCGAGCAGCCGGCCCAGATGGATGCTGACGAACTCGTCGGTCGCGCGGACGTTGAAGCGCCGGTCCAGCGACGCCAGGTCGACCGCCGCATCCGACGCGAACACCTGCGTGGCATGATCGAGCGCGATGCGGACCTGCTCGCGCATCGCGAGCGCTTTGGGCGTGGGCACGAGTCTGCGCCCGACCTGGACGAAGACCGGATCGCCGAGCGCATCGCGGATACGGCTCAGCGTCCGGCTCATCGCCGGCGGGCTCAGATGCATGCGCCGCGCGGCGCCGACGACGCTGCCCTCCTCCAGCAACGCATCCAGGGCCAGCAGCAGGTTGAGGTCGGGGCGTGCCATGGGCGCTCAATGCGTGAGCCAAACGCAATCATAGGCCAGCAGCAATGCCAGGGAGGCAGCAATCCGGGCGGCCTGGGTGCACCAACCCGGCCGATGCCGTGCTGCTACTGCCGCATGCCGATCGCCAGGCGGTTGAACGCACTCATCAGCGCGACCGCGAAGCTGAGGTCGGAGATTTCGGCGTCGCTGAAGACGGACGTGAGCGGCAGGAAATCGTCATCTGGCGCATGGCTGCGCGCCACGTCCACCAAGGCCTCGGTCCAGGCCAGCGCCAGGCGCTCGCGTTCGCTGAAATGGGCACTGACCCGCCATCCCGCCAGCGCGTCCAGCTTGGCCTGCGGCATGCCGTCCGCGCGCAGCGCCGCGGCGTGCATCTCCAGGCAGAACGCGCAGCCATTGATCTGCGAGACGCGCAGATAGACCAGCTCGACCAGGGGCTTGCCCAAGGGGCTCTTGTCCAGGGCCAGTTTCGCGATCCCGAGTCCGCGATAGGCCTCGGGCGAAAGCGTCTGGTAGGGCAAACGGAGAGAAGGCATGGAGGAACTCCTGACAGAAAGAGGGCACGTGCGGCGCCGCGCAGCGCACGCGTGAGGCGCTGGAACGGCTTAGCCGTACACCGGATAGCGCCGGCACAGCGTCACCACCTGCGTGCGCACGTGATCACGAATGCTCGTTGACGCATCGTCACCGATCTCGAGCGCATCGAGCACATCGCACAGCCAACCGGCCAACTGCTCGCATTCGGGCACACCGAAGCCCCGCGTGGTCACCGCGGGCGTGCCGATGCGCAGCCCCGAGGTGACGAAGGGCGAGCGCGGATCGTTGGGCACCGAGTTCTTGTTGGTGGTGATGTAGGCATCGGCCAGCGCCGCGTCCGCGTCCTTGCCGGTATACGGCTTGCTGGACAGGTCGATCAGCATCAGATGGTTGTCGGTGCCGCCCGAGACGATCGTATAGCCGCGCTGCTGCAGCACCGCGGCCATGGCGCGGGCATTGGTCACCACCTGGCGTTGATAGGTCTTGAACTCGGGACGCAGCGCTTCCTTGAACGCGACCGCTTTGGCCGCGATGCCATGCATCAACGGCCCGCCCTGGGTGCCGGGGAACACCGCCGAGTCGAGCTTTTTGTAGAGCTCGCTGCCCTGCCCCTTGGCCAGGATGAGGCCGCCACGCGGCCCGCGCAGCGTCTTGTGGGTCGTGCTGGTCACCACATGGGCGTGCGGCAGCGGGTCGGGATACTCGCCCGCGGCGACCAGGCCGGCGACATGCGCCATGTCCACCCAGAAGATCGCCCCCACCTCATCGGCGATCGCCCGCATCCGCGCCCAATCCTTGTGGCGCGAGTATGCGGAGAAGCCGCCGATCAACATCTTGGGCCGCGTTGCATGCGCGATGCGTGCCATCTCGTCGTAGTCGATCAGCCCGGTCTCAGGATCCAGCCCGTACGGCACGATGTTGTAGTGCCGGCCGGAGAAGTTGGCCGGATTGCCATGCGTCAGGTGACCGCCCTGGGCCAGGTTCATGCCCATGACCGTATCGCCCGGCTGGGCCAGCGCCAGGAACACCGCCGCGTTCGCCTGCGCGCCTGCGTGTGGCTGGACATTGGCGTAGTCGCAATCGAACAGCGCCTTGACGCGCTCGATCGCCAGACGCTCGGCGACGTCCACGTAGCCGCAGCCGCTGTAGTAGCGCTTGCCCGGATACCCTTCTGCGTACTTGTTGGTGAGCACCGAGTTCTGGACGGCCATCACCAGCGGGCTGGCGTAGTTTTCGGAGGCGATCAGCTCGACATGGTCTTCCTGCCGGCGCGCTTCGTGCTGGATGGACTGGGCGAGCTCCGGGTCGAACTCGGTCAGGGTCAGGGTGGCGTCGTACATGGCAATGGCCTATGGCGTGGGGAATGAGGAGGCGCGTGCGCGCGCGCTGGTGTCCGCGGGCTGGCGCGCCTGCTGCGCGACCGCGGTCGTGTGCCGACGTGGCGAGAGCGTGGCGTCGCCACGCAGGTGGCCCGGCAGCGGCAGCAACAGCTCGGCGCTTTGCGCCTGTTCGGTCCGGCGCAACGCCTCGACGACATGCCGGCAGGCCCGCGTCGTCGCGTCCCGCAGGCCCCGCCCGCGCAGCCAGTGCCCGGTCAGCGCCGCGCAGAACAGATCGCCGGTGCCCTTGGGGGTGATGCCGATGCGCGGATGTGCGATCACCTCGGCCCGGGTGCGCGTGACCAGCACCACCTGGGTTTCGTTCTCCGCCCAGGTGTCGGGGGCGGCACTGGTCACCGCCACCCATTGCGTGTGGCCGGTCAGCAGCGTCCGTGCAGCAGCGATCACGCTGTCGACGTCGTGCACGGACCGTCCGGTCAGCTGCGCCAACTCGAACCCGTTCGGGGTCACGCCGTCAGCCAAGGGCAGCAGATCCCGGCGGTAGGCCTCGACCAGACCGGCGTCGACATAGACGCCGTGGTCGTGATCGCCGATCACCGGGTCGATCACGACACACAGGGCCGCGCGTTCTTCCAGACGCGCCCGCACCCAGCGCGCCACGACCGTCGCCTGCTGCGGATTGCCCAAGTAGCCCAGCAGCACCGCCCGCAGGCCGGCCAGCGCGCCGCGCGCCGTCAGATCCTGCAAGTAGCCCTCGACCCAGTCCGCCGGCAGCGCGCCGCCGTGCATCGTCGGGTAATGCGGCGTATTGCTGAAGACCACGGTCGGCACCGCGGCCACCGCCAGCCCGAGTGCGTCCAGCGTCGGCACCGCGACGGCATTCCCCACCCGCCCGTAGACCACCTGCGACTGCACCGAGACCACGTCCAGGGCGAGCGGCCGAAGGCCTGGCGAACCGGCTGCGGTCATCGTGCCGCGTCCGCCGCGTCATCGCTCTCGAGCGCGTCGAGCCAGGCCGCGAACACCGCCCGCGCCGCCGACGGCAACGCGCTCTGCAAGGCGTGCGCCTCGGCGCGCAAGGCGCGTGGATCGAGACCGGCCTGCGCCAGTTCGCAGGCATGACCGATCAACCAGGATTCGATGCGCTGCGGCTCGGCCTCCAAATGGCACTGCAGCGCCAGCACATGCCGTCCGATGGCGAAGGCCTGATGGGCGCACGCCTCGGTGCCCGCCAGGCGGACAGCGCCGACCGGGATCTCGAAGCGATCGCCATGCCAGTGCAGCACCGGCACATCGCCCAGCGCCGCCAGCGGCGACGCCTCACCCGCAGGCGTCAACATCAGCGGCGCAAAACCGATCTCCTTGTGGCCCATGCTGGCGACATCGGCGCCGAGTGCGCGGGCGATCAATTGCGCGCCCAGGCAGATGCCCAGCAGCGGCCGAGCGTACTGCAGCCGCTGGGCAACGACGTTGAGCTCGTCGGCGAGGAATGGATACGTCGCCTCGTCGAAGGCGCCGATCGGGCCGCCCAGCACCACCAGCAGGTCGGCCGCAGCCACGGCCTCGGTGCAGAGGCGTTCGCTGCCGGCATCCAGATAGCGCACGGTGTAGCCACGGGCGACCAGCAGCGGCGCCAGCGTGCCCAGGTCCTCGAAGCCCAGATGGCGGATGGCCACGGCCGTCTTCATGCCGGCGTCGCCTCGGTGCCTGCGGCATCGGGCCAGTAGTGGCTGTCGGGCATCGGGCGCGCACCGAAGATCGCCTGCCCCACCCGCACCACGGTGGCGCCTTCTTCGATCGCGATCTCGAAATCGCCGGACATGCCCATCGACAGGTCGTCGAGCGCGATGCCGGCAGGCGCGTCCTGCCGCAGCCGCTCGCGCAGCCCCCGCAGCAGCACGAAGCACTGACGCACGCGTTCGGCTTCGCTGGAGAACAGCGCCAAGGTCATCAAGCCTCGCACGCGCAGCGCCGAGAACGCGGGCAGCGCCTGGAGGAAGGCCCGTGCGTCTTCGGGCGCGAGCCCGTACTTGCTCGCCTCGCCCGAAGTGTTGACCTGCACATAGACATCCAGCGAGCGGCCCTCGCTCTGAAGACGCCGCTCCAGCGCTTCGGCCACGCGCAGGCTGTCGAGCGCCTGGAACTCGCTGGCAAACCGCGCCACCAGCTTGGCCTTGTTGGTCTGCAAGTGGCCGATGACCGACCAGTGCAGGTCGCGCAGATCCTGCATCGCCTCCCATTTGCGGTGCGCTTCCTGCACCTTGTTCTCGCCCAGCAGCCGGCACCCCGCCGCATGCGCCAGACGCAGGCTGGCCTCGGGTTTGGTCTTGCTGACCGGCAACAGGCGCACCGTCGCCGGGTCGCGACCGACGCGGCGGCAGGCGGCCTCGATGCGCGCATGCACCGTCGCCAAGTTGCGGCGGAAGTCCTCGACGCTGGTCGCTTCGGGATAGCGGCCGTGCTGGTCGTGGCCGGTGGGCGTGTCGAACGTGGACGACATCAGGGGGACCTCCCATTCAAAGGCATCGACGTGGGGGCGGCCGTCGGCTCGGCCCGCGGCAAGCGGCTGTTGAGCACCGCGTACGCTACCAGCCCGATCACCAGGCCCCAGAACGCCCCGCCGATGCCCAGCAGCTTGATGTTGGCCGCCGCGGCCAGGAACGTGATCAGCGCCGCTTCGCGGGTCCTGGCCTCCGCCATCGCGCTGGCCAGGCTGCCGCCGATGGTGCCCAACAAGGCCAGACCGGCGAGCGTCGCGATGAAGGTCGCCGGAAACGCCATGAACAGCGTCGCCAATGTCACCCCGAACACCCCGACCAGGAGATAGAACACGCCTGCGGCCACCCCGGCGATCCAGCGCTTGGACGGCTGTTCGTGGGCCTCACGGCCCGTGCAGATCGCAGCGGTGATGGCGGCGATGTTGAAGGCGTGCGAGCCGAACGGCGCCATCAGCAACGAGCCCAAGCCCGTCAACGTCACGATGGGATTGGCGCTGGTCTTGAAGCCGTCGTTGCGCAGCACGAGCATGCCCGGCATGTACTGGCCGGTCAGCGTGATCAAGAACAGCGGCAAGGCGACGCTCAACAAGGCGTTGAACGAGAACACCGGCATCGTGAACACCGGCGCGGCCAACGCCAGACGCAGCCCGGAGACATCGACCCGATCCTGCAACAGCAGGACCATCAGCCCCAACACCAGGATGCCCACCACCGCATAGCGTGGCGACACCCGCTTGAGCACCAGGTAGGCGACGATCAGCACGCCCGCCAGCAGCGGGTCCAGGCTCACACCGGCAAAGGCGCCAATGCCGAACTGCAGCAGGATGCCGGCCAGCAAGCCGGCGGTCACGCCCGGCGGAATCAGCCGGATCACACGCTCGAACCACCCCGACACGCCCAGCAGCACGAAGGCAGCGGCCGAGATCAGGTAGGCGCCCACGGCTTCGGCGTACGGCGTCGTGGCCAAGGCGGTGACCAAGAACGCCGCGGCCGGCGTCGACCAGGCGGTGATGATCGGCTCGCGGGTCGTCCAGCTCAGCACGATGCCGGTGACGCCCACCCCGATGGAGACCGCCCAGACCCACGAGGCCGTGAGCTCGGGACTCAGTCCAGCGCTCTTGGCCGCCTGGAACACCAGGATGAAGGTGCCGCCGTAGTTGACGATCACGGAAATCAGCCCGGCGATGACCGGGTGCGGGAGGTCCTTCCAGCGAACGGACGCAGACGTGGGGGCATGGGCCATGTGGAACGGACGACTCCTGAAACGACAGACACTTGCGGCCTGCATTTATAGGCGCAGAATGGCCCGATTTGCCCAGCCACTTTCCGGCGATGGAGCAGACCATTTGTTCAAGCACGCCCAGCTCGAGTCGGTGAAGGCCGCGATCGGCGACCCCGCGCAGCGCGCCTTGCCACTGCACCTGCGCGTGCAACGCGCGGTGCGCCAACTGATCCTCGACGGCATGCTCGATGTGGGCAGGCCGCTGCCGGCATCGCGGGCCTTGGCGACATCGCTCGGGGTCTCGCGCGACACCGTCGAGACTGCCTACGGCCAACTGCACGCCGAAGGCTTCATCGAACGGCGCGTGGGCAGCGGCAGCTTCGTGTCCGAACGCGCGCAGCGCCTGCCCGGCCGTGGCCAGGCGCGCCGCGCGCGCACCGACCGCACCGCCCCGCGCCTGAGCCAACGCGGCAGCGCCTTGTTCCAGCGCGGCGGCGTGCGCGATTTCCCGGCGCCACGCGCATTCGCGCCCGGCGTGCCGGAAACGCGCAACTTCCCTCTGCAGACCTGGGAGCGTCTGGAGCGCCAGGTCTTGAAGGCGTACGGCACCCGCGCGCTGCTGCACAGCCCGGCCCAGGGCATGGCACCGCTGCGGCAGGCCATCGCCGACTACGTCAACCTCGAACGCGGCGCGCGCGCCACGCCCGATCGCGTACTGGTGCTGACCAGCTCCCAGCAAGCCCTGACCCTGTGCGCCACGCTGCTGCTCGATGCCGGCGAGCGGATCCTGCTCGAAGACCCCGGCTACCACGGCGCCCGCAAGGCATTCGAGGCCGCGGGCCTGCAATGCGTGCCCGTACCGGTCGATGCGCACGGCCTGCAGGTCGCCCCCCTGCTCGAAGCCAGCCGGCAGCCCGGCGCCCCCGCGCGGGCGGTGTTCCTGACGCCCTCGCATCAGTTCCCGACCGGCGCGACGCTGGCCTTGGACCGCCGCCTGGCGATCATCGACTGGGCACGCGACCAGCAAGGCTGGATCATCGAGGACGACTACGACAGCGAATTCCATTACGCGGGCAAGCCGACCGCCTGTGTGCAGGGGCTCGATCCGCACGAACGCACGCTCTACATCGGCACCTTCACCAAATCGCTGTTCCCCGGCCTTCGCATCGGCTACATGGTGCTGCCCCCGTCCCTGGTCGCACCGATGACCGCGGCCCGCACCCTGCTCGACGGCCACAGCGCTCCGATTCCTCAGCTCACGCTGGCCCGCTTCATCGAAGGCGGCCACTTCGGCGCGCATGTGCGCACCATGCGCGCCGTCTATGCCGAGCGGCGGGACCGCCTGGCCGCACTGATCCGAAAACATCTGTCCGACGACCTGGAACCCCGGGTCCCGGCCGGCGGCATGCAGATGCCGTGCGTGTTCGCCCGCGCCCTGTCCGAACCTGAGGCCGTGGACGCCGCCCAACGCGCAGGCATCGACCTGCTCGGCCTGAGCACGCTGTCCATGTCGCAGGCGCCGACACCCGGCTTTCTGATGGGCTTTGCCGCCCATGCGCCGCAGGAGCTCGAAGCCGGGGTCAAGACATTGGCGAAGGTATTGCGGTCGCTGCGTCGTTGACAGCGCATGGCGCAGCACGTCGGCGGCAAAGCGCGCACCGTACAGGGGCAAACGGCGCCAAGTCGCCCCATTGGCCGCCGCGTCACTGCCGCCGCATCGAACGAAAAGCGTCACGCGCTGTCGTGCGCGCAAATCGCTGCACCCGGCGCGACTTCTTCGGCCAGCCCGGCGCTTCACTGGTGCCATTGGTCACGCCCGCCCAATGCAATGACCGGAGCCGGCATGCCCAAGGCCGAGTGCGGCCCCTCGCTGCGATCGAGCATCAGTCCAGGGACTTTCCCGAGCCCGCCCCATCCTTATGGCGCACGCGCAACTGCACCAGGATCTCAGGCGCCAGCAGTCGGGCATTGATGCCATGTCGCGTGCGGCTGGAGGCACGCGGCGCCCAATGGGTGACGCAGCCACACGTGCTGCACCGGTGGAAGTCGACATGGCGCCCGTTCCAGGCATAAGTGTCGGTGCCCTCGCCCGCCGGCAGCCCGGTGATGTCGGCGGCCTCGTAGTAGACCCACAGCACGCCGTAGCGCCGGCACAGGCTGCAGTTGCAGTCGATGACCTCGACGGGTGCGTGGTTGAACTGCATCACCACCGCACCGCAGTGACAGCTGGCGCGCACGCCGGGATCGGAGTCGGTCATTGCGGTGTCCTTGGGAATGTCGTCAATGCAATCGCGTGTGGGGCGACGCCGGCGCGAACCCGAACAGCGAGGCCAGGACAACGCGCGCGAAGTTGATGGATCCGGCATCGACGCGACGCCGGTTCGAATCTGCTCAGCGACGCTCAATCGCCACGATCGTGTCGAGCACGCTCGCCTGCTCGCCGGACGGGCCGAACGCCGTACGCGAAAGCGAACCGACGAACACCTCCCGCCACTGCGCTGGCGCCAGTGCCAGTGCGGCCAGTTCGTCGGCGGCGCTCGGGTACACCGTGTCCGGCGCACGCCACGACCACGGCGCGCGCGAGCCATGGGTGACGAGCAGCAGCAAGCCCCCTGCCCCGACCGCCTGCGCGGCGCGGCGCAACACCTGGGTGCGGCCAAAGGGCATCGGCGACTGCAGGAACAGCGCCGTCACCAGATCGAACGTGCCTGGCAGGAAGCGTTCGCCCAGGTCGTGACGTTCGAACTGGACATGGCCGGCCACCCCCGCGGCGCTGGCCGCCACTCGCGCCGCTTCGAGGGCCGTCTCGGAGATATCGACCCCGGTGACCATCCAGCCGCGCTGCGCCAGCCAGATCGCATCGTCGCCGCGGGCGCAGCCCAGTTCCAAGGCGCGCCCCGGTGTGCGCCCTTCGGCAAAGCGCGTCAACACTTCGGACGGCCGCCCACTCGGCGGTGTGGTCCTGCCAGCGTAGATGCGCTCCCAAAAAGCGCGTGCGGTGTCTTCGGCGTGTCCCCCCTCGGGGGGCGCTGCATGTCGGCTTGAGGATGTCATGTAACATACGATGTATCGTAAGTGTGCGAGCGTCAACCCTCGTGCGTTCATTTGTTACAGAAGGAGTCACACCGTGCGTCGAGACAGCCGCCTGCCCCGGGTCCTGCACGCGCTGCTGCATCTCGAGCACATGGAGAGCCCGGCGACCTCGGAGCTGATTGCCCAGATGCTGGGCACCAATCCGTCCGTGGTCCGCCGCACGATGGGGGGCCTGCGCGAGGCCGGCATCGTGGTCTCGGTGAAAGGTCATGGCGGCGGCTGGTCGCTCGCCAAGCCACTGACCGACGTCTCGCTGCTCGAGATCTACCGCGCGCTCGGTGCACCCACGCTGTTCGCCATCGGCAGCGATGACGAGCAGACCACCTGCCTGCTGGCCCGCGCCGCGAACGCGGCCACCGCCCATGCGCTGGCCCATGCGCAGCAGCAGTTCGAGGACCACCTGGGCAGCGTGTCCGTCGCGGACCTGGCCGCCGATTTTCGCGCCTGGCAGGGGTGAGCCTGCAGTGGGACGTTAAGGCGCCAACGCGCGCGGAACGGTGCAGCGCGGTCGCCCAACATCGGACGGCCGAGATCGGAAGATGGAGCGCCAGCGTCTGCGCCGATGGGCACCGGAACGTCGCGATTCACGGAGAAGCGGGGCCGCTGCCCCACCCCCGCCTTCCCCCACAAGCACGCGCACACCAAGGGCCTGTCGCGTTGCAAGCGATGTTTTAACCTCCCCCCTGAGATTGGATGCCAAGAATCAGGGGGCACGCGGCCGCCCTAGCCCGGCGGCGCGCTGGCGGCATCCAGCCGTCCCCATCCAATCTCCACACGATCGCCAATGCTTCGCCACTCGGCGCTGTCAGCCTTCCGTGCTTCGAGCATCGGGCGCTGCCGTGTGCGCCAGGTTGGGCCACGGCGCAGCGCCTCCACGAGAGGACACATGATCTTGAATCGCAAATGGGCCGTCAGCGCCGTGGTCGCTGCCTGCGTCATCGCGGGCATCGTGTTGTGGCGAATCTATGCCCAGCCGGCCGTCGAGCACGCCACGGCCGCGGTCACTGTGGGCGACCTGGAGCAGACGGTGCTGGCGGTCGGCCGCCTGCGCGCCAAGGAGCTGGTCGCCGTCGGCGCCCAGGTGTCGGGCCAGGTCCAGCGGCTACACGTGGCGCTGGGCCAGAAAGTGAAGGCCGGAGATCTGATCGCCGAAGTCGATGCCCAGCCGCAGCGGATCGCATTGCGCAACGCCGAGGCGTCGGTGAACGCGCTGCAAGCCCAGCTCGCCGCGCGGCGAGCGGCGCTGATGCAAGCGCAACTCACCTTCCAGCGTCAGCAGGAACTGCTGGCGGCCGATGCGACTTCGCGCGCTGACCATGAGGCCGCCAAGGCCGCGTTGGATACCGCCGGTGCGGAGATCGCCTCGCTACAGGCGCAGCTCGAACAAGCGCGTACCCAGGTCGAGACCGCAGGCATCAACCTGGGCTATACCCGCATCGTCGCGCCGATGGACGGCGTCATCGTGGCGGTGGTCACCAAGCAGGGCCAGACCCTCAACTCGTTCCAGTCCACGCCGACCATCGTCATGCTGGCCAAGCTGGACGTGATGACGGTGCGCGCCCAGATCGCCGAGGCCGACGTGGACAAGATTCAGCCCGGCCAGACGGTGTGGTTCACCACGCTGGGCAATCGCCGTCAACGCTACCAGGCACGCATCCAGCAGATCGAGCCCGCCCCCGAGTCCATCGTCAACGAGGTGGGAGGTGCGGCATCCGCGGCAGGCACGGCCAATACCGCCAAGGCCATCTATTACGACGCGCTGTTCGACGTGCCCAACCCAGAGGGCACGCTGCGGCCTTCGATGACCGCACAGGTCTCGGTGCAGATCGCCGCGGTCAAACGGGCGGTGCTGATGCCGACCGCTGCGCTGGGTGAGCAGGTGGCGGAGAACACCCATCGCGTCCGGGTGATGGACCCGCGCGGCCAGGTCTCCGAGCGGCAGGTCCGAATCGGCCTGCGCACCAACGCCCAAGCGCAGGTCCTGGCCGGGCTGGAACCGGGCGAGCAAGTGATCATCGGCGAGGCAAAGCCCGAGACCGTGACGGCCGACCCCGGCCTGATGGGCTTTTGAGCATGAACGCTGCGCTACTGGAAATGCGTGCCCTGCGCCGGGAGTTTCCTGCCGGCGAAGGCGTGGTCACCGTGCTCAAGGACATCGACCTGCGCATCGACGCCGGCGAGATGGTGGCCATCGTCGGCGCCTCGGGCTCGGGCAAATCGACCCTGATGAACATCCTCGGTTGCCTGGATCGCCCGAGCGCAGGCAGTTATCGGATCGCCGGCCAGCAAACTGGTGACTTGGCGCCGGACGCACTGGCCGCGCTGCGCCGTGAGCGTTTCGGCTTCATCTTCCAGCGCTACCACTTGCTTGCCGACCTGTCCGCGCAGAGCAACGTCGAGCTGCCGGCCGTCTATGTCGGCACCGATGCCGCAGCGCGCCACGCTCGTGCCCGGACCTTGCTCGAACGGCTCGGGCTGGGCGACCGGACGCAGCATCGCCCAGGTCAGCTGTCAGGCGGGCAGCAGCAGCGCGTGTCGATCGCCCGGGCGTTGATGAACGGTGGCGCGGTGATTCTTGCCGACGAACCCACGGGCGCACTGGACAGCGGCAGCGGCGAAGAAGTGATGCGCATCCTCAAGGAACTGCACGCCGAAGGGCACACCATCATTCTGGTGACCCATGACATGGCGGTGGCCCGCCATGCGCAACGGGTGATCGAAATCAGCGACGGGGCGATCATTGCCGACCGCCGCAACGCGGCGGCCGATGCGCCGCGCACGGTACCGGCGCCGCCGCAAGTGCCGGCCAGTTCATGGCGGGTGTTCGTTGACCGGTTCGGCGAAGCCTTCGTCATGGCCCTGCGGGCCATGCACGCACACCGCCTGCGCACCTTCCTGACCATGCTCGGCATCATCATCGGCATTGCCGCCGTGGTCTCGGTGGTGGCCTTGGGCCGTGGCGCGCAGCAGCAGGTCATGGCGCAGATCAGCGACCTGGGCACCAATACCCTGGACATCTATCCGGGGCAGGACTTCGGCGACCTCCGCGCCGACGCAGTGGAAACACTGATTGCCGCCGACGCCCAGGCGCTGGCGGAGCAGCCCTATGTCGACAGCGCCACGCCCAATCTGTCGAGCAGCGTCACCGCGCTGTATCGCGCGCGCGCGGTGTCTGCACAGGTCACCGGGGTCGGCCCCAGTCACTTCCGGGTGCGCGGGCTGCGCCTGGCCGCAGGCCGCTTCTTCGATCAGCACGACGCCGAACAACACGCACAGGTCGCGGTCATCGACCCGAAGGCCGCCGCAGCGCTGCTGCCTGATGGCGGCAGCCCGCTCGGCGAGGTGGTCCTGCTGAGCAACATGCCGGTGGAGATCATCGGCGTGCTGAAGCCGACCCAGAACAGTTTCGGCGGCTCGACGCCCACGTTCTATGTCCCCTACACGGCCGCCTCCACCCGCCTGGTCGGCAAGTACCACCTGGACAACATCACCGTGCGGGTCAGCGATGGCGTCTCCAGCAAGATCGCCCAGCAGGCCGCGACCGCGCTGCTGACCGAACGCCATGGCGGTAAAGACTTCTTCGTCATGAACTCAGATCAGATCCGCCAGACCATTTCCCGCACCGGCAGCACACTGACGCTGCTCATCTCCACCATCGCCATGATCGCCCTGCTGGTCGGCGGCATCGGCGTGATGAACATCATGCTGGTGTCGGTGACCGAGCGCACCCGCGAGATCGGCGTGCGCATGGCCATCGGCGCGCGACAGTCCGACATCCTGCAACAGTTCCTGATCGAGGCGGTGCTGGTGTGTCTGGTCGGCGGCGTTCTGGGCGTATCGCTGGCACTGGCGTTCGGTCTGGTCGCAAGCGTCGCCGGACTCGGCTTCCCGTTGTCCTTTTCCGCCTGGTCGATCGTGCTGGCAGTGGCCTGCTCGACGTTGATCGGCATCACGTTCGGCTTCCTGCCGGCACGCAACGCCGCCCGGCTCGATCCCGTCCAAGCGTTGGCGAGGGACTGATATGCGCCCCCTGATTTCCTGCATCGCACTGGGCAGCGTGCTCCTGACCGGCTGCGCTGCGTTCACCCGAACGCCTTATCGGGCGCCGGACGTCCCCCTGCCGGTGTCCTACCAACATGCCCAGCCTGCCGGCGCCGGCGTTCGCGCCGACACCTGGTGGCGCGCCTACGGCGATCCACAGCTCGACGCCTGGGTGGGGCTTGCGCTGGCGCGCAACCCTGATCTGGCCGCCGCCGCCATTCGCGTGCGCCGCGCGACGCTGGAAGCCAGATTGGCAGGCAATGCCCTGCGCCCGACCGTCAACGGCGGTGTCGGTCACGGCCTGAGCCGCCCGCTGTCGGGCAACGCCCGCGCCACCACCGAGAGCGCCAACGCCACGCTGGGCGCCAGCTGGGAGCTGGATCTGTTCGATCGGCTGGGCGCGCAGCGCGACGCCGCCGTGTTCGAGGCGCAAGCCAGCGCCGAGGACCGCGATGCCGTGGCGTTGACGCTGATCGGCACCACGGCCAGCCTGTACTGGCAACTGGGCCTGGCCAACGAACGCATCGACCTGGCGGAGCAAGGCCTGGCCTACGGCCGCCGTACCCGCGAGCTGGTGCAGGCGCAGTACCAGAGCGGCGCAGTTTCCGGACTGGAGCCGCGTGAGGCCGAACAGTCGCTGGCCCAGCAACAAGCACAGCTAAGCCAATTGATCCAGGCGCGTGCCGACCTGCGCCAGGCGCTGGGCGTGTTGTTCGATGGCGCCGCCACGCCCGGTAGCGAACCCCAGCGCTTGCCGGTCAGCGTCCTGCCGAGCATCGCTGCCGGGCTGCCCGCCGACCTGCTCGGCCGCCGGCCGGACCTGCGCGCCGCCGAACTGCGACTACGCGCCACCCTGGCCGCCAGCGACGCGGCGAAAGCCCGCTACTACCCGTCCCTCTCGCTGACCGGCGCCCTGGGCACATCCAGCAAGGAGTTGCTCAACGTACTGAGCAATCCGGTGGCCACGCTGGGCGCCAATCTGACCCTGCCATTCCTCAACGTCCGCGAGATGCGCCTGAACACCGCCATCGCGCGCACGCGCCATGAGGAGGCCGTGGTCCTGTTCCGCAAATCGCTGTACACGGCGCTGGCGGATGTGGAAAAAGCGCTGTCGGCGAGCACACAGCTTGCCGAGCAGGAAGCCGCCCAGCAGCGCGTACGCGATCAGGCGATCGAGATCGAGCGCCTCTACCAAGCGCGTTACCGCGCCGGGCAGGTGCCCCTGCGGGTCTGGCTGGACGCGCAGGAGCGGCGCCGCAGCGCAGACTTGGGGTACGCCGCGCTGCATCTTGCGCGGCTGCAGAACCATGTCGCGCTGATCCAGGCGCTGGGCGGCACGGCGGTACCGTAACGCCGCCGCGCCTCAGGTCATGATGCGGTCGCCAGGCTATGCAACTAGTGCGAGAAAGACTGCACAAGCCCGGCGTAGCGGCCACCCTGGGCCAGCAGCTGCGCATGCGTGCCCTGCTCGACGATCCGCCCCCGTTGCAGCACGACAATCAGATCGGCACGGCGGATCGTCGACAGCCGATGCGCGATGGTGATAGTCGTGCGGTCCTTCGACAGAACCGCCAGCGCCTCGGTCAGGGCCTGCTCGGTCTGCGTATCGAGCGCACTGGTGGCCTCATCGAGCAACAGCACCGGCGGGTTGCGCAGGATGGTGCGAGCCAGCGCCAGACGCTGTTTCTCACCGCCGGAGAAGCGCTGGCCGCGTTCACCGACCAGCGTTTCATAACCCTCGGGGAGCGCATCGATAACGGCATCCAGCTGCGCTGCCCGGGCAGCGGCCAGCAGCTCGTCATCGGTGGCGTCCGGCTTCGCAAAGCGCAGGTTGTCGGCCACCGAGGCATGCAACAGGTACGGTTCCTGGGAGACCACGCCGAGCATGTCGGTCAGTGACTGGAAGCTGAGATCGCGCACATCGACCCCGTCATAGCGGATCGAACCCCCATCCACGTCGTACAGCCGGGCCAGCAGATGGCCAAGCGTGGTCTTGCCCGATCCAGTGGCCCCGACGATGGCGACATGCGTGCCTGCCGGAATATCGATACTGATGTCCTCCAGCACCGGCGCGTTGTTCGGGTCATAGCGGAAGCTGACGCCGTCGACCGTCACCTGGCCGCGCATCTGCGCACGCTCGAGCGTCACCGCGCCAGCGCGCTCGGTGATCTCGACGGGCGTATCCAGATACTCGAAGATGCGCGCGAACAGTGCGCGCGTGGTACGCATATCGCGCCCCAACTGAAGCAACTGCTCGAAAGGCCAGAGCAACTGTTCCTGCAGGGCGATCATGGCCACCAGCGTGCCGATGGTCAGCGGCGTGCTGCCGCCCATCAACCAACCGCCGAGCAGCAACGTCAGCGCAGGCAGGATCGACAGTGCCAAGCCGATCAGCGCCCACTGCCATTCACCGGCAGTACGCGAGCGCACTTCCAGGGCCGCGACCTCCTGCGAGGTCCGGGAGAACCGGCGAACCAGGAAGCCACTGCGGCCCATGGTCCGCGCGAGGATGATGCCCGAAAGCGACAGCGATTCCTGGACCGCCGCAGACAGATCCGCCTGCCTGGCCTGCTGCTCGTAGGTAATGGCCTCGCGCAGCTTGGCGACCCACTGGCTGATCAAGACCGTCAGCGGAACGACCAGCAGCGAGAACAACGCCAGCCGCCAGTCGAGCAGGCACATGGCGAGGGCCGTCATCAGCACCGTGCTGAGGCTGCGCGCCAGCTCGTTGCCGGCATCGGTCACCAACGATTGCAGGCCGCCGATGTCATTGGCGATACGCGACTGGATCTCGCCGGTGCGGCTGCCGGCGAAGAATCGCAGCGACAGCGACTGCAGGTGCGCATACACACGCACGCGCAAATCGTGCAGGATCGCCTGCCCAATCCGGGCCGACAGAATGGTCTGCACCGTACTGATCGCCGCCCCCAGCACCGCCACCGCGACCAGCCCGCCGACCAGCCAGAGCAGCAGGGCAAAGTTGGCGCCTGGCAGTGCATCGTCGATGATGGCCCGCAGCAGGAACGGCGCGGCCATGCCGATCATGGAGCCAACGATCAACAGCGCCACGACCGAAAGAATGCGTAGCCGGTACGGCGCGAACAAAGCGAGCACACGCCGCATGGAAACGTGGGCGGCGGCGAGCGCTTCGTAATCCTGCCGCGCGTGTTCGGGTTGCTCTGCTGGTGTCTGCATCTCACTGTCATCCAAAGATGGCGGTCCGGCCCACGAATGTGTGGCCAGTCTGCTCGCCTGACCCCGGTATTCTGGCGCTCCCGGATGCATACACGCTGCAGGCATCATGGAGATTGCGTGGAAACGACAGGTCGCTGCTCGGCCAGCGCGATCACCGGTGCGGAGAACCCAAAGCTGTCTAGGGACAAATTCGACCAAATCCACCGCTGCATGATGGATCACGGCGATCGCTACACAGGCACCTGTGAAGGCGACATTCCCAGCCAATACCCGGCCTGCCCGCGCCCGGAGGAAGCGGCGGCCGATCGTTGACCTGCACCAAGCAGCACCTCCGCGGAATGGGTGTCCGCGCGTTCACGCCCACTCACTCGAACAGGCGCCGTGGCCGCGCAGTTGCAGCGCGTTCCTCGAACAGTAAGATCGGCCCAAGGACAGGGGGAGCAAGCAGCCACGGAGGACAGCAATGATGATGGGGACCCTTCCGAAGGTCTGGGACGCGTGCGACAAGATCAGGCACGCGATCGTGCGTGGGCGATTCGTCCCAGGGCAGCGTCTGGAACCGGCCACATTGGCCGATGAGCTCACCACCAGCCTCACCCCGGTCCGGAACGCGCTGTATCGGCTGAGCGGCGAACGCCTGGTCGATGCGCATTCGCGAGACGGCTTCTACGTGCCCCTGCCTACCGAGGCCGCCCTGCGCGAGCTCTACGACTGCATGGAAGAGCGGCTGATGGCCTGCCTCGCCCGTGGCGCCTTGCCCGGTGACAGACCGTACAAGCGCCCCGCCCCACACGATGGCGCCGCCGAGGCGACGTGGCTGCTGTTCGACACCATTGCGCTCAAGACGCGCGTTGTCGAGACACGGTATATCACCCAGCAGGCCAACGACCGACTCGCGCCAATCCGTGTTGCCAAACGCAGCCTGTTTCCCGACGCACACGCCGAGCTGGACGAATTGATCACGGCTTGGGAGTGCGCCGACATCGCACGTCTGGCACGTGCGCTGCACGCCTACCGCGCCCGTCGCCTCAACCGGGTGCCGGATATCGTGGCGCTGTTGAACGAAACGCGCCACGCGCCGCACTGAACGAAGCGCGCGATGCACCGCAATTTGCAGGTGCGCATCACACTTCCAGGGAATTCTGGAAGTACACAACGAAAATCATTTGAGAACACAAGGCAGGCGCTTCAACACTGGTTGTGTCATGGGACGTCCATGACGCAGAAGAGAGGAAGCCATCATGAACTTGAACGACAACATCCGTGACGCCACGACGGAAGAGGTGATCGTGCTGGGTATCGCCAGCATCGAGACCCAGGGCATCGACCTGGGTTTCGAACCGGTCGGCCGGACCCCGATGGCAGGGATCTCTGAAGAGTGAGCGATAGAGGCGCACCTAACGGTGCGCCTCTTTGCTAAAAAGGGGGGTTCAATGGCGCTTCATCTGCACAGTGATCTGTCCCACTGCCAAGTCGATGGCAAGCTGGTGTTTCTCGATGTGCGGAAGGACCACTACTTTCGTTTATCGGAAGCACTGGAGCGACGCTTTCTCGCCTATCTGCGTGACGATTGCAGCGCCGCCGATAAGGCAAGACTGGTGGACGCGGGCCTACTCATTGTCGGCGAGGCGCCTGCATCGTCTGAACCAAAGTATTCTGTATCCCCCGTCAGACGAAGCGCGATGGAACAGGCGCAGTTCGTTCTGCGTGCGACCGTACTGGAACGACTGGACACAGTGCGGACCGTGACCCTCTCCCAGTTTGCCCTGAAGACGCAACCTCTGGGCTATGTGCTATCGGCTCTCGAAGTCGAACGTCGGCGGCGGATGGTCCTTATCCCAGCCTCGCAACAAGGTCGAGATGACGAGGCGTACATCAAGGCAACGGCTGCTTTCCTGGCGGCGCGGCCATACGCACCGATCGAAACCCGCTGTCTCGTCGACTCGATTGCTCTCATCCGATTCTTGGCCAAGCGCCGCCTTCCTGCGGATCTGGTGTTCGCCGTGACCGGCACGCCATTCTCGGCGCACTGCTGGGTCCAGGTCGGCGACCTCGCGCTTAACGAGACCCTCGGCAACACGCAGGCCCACACGCCAATCCGGGTGGTGTGATGAGCTTCCGCTTCCTAGCAGTGGTCGATCCCGCCGGTGGCCTGAGCGCAGAGGCTGTGCTGCAATGGGATGCAGCGCTTGGTGATGCCCATATGCATGGCCAACTCGTGTCGGCAACCTTGGTCGTCCTTGCCTCCGAGCGAACACCTTCCATGCTGCTTGCCGATGGCAGCCTACTTCTCGGACATGTGTTCGCGAAGGAGGGATTGCGCATCCAGGATGCGCGCCAGTTTCCTGCGTTCAAGGACGCGACGGAAGCACGGAGGCATCTCATCGAACAGTACTGGGGCCCCTATCTGCTGGTGCAACCGGATGACGAACGTGGCGGCGTCACGGTGCTGCGCGAGCCCTCGCCGCATAGCGACGTGAGTTGCTTCTACGGTTTGCAGGACGGCGTGGGCTTCGTCACCTCGGATATCGCCTTGGCGGAACGCATTGGCCTCTATCGCCGCCAAATCGACTGGGATGCCATTCTTCGTCGTCTGGCGTTCCCGCAACACAAGAGCGCCCGCACCGCGCTTGCCGGCGTTCACGAGCTTCTGCCGGGTCAGGCCCTGCGCCTGAAAGGATCCGAAGCCACCACATCGCAGATGTGGACGCCATGGGCATTCGTGACGCCGGATGCGAGACACCGTAATGCGGACGACGCGGCGGCAGACGTGCGCCAGGCGGTGTCGACCGCGACAGAAACGCTGGCAAGCATCGACCGCGCCATCCTGCTCGAGCTGTCCGGCGGCCTCGACTCGTCCATCGTCGGTACATCCTTGCGGAGCACCCACACCCCGATCGTCTGCACCTCCCTGGTCACGACAGTGCCCGGGGCGGATGAGCGCGCGTACGCGGTCCAGATTGCGGATCAACTTGGCGTCGAGCTTCATACCGAGACACTCCACATCGACGACGCCCAGTTCGAATTCGACGTGCATCCGCAATGCACCGTGCCCAGGGTCGGCGTGCTCCAACATGCCGTGGACCGGGTGATGCTGGCGGCGGCTGCACGCCACGACATCGACGCCTTCTTTTCCGGCGGCGGAGGCGACACCATCTTTTGCGCTCTGGACACAGCGGCCCCGGCTGCCGATGCCATGCACGTGCTGGGCCCAGCTGCTGGCATGGCCGCCGTACGGGATCTGGCGACGCTGCATCAGTGCACGCTATTGAAGGCCAGTCGCCTGACACTGCGGAAGCTCCGGCGCGCAGCTGGCGCAGATCGCCCACCCGACCGCAGCTTCCTGCCGCCGAGCATCGATACACCGCACATAGATCCCCATCCCTGGGCAGTCGCACCGTCGGACGCCCTGCCCGGGGACAGGGAACGGATTCGCAGCCTTGCCATCTGTCAGGCCTATCGCGACAGCCTGGCGCGTGGCGAGGCACTCACGATGCGGATGCCCCTGCTCGCGCAGCCGGTCGTGGAGGCCTGCCTACGCACACCGAGCTGGATGTGGATCGCCGGCGGCAAGAACCGCGCCGTTGCGCGAGCGGCATTCGCGGATCGCCTGCCACCCGACATCCTCCACCGTCGCAGCAAAGGCACCTTCATGAGTTATCTGGGCGCGGTGTACAGACGTAATCGAGCGCCGATGCGCGACTTCCTGCTGCAGGGCCGCCTGCAGCAGGAAGGCCTGCTGGATACGACAGCAATCGCCGAGTTCATGCGCCATGACAGCCCAGAACGTGGAGAGGCCTTCACCCGCATCTTCGACCTGTGCATGGTCGAGAACTGGGTCCGGCATCAACCCTAACCGCCATCATCATCGCGCTTGGCCGCAACCGGCACCCCCGCCTTCATCGCCCGCCAGTGCGCGTACTGGGCGCGCTTCGCCCGGTTCGGGTCCTCCACACCCCTTAGCCAGAAGCGGAACCAGTCCAGGTTGCGCTCGTACACCGCCAGCTTGTGCTTAGGCTGGAACTTCTGGTGCGGCTCGTGCGGAAAGACGTACAGGTCCGCCCGACCCTCGCGCATCAGCGGTACGGCATAGTCCAACGAATGGATGTACTCCTGCTCCGGCAGCTGCATCAGAATCGGCGCACGAATGCGGTCCAGGTTGAACAAGGGCGAGAACTGGCGCCACCGCTCTGGCGTTTCTTTCGGTGCCCCCAGCTGCCACCCTGCTTGTAGGCGCGTTGGGAACGTATCGCCGAAGTTGCTGAGCAGCAGGTGATACAGCGGCGATAGCCCCAGAGAACTCACTGAGGCCGCGGTCAGCACCTGCGAGTGCATGACCGTCCACATGGTGATTTCCGACCCCAGGCTCAGCCCGCCCATACCCACGCGTTCGGGATCGATCTCGCCCTGGGCCGCCAGCAGCGCGACCACGCTTTCCACGGCAGACCGCCCCTGCTCGTACTGCTCGACGCCATCTTCCCTCGACGGCGCCAGGGTGATGCACAGCGCGGCAATGCCGTCCTGCGCCAGTGAGGCGAAGGGCAGTTCCTCACCCAGACCACCGCGCACGAAGCCCTTGCACCAGTAATAGCTGACGAACAGCGGCGGCCGTCCCGGCCCCGCATGACGCGCCGGGTAGAACTGCCCCGTGAATTCCTGATCATTGGCATCCGTCCACCGCAGCAGCCGCACCTGCGTGGTGGCCATGTCGGCAGTCAATGCAGGATTCGGGTCGAACAGTTCCACGCGTACGCCGCTGTCGATATCAATCCGTTCCAACCGGGGTGGCCGGTCCGCCTCGGCCACCACGCAGGCCAGGGTCCTGGTGGAGACGCCGCAGTCACTGGGCATCAGGCGCACCCCGCCATTCACCAACCCTCGGCTGCGCACGACCGGGTGCACCGCCCCTGTCTCCACGTTCCAACGATGGATGGATTGGGCATGCCCCTCGCTGGGCGACTCCACGGTGAACAGCACTTCGTCCGTCCCCGGGCGCCATTGCACCGCATTGATCACCCCGCTGGTGCAGGCTACCGCTTCGCACAGGACCGGAACGCGCGCCCGCGCGTGCGGCAGCACGGCCAGCGCCGTTCCCGGCCTGTCGCGCAGGCCGTTGCGCTCGCCTATGCGTGTGATCAACGCGATGCGGCGGCCCGCAGGCTCTGGCCGCACCAGGTGGACATCGCCATACCCAGGCGCAAGTTCCACGTTGGCAAGCGGCGCCGGCGGCATCCGGCCGGGTTCGAGGTCGCGCCGCTCGTGCGTGATCAGGTCCAACGCCGTCCAACGATCCGGCACATCGTCGAGCAGCGGGTAGCGGAGGACTTCATTGTCTTTGAGGCGCTGCGTGGCCAGGCGCCCATCCACATAGCCGGACCGGAACACCGGCTGGCCCAACGGCACGGTCCGATCGATACGGATGCCCCGCTCGTACTCCGCCTGCTCGGCTGCCATCACGACATCGCGCGCGGCGCCCACGCTGTAGTGCAGTTCCCCGCCATCCGCGCTCAGCGTGAAAGCACGGACATCGGCTGGGCCTTGCGTCAGCACCTCGGCACCCGAACCATCCGCAGCGGCGCGCCACACGTCGACCCGTCCGTCCAGCAACGCCCGGTAGTAAATCCAGCGCCCATCGGGCGACCACACCGGAAGTGCTGGGATCGACAGCCCGGCTTGCTCCCGCAGGGGCGTGCCGCCGTCCGCAACTCGCAGCGGTGGCGAGGCGGCCTCCATGTCCTGGACGTACCAGACCGAATCGTAGGTGTTGCGCTCTACCGTGGGTTGCTCGATCCGGTAGGCCACAGATCGACCATCGGGCGAGACCGTGACGCCGCTGAAGTCCGCGACCTCCACCAGCCGACGCGGCGAGATCGCACCGGCCGGCGCAGCACCGGCCCAGGCAATCAGCACAGCCACCACCGTCCACATCCATCGGCGTACTGCCAGTCCTGTGCAAGGCGTCCGACACACGTTGTGCAAGTTCATCGTCGTGCCGACCATTACCAATGCCTCGATACGGAAACGTTGAAGTACCGGCCGATCGCCGAGAAGTTGGTCGCGTCGTAAGGCGGCACCAGATAGGGCGTAAGCACCGTCGTGTCATGCAGCGGCGGCGACCGGTTGAACAGGTTCTGCACGGATATGCCAAGCACCCAGTCACGAAGGAGAGGGCCCTCCCCACTCGACGCGTAGCGCAGCGTGGTGTCCACCGTCGTGAACGAGGCCGTCTTTTCAAAGGCCGCCACGTTCTCCAGCCCTTGCCGGTAGTTGGCGAAGACCGAGGCGGACAGGCCGCCGCGCACCCAGACCGTGCCGGCCCTGCCCGTCAGCTTCGAGGGGTTGTGGAGCGTGCCCGCCAGGTCGAACTCGGCGCCGGTCGTCTGCTGGGCGCTGGAGAGCCAACTGGCCGCGCCGCGCACCGTCAGGCGCCCGCCGCCCAGGTCGAATCCATAAGACCCGGACAGGTCGAGACCACGGATGCGCTGGCGGGAGACATTCGTGTAGTACGCATGCACCAGCGCCACGACGTTGTTCGGGTCGTACGGCTGGCCGATGTAGTTCAGGAACGTGCTGCCGGTAATGGCCGCCGCCTGCTGCTCTGCGCTCGGCGCATAGGTGACGAACTCCGCGAACGCCGGATTGCGCAACGCCTGCGAGGTGGGCGTGATGGGGGCCACCACGCGGTCGGTGTAGTCGATGTCGAACCAGGTCAGTTCGGCTTCCAGCCCAGGCACCGCGGCTGGGTGGAACGCCAAGGATGCGGTCCAGGTGCGGGCGCGCTCTGGGCCGAGATCCGGATTGCCGCCATCCAGCAGCAGCACGGTGGCGTTCGGGGCATATCCGCTGCCCCCATAGGCTGCCGCGTAGTTGTAGCCCGCCATGCGCTGCCGGTTGAGCTGGAACAGCGTTGGGGCCTTGAACGAACGCCCCCACGACGCCTTGAGCGTGACATCCGCGGTCGGGCTGTAGATCGCGCCGAGCTTGGGTGTCAGCACACTGCCGAAGCTGTCGTAGTCCTCGTAGCGCGCTGCGCCCGTCAGCGCCAAGCGCGGGCCCGGGCCGTCCCCACCCAGCACCGGCACTTGCAGTTCGGCATAGGCGAACTTCGCGGCCTCATCACCCTCGATCGCCGCGACATGCGTGACCTGGTTGTACTCGAGAAAGCTGTTCTCGCGCCGTCCGGCGCCGATTGCGACGCGCACGTCGCCGGCAGCCAACGCTACCAACGGGCCCTCAACGCCCACCTCGTAACTGCTGCCTTCATTGCAATAGCAAAGCTGCGTGCGCTGCAGCACTGCGCCGGTGTCCGGCAAGGTGATGGACTGCGCGTGATCCAGCCGACTCCTCGACCGGGTTGCTCCGATCGACAACGTCCAGTCCTTCGGCAAAAAGACATCGAGCCTGGGCGACAACAATGTGGCCGTGGACTCCGGCGTGGCCTGAATGGACACGTTGCTGAGGTTGTCCTGTGCCCCATACGCCTGGCCCCGCTCGGTGCGGAACGCGTCCACGTGCAACTCCGCACGGCCGCCCATCGCCTGCGACAGGCTGACCAGCCCGCTGCGCAGATCGCTGCCCGGGTACAGCGTGTACGGCTCGCGCAGCAACTGCGTGTAGGCCCGCTGCCTTGCGTAGATGGGATCGGCCGTCACGTCCTTGTAGGTGACGATCACCCCGCCAGTGGACCAAATATGGCCGGCAGTCGCACTGTACTCGCGTGTGGTGAGGCCGCCCTCGTCCGACCTCCCGTAGCCGGCCCCGAAGGTAACGCCCTCGAAGTCCCGGCGAAGAATGACGTTGCCCACGCCGCCGACCGCATCGGACCCGTAGATGGCTGACGCACCATCGGCCACGATTTCGACGCGCTCTACCGCCTCCACCGGAATCGCGCTGATGTCCACCGCCTGCGAGATGCCGTCATAGGCCATGCGGCGGCCATTGAGCAGGGTCAATGTGGCATCCGCCCCCAACCCACGCAGATTCAACGCCGACCCACCGCTGAGGTTCGTGTTCTGGGCACCCGCGCCAGAGACCGTGAACGGAATGACGCCTGGGTTTTGCCCGCCGCCGAAGTTCTGCGGAACGCTGCGGATCACCTCGCCGAGGTCCGCAAAGCCTTCCTCTTGGATGCGCCCGCTGCCGATCACGACCACCGGCGAAGGCGTCGTGCCGCCGCGGATGCGGGTGCCGGTGACTTGGATGGTGTCGAGTTGGGTGGCGTTGGCTTCAGCGTGCTTATTACCTTTTTGCGGATCACGGTCGCGACTCTCCTGGGCGGCCGCTGCCGGCATGAAGAGGACTGCCACGACTGTCGCGATTGCGACCGCGAGCACGCTTGGGCGCTGCTTCGCCCTCCATCGATGACCTTCCGCGGTCGCCGTTCGCGTCCGCGTTGAAAGCCAGCGCGACGCGCCCGCTGCCCCACTGGCGCAATCCCCCGGTCTTCCACGCACACCCGAACCATCCTCAAAGGCAAAGCGCCGCCCGCTACCTACCGTGTCCCAAGGCATGTGACATCTTCCGTTGCTGGTCGGTGCGTCCACGTACGCCGGCATTTCGGGGGCGCCGTCGCGACTGCGCTGCCTGGCTGGTGGTCACACCCAAGGACGCCCCAACCCGAGCATATCCGTTTTTCGGATATGTGAAAAGCGGATTTATGGTCTATGTGGCTACCAACGGAGGGACACCACATGGCCAAGAAATCTATCCATCGACCGGAGTACAAGATCCTGACCAAGCTCGTTCGCAAGATGCGAGACGAGGCCAAGCTCGATCAGGTGGACCTTGCAGATCTGTTGGTACGCCCGCAGTCTTACGTCAGTAATGTCGAGCGTGGCCAGCGCCGGCTCGACCTTCTGGAGCTGCGGGACATCTGCATGCACTGCGGCCTGGATATGGTTGAATTCGTCAGGCGGTTTGAGGAGGCGGTTGCTGAGGCAAGTCGCAAGCATTAATAGATTCAGCTATCGCAGCCTCGGTACGCTTCCGGTAAGTGCAAATAAGAAGCGCATAGCAAAACCCATCCGTCCGCGTGCAGCTGCCGTTGTGCGTTCACTAGCGGCACGGTTTCCAAACAGCTCAGATGTACTTCAGAACGTGGCTAAGATCCAGGCAAGCGCTTTACCCAAATCGCTGCGGCGAGCCTAGCTTTCTAGACGCTCGGAGTGATTCGTACAGCTGCCCAGGACCCAGCAGCGTATCCATGAGTCCCTCCTGCACGCGCTCTGATGCAAGCGCCTGGCCGCTCATCACGCCATGCGCGCCGAATGCGTCGATGATCGCGTCCACCAGCGCTCGGCGCAGGTCGGGCGAATTCGCAAACTGTTCCTTGGAGTTGTCGATTGCCTGCCGCGCGAGCATGTCGTTCTCGAGGAGCTTGCCCTTCAGCGTTCCGTTGACGTACTGCAGCTGGTCCTCGTCGCTCAACTGTCCTTCGAACAGTCCGTTCACCCGCTCAATGATCTCGCGCAGATACGCCTGCTCTTTTTCCTGCACACGGCCGCTGCCCAATGCATCCACAGGCGACAGCGGATAGTTGCCTTTGGCATCGAGACTGAGCACCTGAGCACCCCGGCTGCGAAGCGTGTGGTGGGTCAGTGCCACCTTCGACAAGTCCACGGTATCGCGCTCGCGACCGAATTCCAGCAGCGGCAACAGGCGCCGGTAGAACAGGAAGCGCTTCTCGATCTCCGTGTTGCCGTAGTCGAACATCTGCGACAGAAATGCATATAAGCGTACGTAGGCGCCCATGTCGCCCTTGAAGAGCACAAGCGCATCTAGCGTGTCCTTGGCACTGGCCGCCGACGCGGTGTTTCCGCTCGCTTCTGCCGCAGTCCGCGCCTGCATCGCCGCCTTGTAGCGTTTGAGCAGGCGGTCGGCCACTGGTTGCAGGGCCGCCGCCAGCTGCGACTGCTTCGCATGCGGGTCCAGCTCCACTCGGGCCACGCGCTCCACCTCGAAGTCATCATAGTGCCCTGCGGCGTCGAGCTTGGCGCGCAGGTCGTAGACCAGGTTGGGATCGGTGGTCGCCTCCAGCGAGGCGGTTTCGTAATAGGTGCGGAAGGCGGTCAGGATCTCGCCGGTGTCATTCTGGAAGTCGAGGATGTAGGTCGTGTCCTTGTCCGGATACGCGCGGTTGAGGCGCGACAGGGTCTGCACCGCCTGGATGCCGCCGAGCTTCTTGTCCACGTACATGCCGCACAGCAGCGGCTGGTCGAAGCCGGTCTGGAACTTGTTGGCCACGAGAAGCAGGTGGTAGTCCGACCCAGCAAATACCTCGCGGATGTCTCGGCCCTTGAGCCCCGGGTTGAGCAGCGCGTGCGATTCGGTCACGGCTTCCGGGTAGCTGTCCGGGTCGTCCACCTGGCCGGAAAACGCCACCAGCACGCCGAGCGGATAGCCTCGACGTTCAAGATAGGCGCCGATCGCCTTCTGCCAGCGCACCGCTTCGCGGCGCGAACCCACCACCACCATCGCCTTGGCGCGGCCATCGAGCAGCGGCTGCACGTTCTCGCGGTAGTGCTCCACCACGATCTGCACTTTGGCGGCGATGTTGTAGGGATGCAGGCGTACCCACTGCATGATTCCCTTCATGGCCGTCGAGCGTTCGACCTCGGTGTTGTCATACTCCCGTCCGTCGTGCGCCAGCCGGAACGCCAGGCTGTAGGGTGTGTAATTCTTCAGCACGTCGAGGATGAAGCGCTCCTCTATCGCCTGTCGCATCGAGTACACATGAAAGGGTTGCGGCAGCCCGTCCGGCCCCAGCTGACCGAACAGCTCCAGCGTCTTGCCCTTGGGCGTTGCGGTGAACGCCACGTAGGTCAGGCCAGATTCCGCACTGCGCGCGCCCATCTGCGCGCCCAGCACCGTTTCGGTATCGATCTCGCCGCCGTCCTGCAGCTCGGCCCACTCCTGGGCGCTGAGCAGTTCCTTGAGCTTTGCCGCCGCCTGACCGGTCTGCGAGCTGTGCGCCTCATCGGCGATCACTGCGAAGCGCTTGCCCTCGGTCGCCGCCAGTTCCTGCACCGCCTTGAGCGCGAACGGGAACGTCTGGATGGTGCACACAATGATCTTCTTGCCTGCTTTCAGCGCTTCGCCCAGCTGCGCGCTCTTGCTGCCGTGCTCGCCGGTGATGGTGGCCACCACGCCCGTGGTGCGCTCGAAATCGAAGATCACTTCCTGCAGTTGGGTGTCGAGCACCGTACGGTCGCTCACCACCAGCACACTGTCGAACACCTTGGCGTTGCCCGCATCGTGCAGGTCGGCCAGAAAGTGCGCCGTCCAGGCGATGGAATTAGTCTTGCCGGAGCCCGCCGAATGCTGGATCAGGTAGCGCTGCCCCGCTCCCTTGGCGCGCACGTCAGCTACCAGCTTCCGGGTGGCATCGAGCTGGTGGTAACGCGGGAAGATCACCGTCTTGAGCCGCTTCTTCTCGTCGCGCTTGCCGATCAGGTAGCGGCCCAGGATTTCCAGCCAGCTGTCCCGCGCCCATACCTTTTCCCACAGGTAGCGTGTGGCGAAGCCGCCTGGGTCCGGCGCATTACCTGCACCGCCGCCATTGCCGCGGTTGAACGGCAGGAAGAACGTGTCCGTGCCTGCGAGCCGGGTGGTCATCATCACTTCGGCCTGGCTCACCGCGAAGTGCACCAGCGCACCGCCCGGGAACGAGAGCAGCGGCTCGGGCACGCCCCCCTTGGGATGCGGATTGCGGTCCAGTCGGTACTGGTCCACCGCATCGCCCACGCTCTGGGTGAAATCGGATTTCAGCTCGGCCGTCGCCACTGCGATGCCGTTGACGAACAGCACCAGGTCCATGCAGTCGTTCGGACGATTGGGCGAGTGCTTCACCTGCCGCACCACGCGCAGGCGATTTGCCGCGTAGTGCTGTTCGATGACGGTATTGATCGAAAGCGCCGGGCGGAACTGCACCAGTGAAATAGGACGCTTCAGGCCCACCATCTCCACGCCCCGGCGCAACACGTCCAGCGTGCCGCGCTCGTCGAGGTTCTTGCGGATGCGCTCCGCCAGCCGCGCCGTGGCCTGCGGGCCGTGGGTCTTTGCAAGTGCCTCCCAGCTCTTTGGCTGCGTGGCCTGCAGCCAGGCCACAAGATCTGGCACGTACAGCGCGGAGGCGCGGTCGTAATGCGCGGCGTCGCCGTCCGCGTACAGCCAACCTTTCCCGGCGAGGTGTTCGCAGATCTCGCGCTCGAAGTAGTGTTCCTGATGTAGATTCATTGCGACATCCCCTTGAGTCGCTGCAGCACGATGCCGTCACGCTCCGGCTCGGCAATCAATCCGGGCAGCGCATTGGCGAAGTCCCGGTGTCCAAGCAGGCCAGCAAAGGCCAACGCGACCGCGGATCTTAAATTCGAGGGTGCGGCCGCCAGTTCGGCTGCCAGTTCTTCCCGGCCATCCACTATATTGAGCACATCCTCGAGATCGTGGCTGCCAAGGATGTCGCCGGCGCCCCGTCCAGCAAAGGCCTCCAGCTTGGTCGCCACGAATGCAACCGCCGATACACAGCGAATCCTCAGGCCGTCACCCAGGTCCACGGGAACCGCTGTGTCCAGCGCGTAGGCATACCAGCGGTTCGAAAACCCCAGCACGTCCGCCTCCACCGGCATCAGGTCGAACACGACGCCCGATTCCCTGTGCACCCAGCGACAGATCACGCCGCTCTGGATGTCCCGGACGAAGCCACACGCCGCAACGTTCTCTTCGATCAGGTGGAAACGGCCGAGCGTGGCCTGGACCACCGCATCCACATCGACCGTGGCCCGTACGCGCTCCGCCAGTGGATCGCTCACCAGCAGCCCGGCGACCGCGCCGCCCACGAACACCATCTGTTCCCGCAACCCACCCAGAGCCGTCGCAATCGTGCGCAGGTTTGGAAGATTGGGATCGTCAGGCCGCACGCGCGACCCCGAATTCGTGTTCCAGCAGATCAGCCGCGAGCGCACGCTCGCGCGCGCGGCCCATGCGCAACGCATCCAGCAGGGCGAGCATTCGATGCAACGCGGGATCCGCAAGCGCCGCCTGCGGCGCGGTTCGGTAGATCGGGGACACGCCCGGCCCCTTGGCCGCGCCTTGCGGATGGGGCCAGACGGGCGCTTCTCCTGGCGCTGACGCAAGCTTGTCCGCAAGCGGCGCCGCGCCAAACGAGGTGGGAACGCCGCGTTTCACCGTACCCAGCTCGGCCGGCCAGACGTAGCGCACGCCGTGGAGCACGAACTCCTGCAGGGCAGGCAGCACCGGCGACCACTCGCCGCGCCCCGCGCTCGACGCCAGGCCGCTTGCCACCGCGCGCTTGACGCTTGCATGCACCTCGGACGCGCTCATCGACAGAGCCTCGGCCAGGCCCGCATACGTCCAGCGCGCGCCTGGGTGGGCCGCCGCCTTGAGCAGTACCAGAAGGTCTTGGGGTTTGAGCTCCATGGCGGACGCGTCCCGAATTCGCTATTCGCGAATAGCGAATTTACAGAAGTCAGGCCGGATTGCAAGCGAATCAGATGACGCCCGGCGACAAAGGTCGGGGCATGAATCAAGCCAACGCTTGAATTCTGGGCCTCAGCACCCGGTCCATCGCGTACGCCATCGTGACCAGCTCGTCCTGCAGGTCGGACCACGCCTCCTCCGGCACCAGCCAGCCTCCCCCGGTCGTCGCCCGAATCCGCGACCGTTTCCGCTCGGACAACGGCGCCCAATCCAGCGCTGCGCCTAGCTCGGCCTCGATCGCTGCCCGCTCCGCGTGGAGCAAGTCAAATAACGCCGCGCCGGCTTCCTCCTGATGAATCAGACAGGTCACCCGCGCCTCGCCCTGGGTCATGGCCACGTTCAAGCGGAACCCGTTGCGCCCCATGCCCACCCCAAGCCAGGGGTTCGCACTGCGGGTACGTCGCTGGAACAACGTGCCGCGTGCATTTGCCTTGGCCAGAAACTGGTCCCAGAACCGGCGATACAGATCCTCCTTGGCATCGTCTTCACCCTCGTCTTCATCCGCCTCGCCTGCGGGAACGGGAACGCCCTCCTCCCACTCGGCAAAGGTCTGGCCGGTGTCCTGCACTCGCCAGCTCATGCGGCCGTTTGCCGATCGACCCCACACCACCGCCGCGGCTGCGCTCGGACTGCTGAACCACGTATCACGCAGGAACTCGCGCGCTTCGCCGACTGGCGGCGCCAAGGTCCCGTTGGCGACAAGGTCCTGGTGCAGGAACTTGTAGCCGCCGTCAGTGCCGACCCAATCCGCGCGCGCGCGCGACCCTGCAAACACCACGAACTGCCCATCCACCTGCCGGCCCGTGGCCTGGAGCTGGTGACTGAGGCCACCCAGCACGAAGACGGGCGATGCCGCTTCCGATGTGGCCGCCGTCACCGAAGACTTCGCGGCAGCAGTGCGTGCGGCAAGCTGCCAATGATCCTCGGCCAGCTTGAGCAGCGACGCCTGTCGTGTCTGCAGCACAGTTCCTTTCCACTCGGCTTGCTGCAGCACCTGGGTAGTCAGCGGAAACGCACACGCGCCGCCCTTGCTGAAGTAGGCGAGCTTCTTGCGGTCGAAGTCGTAGTTGCTAGCGCTGCTGTTCTTCTTGCGGTTGAGCAGGGCCAGATTTCCCAGCCGATGCACCCAGCCTTGGCGTTCCTGTTCGCTTGGCATCCAGAGCACCCAGGTGCTGTCTGGGCGCGGCGTCTGCGGCAGCACATGCTCCACCGTGATCTGGTCATGCTGCATGGTCTTGCTGCCATCGGAGGCGAGTGCGTCCAGCCGCAGCAGAATGACGCCGAGCGCCCGCGCCGAGTGCGTGCGATACAGCGGCCCATCCAGCATGGCGTACATCTCATGCTGCTCCAGCGGAGAAAGCTGCAGCGCAGACCCGGTCTGTGCCAGATCGTCGCCATCCTCCACCGCGGTGGTCAGGCGGGAGAACCGTTCGATGCGTTCGTTCACACCTGCCTTGCGCACCAGCATCGCGTAGGCCAATCGTTCCAGGCCTGCCACGAACGTCAGCAGTGCGTCCGGATCGCCCTTGTGCCGCGTGAAATACGCCAACGCAGGCGGCATCCAGTCCTTGAATTCCAACCGGTTGAGCCAGCGCAGCGCATCGTTGATCGCCTCGGCGTGGCGCGTACTGGCGTGGTCGGCGTCGCTGATCTCGCGGTAGGCCTGGGCCATCGGCCCCAGCACCTGGTCCATGAACACCACGGGATCGGCAGGGCTCACATGCTCGCGGAACTCCTTCAGCAGGGTGCCCTGAGGCTTGGCCTTGCGATACACCATGCGGATATGGCTGAACAGCTCACCGAACCCGTCGCGCCCCAGGTCGGATTCCAGCGTTTCCCACTTGCCGGTATAGGTTTTGCGTGCAGCTTCCGGCACAGCACCGATGATCTCCGCCTTGAGGATGTCGGTGGCCGTCAGGTCCAGGCCTCGACTGTTCATCACCCCGAAGATCCGGTACGCCGAATCGAGATCCGGCGTGGCGACCGCCACCAGATAACAGCGGGTTACGATGAACTGCACCAGCCGCACGAGGGACTTCGGATCCAGGTCGCGCAACACCGCCATGAAGTGGCGCGCGTTGTCGCGCAGGCGCTGCTGGCTGTCGGGCAAGGCTTCGTTGCCTGCGAGTAGCTGTTCGATGCCGCCCTCATGCTGCACCCGCTCGCGGAAGAACTGCCTGTCACGCTCGCGCAGGGTCAACCTGTAGTGGTTCTCGGTTGCTGAGACGATGTCGCCCTGGTCATAGATCCGACGCGTGATGCCCCGTCGCACGTTCTCGTCCGTCACGATGGCCCGGATGCAGGCCATCAACAGGGTCAACGTCGTCAGCCGTTGCTGGCCGTCCACCACCTGCGCTCTGGGCGAGCTTTCTTCCTTGATCAGCACAAGGCTGCCGAGGAAGTACGGCGGGATGCCCTCCAGCTTGGTGCCGCCCGTGCGCAGGTAGCCCAGAAGATCGTCCAGCAGTTCCTGCGCCTGGTCCACGCGCCACGAGTACGGCCGCTGGTAGGCCGGAATCGAAAACATGTACTCTTCACTAAAAATTTGGTTCTTCGCAGATTAGCGGGGAGTCCTTTGCCAGCCACCGTTACGCTTGATGCCTGATTCCAGGGCGCAAGGGTGAGGGGATGTTCGACCGGAAGACGATCAAGAGG
>NZ_JBDJMI010000031.1:0-37000 GCF_039673825.1 Luteimonas sp. TWI662 | reverse complement strand
CACCCCGCTGAGCCGACGCGCATCGCCATCGACATTCGCAAAGCTCACCTCGTCGCCGCCCGTCTGCCCGCCGACCGTCATCACCAGCGTGCCCGGATCCTGCCGCACCAGGCCCTCGGTGCCGTCGAGCAGATTGTTGATCGTCGTGGTGTTGCTTGCCGTGCGCCCGTCGAGATTGTCGAGCGCCGAGCCCACATCTCCGAAGTCGGTCGTCGTGCCGGCATCGCTGCCGTCGTCGAGCGTGTACACCGGGCCGGTCACCGCGCCGGTCGTCGGGTCGATCCCGGCGCCGCCGCCCAGCGCTGCGACCACCGGCGACAGCTGGCCGACATTGACCGCCTCATCGGCCGCCACGCCTGCCGCGACGTTGCCGATCGCCGTGCCGCCGGTGCCGGCCAGTGTGATCCGGCCGAAGTTGGGCGCGCCGGTGCCGTCGTCGTCGTAGCGGACCGCGAACTCGCCAACGCCATCGACTTCGGCCAGTGCGCCCTGCAACTGGGCGACGTTGACCGCATCGGTGGCCGCGCTGCCCGCCGCGACATTGGTCAGCTGCCGGGCCGCGGTCGCTGTGCCGATCGACACTTCGCCGGCCGAGTTCTGCGCAATCGCCAGCCCCGGCGCGCTGTAGCCTGTTTGCGCGCCGCGCACAGTGACCGAGTCGGCGCCCAGCGCGACACTGTTGGCGTGCACCGAGTTGGCGTTCGCACCAAGGATGGTTTGCCGGTCCGCCGTGCCCGACGCGTTGTGGCCGATGACCACCGCATTGCCGAGCCGTGCGGCGTAGTTGCCGTCCGGACCGCCCGTCCAGCCCAGATCGGCTGCCGAGACCGCCGGCAGCGTGTGGCTGGCATTGGTACCCATGACCACCGTATTGGAACCGTTCGCGCCGGCACCGTCACCGATGATGATCTGGTAATCCTGCGCGGGCAACGTGTCCCAGGTGTAGGTGCCGAGCACGCCGGGGATGCACACGCCGATGCCGGCGACCAACTCACAATCCGGATCGTTGTTCTGGCCGGCGTAGTTGCCGACCGGCACGTTGATGTAGCTGCCCGAACTGGCGCGGCCGATGATCGTGGTGTGGTCGGCCGGACGGTTGCCGTTGAGGTCGAGGACATCCGGGATCACCAACAGATCGGTGCCGAACAGGGACACCGACTGGAACGCATAGCTGAAGTTCTCGCGCGCGATGGACAGGCATTCGTCGGGCAGCAGCGTGCCATTGCCCAGCAGTCCGCAGGCGCGGTACTGGTTGGAGACCGGCAGCAGGAAATTGGTCAGGTGCTGCACCAGCCCAGGCAACGTGCCGCCGGTCAGACCACCTGGATCGATCACACCCATCGGCGACACGCCACCGGCAACGGCCCGCGTCTGGCCGATCGTCGCGACATTCGACCAGACCGGCAACGCGCCGCCCGCCAATACGCGCTCGTTCTCGTCGAGATGGCGCTCGACGAGTTCGGCGATCCGCTCCGCGTCTGTCGACGACGACGCGCCGGTCCGCTCCTGGGCATCCGCGGCCGCGATCGCCGGAACACAGGCGATCGCCAGGACGACGGCCCGCACACGGCGTCCGTCGCGGACGCGCCGGTCGGCCAACTCGGAGGCGACGACATAGGCACCGAGCGCACGGTTCCAGATCCTGCAAAAGACCTTGTTCATCCCGCTTCCCCTCTTGTTCGTGAGGGATCAAGGGAACAGCGCCGGTCAGCGATTGGGAATCAGACGATTCTCAAAAGCTCGCGCCTCTGGACGCACTGCACGGCGCCAAGCATCGATCGCGTCTTCGCGTCGAGTCGATGACGGTGATTTCCGCAGGCAAGCGCATGCATCCAGCGTCGCCGATTGGCGCGCCGGCCTCGGCCCGCATCGCTTCTGCTCAGCGGGCCAAGCCGCTGGACAGCGCGTAGGCGTAGAGCTGGCTGTGGTTGTCGAGACCGAGCTTGCGCATCGCATCGCTCTTCTGTCTGCTGACAGTCTTGACGCTGCGCGAGAACGACAGCGCGATCTCACTGACCGATTTGCCGCTCGCGAACAGGCGCACAACCTCCGCCTCCTGCCGCGACAACGGTGCACACTGTCCACTGCCCGCCGTGGCATCGAGCAGACGCTTGATCGTTCGACTGAGGTAGCGCCTGCCCTGCGCTGCGTGTCGGATCGCGGCCGGCAGTTCGTCAAGCGCGCCGGATTTGTCGACGATTGCGTGTACGCCCAGTTCGAGCATCGCGCGCAGGAGCGGCGGATTGCGAACTTCGCTAAATACCGCCACCCCGATGCCGGGGAAGCGCGTCCGCAACTGTCCGAGCAGACCAAGCCCGTCGCCGGCGCGGGCATCGCCCCCCTGCATCGAGAACTCCGTGACCACGACGTCGCAGTCCATCCGCGTCTGCAGCATCCACAACAACGTGTGGGCACCGGTCGCCTCGCCGGTCATCCTCATGCCCGAGTCCGGCGCCTGGACCACCGCGCGCATGCCGGCCAGCACGATCGGTCGCTCGTCGGCTGCATAGACCCGGATCGCTTCTTTCAACAGTGCCATTCCCTAGCCCCCATCTGCGACGCTGACACGCCGCATGCCCGGGACGGTACTACGCACCGAAGTGGTGATCGAATGAAGATTGTCTATTCATGCAGCTGACTGGGCGAAAAAATGAGACAGCCATCGAAAAAAAACGGGCGTCATGCTGCCGCGTAGCGTGCCGCGCCCCCGATCCAGCGCGCGACCAGCCGATCCGCGCACTGCGGATCGGTCCGCAGCAATGCCTCCCCAAGGCGATGCACGAGCGGCAGCAGATCGGCGTCGCGCGCCAGATCGGCGAGACGGAACTCGGCCAGGCCGGTCTGGCGCGTGCCCAGCAGTTCGCCAGGCCCCCGCAAGGCCAGGTCCTTCTCTGCAATCACGAACCCGTCGCCGGTCGTGCGCATCGTGTCGAGCCGTTCGCGCGCGGTGCGCGAGAGCGGCGGCTGATACAGCAGCACGCAGCTCGACGCCGCGCTGCCGCGCCCCACGCGCCCGCGCAACTGATGCAATTGCGCCAGCCCCAATCGCTCGGCGTTCTCGATCACCATCAGCGAGGCATTGGGCACATCCACACCCACCTCGATCACAGTGGTGGCGACCAGCAGATCGCTGTGACCGTCCTTGAACGCACGCATCGCGGCCTGCTTCTCCGCCGCCCGCAAACGACCGTGCACGAAGCCGATCCGCAGGCCCGGCAACGCCGCCGACAACTGCTCGAACGTCGTCTGCGCGGCCTGCGCCACGACCTCGTCGGATTCGTCGATCAGCGTGCAAACCCAGTACGCCTGCCGGCCCTGGGCGCACGCGGCGCGCACGCGTTCGATCAGTTCGGCGCGTCGCCCGGCGCCGAGCACCACGGTCTGCACCGGCGTGCGCCCGGGCGGCAGCTCGTCGATCGCCGAAACATCGAGATCGGCGTACGCCGCCATCGCCAATGTGCGTGGAATCGGCGTGGCGGTCATCACCAGTTGATGCGGCACGCTGCCCGCCTGCGCCCCCTTGTCGCGCAGCGCCAGGCGCTGGTGCACGCCGAAGCGGTGCTGCTCGTCGACGATCGCCAGCGCCAGGTCGTGGAACTCGACCGCCTGCTGCATCAGCGCATGGGTGCCGACCACCAGTTGCGCGACGCCCGCGGCGATGTCGGCCGCGGCGGCCGCACGCGCACGCCCGGTGACCTTGCCGGCGAGCCAGGCGACGCGAACACCCAACGGCGCGAGCCAGGCAGACAGGTTGCGGAAATGCTGCTCGGCGAGCAATTCGGTCGGCGCCATCAGCGCCGCCTGGCGGCCCGAGTCGATCGCCGCCAGCGCCGCCAGCGCAGCGACGACGGTCTTGCCGCTGCCCACGTCGCCCTGCACCAGCCGCAGCATCGGACGCGGCTGCGCGAGATCGCGCACGATCTCGGCGTGGACGCGGCGCTGGGCACCGGTCAGCGCGAACGGCAGGCCGGCCTGCATCGCGGCCGCGAGCGGCCCGGGGCGCAACACCGGCGCACGATGCGCCTGCAACGCGATCCGCTGCCGCCGCAGGCTCAGGTGATGGGCGAGCATTTCCTCCAGCGCAAGCCGCCGCTGCGCCGGATGGCGTCCGGACAGCAGCGCGCCCAGATCCACATCCGGCGGCGGGCGATGCACGGTCAGCAGCGCCTCGCGCAAGGTCGGCAGCGCGAGTCCGACGAGCAGGTCGGCCGGCATCAGTTCCAGGGCGTCGTCGTCGGGCAAGCGGTCGAGCGCATGCCCGATCATGCGGCGCAGCGTCGCCGGCCCGATGCCCTCGATGGCGGGATAGACCGGATCGAGCGCGTCTTCGACCACTGGCTCGGCGGCATCGCCGACGACCCGGTAGCTGGGATGGACGATTTCCAGGCCGTGCTGCCCCGGCCGCGGCGTGCCGTAGACGCACAGCTGCGTGCCGACCGCGAACTGCGCCAGTTGGGCCGCGCGGAAATGGAAGAAGCGCAGCCCCAGCGTCGCCCCCGATCCGTCGCCGATCGCGACACGCAGCATCGGACGCCGGCGGAACGCGCGCTCCACCGCCTCGACCCGACCCTGCACCTGGGCCGGTACGCCGCCGCGCAGCGCGCGGATCGGCACGACCCGGGTCCGGTCCTCGTACTGGCGCGGCAGGTGCAGCCACAGGTCGCCGACCGTGGCCAGCCCGCGTGCAGCCAGCTTCTCGGCGACCTTCGGGCCGACGCCGGGCAGCGTCGAGACCGACGCGGCGCCGGCGGCGGCGAGCGCCGGCCTGTTCATCTGCGCGGCACGCCTGGGATCAGGCGAGCACCATCACCGCATCGACCTCGAAGCGCGCGCCCTTGGGCAGCGCCGGCACTTCGATCGTCGAGCGTGCGGGATACGGCGCGTCGAAGTAGTCGGCCATCACCGCATTGACCTGCGCGAACTCGCCCAGATCGGTAACGTACAGGCCCACGCGCACGATGTCGGCCATGCTGCCGCCGGCCGCTTCGGTCACGGCCTTGAGGTTGTCGAATGCGCGGCGCGCCTGCGCCGAGATGTCGCCCTGGACAATCTCTCCAGTCGCCGGATCGAGCGGAATCTGCCCGGAGAAGTACACGGTGTCGCCGGCACGGACGGCCTGGGAGTACGGGCCGATCGCGGCGGGTGCGTCCTGGGTGCTGATGGGCGTGCGGGGCATGGCGGAACTCCGATGGATGATTCAGCCATTGTAGGGCGATGCCCGCGCGCGGTCGCCCGGACAGCCGCGGCCTACATGCGCTGCACGCCGTGGACGACCGGCAGGCGCCGGGTGCGGCGGATGACATCGGCCAGGTGCTTGCGGTGCTTGACCTCGATCGAGAACCGGATCGCGGCGACCGTGCTGTCGCGCTCGAGGTACTCGACGCCGTCGATGTTGGAGTGCGCACGCGCGATCGCCGCGGCCACCTGTGCCAGCACGCCGGGATGGTTCTCGACCTCGATGCGCAGCGCGACGTTGTAGTCGCCGACGACCTCGCGGTCCCAGTCGATCGCGACCCAGCGCTCGGGCGACTTACGGAACTCGGCGACATTGGGGCAGTCCAGCCGATGCACGACGATGCCGCGTCCGGTGGTGTGGTAGCCCATGATGTCGTCGCCGGGGATCGGCATGCAGCAATTGGCGAACGCGATGACGCCGCGCTCGTCGCCGCGAATCCGGATCGTCTCGCCGGCCCGCGCCGCCGGCCGGTCGCCATCGGCGTCGGCATCGTGCTGCGCCAGGGCCGACGCGACCTGCGCCGGCATCCAGTTGCCCAGCGCAATGTCGGCCATCAGCTCCTCGAGCCGCGGATAGCGCGCCTCGGCCAGATAGGTGTCGAGCCGTTCCTGCGGCAGCCGGTCGAGCGAGGTGCCCAGGCCCTCCAGCGCACGGTCGAGCATGCGATGGCCCAGTTGCACTGCGTCCTCGTGCTGCAGTTGCTTGAGCTGGGCACGGATCGCGGTCCGGGCCTTGCCGGTGGCCACGAACTCCAGCCATTGCGGCCGCGGCATCGACGACTTAGCGGTGACGATCTCCACCCGCTGGCCGCTCGCAAGCTGCGTGCGCAGTGGCACCAGCTTGCCGTCCACCCGCGCGGCGACCGCTTGGTTGCCGATGTCGGTGTGCACCGCGTAGGCGAAGTCGAGCGCAGTCGAGTTGCGCGGCAACGACATGATGTCGCCCTTGGGCGTGAACAGGTAGACCTCGTCGGGGAACAGGTCGACCTTGACGTTCTCCAGGAACTCCAGCGACGAGCCGGTCGTGCGCTGGGATTCCAGCAGGCCGGCAATCCACGAATGCGCGCGCGACTGGGCGCTGTTGGGCCCCTCGCCGCCGTGCTTGTAGGCCCAGTGCGCGGCGATGCCGCGCTCGGCGATCAGGTCCATCTCCTCGGTCCGGATCTGCACTTCGATCGGCGCGCCGTAAGGCCCGAACAGCACGGTGTGCAGCGACTGGTAGCCGTTGGCCTTCGGGATTGCGATGAAGTCGCGGAAGCGCCCATCGAGCGGCTTGAACACGGCGTGGGCGATGCCCAGCGCGTGGTAGCAGTCGGCGGCGTTGCCGACGATGATCCGGTAGCCGAACACGTCCATGACCTGGGTGAACGTCTTTCCCTCGCCCTGCATCTTGTTATAGATGCTCCAGGGCGATTTCACCCGCCCCACGAGCCGGTACTGCAGGCCTGCGCTGGTCAAGCGCTGCGCCAGTTGCGCTTCGATGCTCGCCAGCGCCTCGCGCCGCACCAGCGGCTGATTGCGGATGCGCTTCTCGAGCACTCTGTGGCGGATCGGATGCAGCGCATGGAACCCCAGATCCTGCAGTTCGGCCTTGATCCGGTTCATGCCCAGCCGCTGGGCGATCGGCGCGTAGACCTCCAGGGTTTCGCGCGCGATGCGCTCGCGCGAAGGACCGGGCTGCGCGCCGAGCGTGCGCATGTTGTGCAGGCGGTCGGCAAGCTTGATCAGGATCACGCGCAGGTCGCGCGCCATCGCCAGCATCATCTTGCGGAAGCTCTCGGCATCGGCTTCCTGCCGGCTGCTGAAGTTGAGCTTGTCGAGCTTGGTCACGCCATCGACGAGTTCGGCCACCGGCTCACCGAACTGTTCGGCGAGTTGATCGCGCGTGAGCGGCGTGTCCTCGATGGTGTCGTGCAGGATCGCCGCGACCAGCGTCTCGACGTCGACCTTCTGCTCGGCCAGCACTCGGGCCACCGCGACCGGATGGGTGATGTAGGGCTCGCCGGACTTGCGCATCTGCCCGGCATGCGCCGCCGCGCCCACCTCCCATGCACGTCGCAACAGCGCGCGCTGCTCATCGGGCAGATAAAGCGCGGCGCGGTCGAGGTCGCGGACGTAATCGGGCAGCGCGTCGTCGCCGGAAACGTCCGGCGTGACGAGGCTGGCGGGAGGGGCGGGCGTCATCCCGGAAGCCTACGGGCAAGGTCGACGTTTGTGAACCGGGCCGCGCCGCGGACAGGGCCAGCCACCACGCCCCGACAATGGGACGGCCAAAACGCAACGGCCCCGCTCGAAAGCGGGGCCGTCGACACACCACTGCGCGACGCGGGACGCGTCAGCGCGGCACGATCACAGATCGTCGCCCTTGGCCATGTCCTCGTCGGCGACCACTTCAGCGGCCGCCCATTCCAGCGCCTCGCGCTCCTTGCGCTCGCGCTCGGACTTGTCGACCGCGTCGATGAACGGCTGGTCGATCCGGCGCGCGGCGATCTCGCGCAGCGCCAGGACGGTCGGCTTGTCGTCGTTCTCGCTGTTGTCGAGCTGGGCCTCGACGCCATTGGCGAGCTGACGCGCACGCTTGGCGGCCATCATGACCAGCTCGAAGCGGTTGTCGACGACTTCCAGGCAATCTTCTACGGTGATGCGGGCCATGCGGGCTCCCGGCGACCGGCGCGGGTCGCGCGAATTCGGGGAAAAGGGCCGAGCATGATACGCCCGGGCGGCCCGCCGCGCAAGGCATGCCTCAGCGAATCAACCACTTGCGTAGCGCGGCGCCCGGTCCGCGCGGCTCAATGCCCCGACAGCAGCCTTGCGATGAGCCCGGCGTGGCGCTCGGCCTGACGCTCCCGGCGCAGGCGGCTGGCGCTGAAGATCGCGCACATCTCGGCGACCGCACGATCGAAGTCCTCGTTGACCACCAGGTAGTCGAACTCGTCGTAATGCGACATCTCCTCCTGCGCGGCCGCCAAGCGCTGGGCCATCACCGCCTCGCTGTCCTGGCCGCGCTTGCGCATCCGCTGGTCGAGCGCCTCGCGCGAGGGCGGCAGGATGAAGACGCTGACCGCCTCGGGCACCAGCCCCCGGACCTGCCGCGCGCCCTGCCAGTCGATCTCCAGCAGGACATCCTTGCCGGCGGCCAGTTGCGGTTCCACCGACTGCCGGGCGGTGCCCTTCCAGTCGCCGTGCACCAGCGCGTGCTCGAAGAACTCGCCCGCCTCGATCATCTGCTGGAAAGTGTCCTTGCCGACGAAATGGTAGTGCTCGGCGTGGCGCTCGCCCGGCCGTGGCGGGCGCGAGGTGAACGAGATCGACAGCGCAATGTCCGGATCGCGCGACAGGCAGGCGTTGACGATGCTCGACTTGCCGGCGCCCGATGGCGCCGCGACGATGAACAGCGTGCCGCGCATGGGCGCCGCGGCGGTCTGGGGTGCGGGTTCGCGATGGGTCACGCCTGGCTCCGGCGCCCGGAAAGCCGCGCATCGTACCGCTTTACGTGCCGGCCCGTCGCGGTGCGCAGGCCAGGGCACACCTACCAGCGGCCGGCCCGGCATTGGAGCCGGAGTCGAACGAGGGGGCGGGTTCCTCCAATCGATTTTGCCCGGCGCATGGGATAGCGTCGGAGACGAACCGCGCGGGGAGCGCGGAACGGCGGCGCGATGGACACTGCATTGGAGACCTGGTTCCAGCGCGAGATCCTGCCTCACGAGGCCGCGCTCGTCCGCTTCCTGGCACGCAAATGGGTGCACCCCAACGAAGTGCAGGACATCCGGCACGACATCTACATCCGGGTCCTGCTGGCCGCCGAACGTCAGCGCCCGCACTCGCCCAAGGCATTCCTGTTCGACGTGGCGCGCAAGCTGCTGGTGGACCGCGTGCGCCGCGAGCGCATCGTGGCCTTCGACCTGTTGGCCGACGTGGACAGCCTGAATGTGCTGATCGACGAACTGTCGCCGGAGCGGCGCGCCGCCGGCCGCGAACAGATGCACCGCCTGTCGACCCTGTTCCGACGCCTGCCGCCACGCTGTCGTCAGGTCGTGTGGATGCGCCGGATCGAGGATCTTCCGCAGAAGGAAATCGCCCGCCGCTTGGGGATCGCCGAAGCGACCGTCGAAAAACACCTGATGCGCGGCATCGCCTTGCTGGCCGAGGCGCTGTACGGCAAGTCCGCCGACAACCGCGACACCGACGACACGTGGACAAGGATGGCAACGCGTTATGGGCGATAGGGAACGCGACGAGCAGGCCGCGGCCGCCTGGCTGCTGCGGCAGGACAACGGCCCCTGGAGCGAGCGCGACGCCGCCGAGCTCGAGACCTGGCTGGCGCAGTCGGCGGGCCACCGCGCGGCCTACTACCGCTTCAAGGGCGCCTGGCAGGAAGTGGGCCGGCTGCAGGCGCTGCTGGGGCAAGCCGGCACCGCGCCGGAACCGGTGCGCGCCGCGGCGCCGCCCAACGTCGAGGTCCGCACACGGCGCCGGCGCCTGCCCGGTCTGGCGCTCGCGGCCAGCGTGGCCTGCGTCCTCGGCCTGGCCGCGCTGGTGCAGTTGTCCTGGTCGCGCGGGGACGTCTACGCCACCCGCATCGGCGCGCTGGAGGCCGTCGCGCTGCCGGACGGCTCGCGGCTCACGCTCAACACCGACAGCCGCCTGCGCGTCGACATGGCCGGCGACGACCGGCGCGTGCGCCTGCGCCAGGGCGAAGCCTTCTTCGAGGTGGCCAAGGATCCGACCCGGCCGTTCGTCGTCGAGGCAGGCGACACGCGGATCATCGCGGTGGGCACCGCGTTTTCGGTGCGGCGCGACGGCGACGACGTACAGGTCGTGGTCACCGAGGGCCGCGTCCGGATCGAAACCGCAGGTGGTCCTGACGAGGTGCTGCAAGCCCCCCTGCTGGAGGCGGGCATGGCGGCGCGCACACAGGGCGATGCGGTGCTGGTGCGTGCGCGCTCGCCGGTGGAGCTCGCCCAGGACCTGAGCTGGCGCACCGGTCAGTTGGTCTTCCGCGACACCCCGATGGCCGAAGCGATCGCAGAGTTCAATCGCTACAACGCCCGCAAGCTGGTCGTCGAGGATCCGGCGGTCGGCGCACTGCGCGTGGGTGGCATCTTCCGCGCCACCGAACTCGATGCGTTCGTCAGCCTGATCCAGCAAGGCTTCCCGGTCCAGGCCCGGACCGAAGACGACCGCATCGTGCTGACCGCGCGCCAGTGACGCGCAACACCGGCGCCTCGATGGCGCCCACTTACCGGAATGTCCGCGATCGTTCGACTTCCTAAGCTGGCGGCCCCGTTCCGGGCCCGAGACCGAGACCTCATGCCGAGATTCGAACCAGGCCGCGACGCGCACGCGACCCCGCGCGCGTCCGATGCCGAAGGGGGCCGCGCCGCCCTGCGCGCACGTCGGTCGCTGCGCGCGCTGGCGTTACGCGTATCGATCGGCATCTGCATCGCGATGGCCTGCGCGCTGCCGCTGCAGGCGCGCGACGGCGCGCCGTCCGCGGCGCAGGTCGTCGACCTCAAGGAGGTCAGCGATCCGCAGATCAGCCCTGACGGCAGCACCATCGCCTACACGGTGGAGACGCCGCGCCCGGCGGGTGCGTCGAACCTGCGCCGCATCTGGCGTGTGGCCAGCGACGGCCGCAGCGCATCGGTGGAACTCGCTGCGCCGGACGCCGCCGCCGACCGGATGCCGCGCTGGTCGCCCGACGGCACGCGCCTGGGCTTTTTATCCACACGCGCCGCGCCGGACGTGGATACGACGGCACCGCGAGCATCGAGCCAAGTCTGGGCCACGGCCGCAGACGGCGCGACGCCGCGCCCGCTGACCGCGTCGGCTGGCGACGTCACTGCGTTCTCGTGGTCGACCGACGGCACGCGCGTGGCCTATCTGGCGATCGACCCGCCCGCGCCCGAGCGCGCCGCCCGGCTCGCGCGCAAGGACGACGCAATCCAGGTCGGTCGCGATGCGCAGTTCACGCGGCTGTGGCTGACCGATGCGAACGGCCGCAATGCCCGGGCCCTGACCCCGCCAGACCTGCAGGTCCAGGACCTGGCCTGGTCGCCGGACGGCCGCACGTTCGCGCTGCGGGTCTCCGACGAGGTCGGGCTCGGGGCCATGTGGTACCGCTCGCGGGTCGTGCTGATATCGGCCGAGGACGGCGGCGTGCTGGTCACGGTCACCGCGCGCGCCTCCGGCGGGCCGTTGGCCTGGTCGCCCGACGGCACCCGGCTGCTGTACGGACAGCTCGGCCCGCATGGGCACACCGCCACCCGGATGGTCTATGCCCCCGCTACCGACACCCACGTCGCGCTCGCGACGACCTGGCCCGGCACGCTGCGCACGCTGCAGTGGCGCGAGGACGGCACGCTGGTGGGGATCGGCCTGCGCGGCGTGCGGCCGCAACTGCTGGCGATCGCCCCAAGCGACGGCGAGGTCGTGGAGCTGGTCGAACTGCAGGGGCCAGTCCGCGGCCTGAGCCTGGCACGCAACGGCCGGGTCGCGCTCGCCCATGGCCGTGCGGACCATCCACCCGAGGTCGGCACCCTGTCGGAAGCCGACATGCTGGGCGGCGGGCACGTGACCTGGCTGACCGACACCAATCCGCAGGTGCGCGCCTGGCCGCTGGGCCAGGTCCGCGACCTCGTCTGGACAAGCTCACGCGACGGCCGGCAAATCCACGGCGTGCTCGTACTCCCGTCCGACTGGCGGCCCGGCACGCGCCTGCCGACGCTGGTACAGGCGCACGGCGGGCCGGCCGATGCCTGGCTGTCGGGCTGGTTGGGGTCCTGGCACGACTGGGCGCAATCGCTGGCCATGCGCGGCTACGCAGTGCTGCTGCCCAATCCACGCGGCTCGTACGGGCAAGGCGACGCGTTCACTTCGCTGGCGCGCGGCGACTGGGGCGACGGTCCATTTCAGGACGTGCTCGACGGGCTGGACGCGCTCCAGGAAGAGGGCATCGCCGACCCCGCGCGCGTGGCCATCGGCGGCTGGAGCTACGGCGGCTACCTGTCGGCCTGGGCGGTCGGCCACAGCGACCGCTTCCGCACGGCGATCGTCGGCGCGGCCGTCATCGATACCGCCGTGATGGCCCTGACCACCGACGTGCCCTACGAGTATCTGCCCGGCTACTTCGGCAACGTGCTCGAACAGCGCGCCCTCTACGACCGCAACTCGCCGATCCGCAGCGCCCAGCACGTTACGGTGCCGGTGCTGGTGCTGCACGGCGAGGACGACCGGCGCGTGCCGATCTCGCAGGGCGAGCAGTTCCATCGTGCGCTGCTGGTCAACGGCACGCCGGTGGAGATGGTGCGCTATCCACGCGGGCCGCACTGGTTCGAGGCACGCGAGCACGAACGCGACGTGCTCGAGCGCGTACTGGGCTGGCTCGATCGGCATCTGTAGCACCTCGATGGACCCCGCGCGTCGCACGCCTCACGGCGCCGCGATGCATCGACGCGCAGATCGATAGCCGGAAAGCGCGCGGTCGTTCGACTCCACTGGCAGCGGCCCCTTCCGGGCCGGGCACGGGGACGCACATGATCCAGGGGCGGCTTGCATGCCGGTGACACGGCGCACGGCATTGAAGATGGGGGCCGCCGCAGTGGCGGCGTATGCGGCCGGCGGCGCCGGCGCGGTGTTCGCACGGCCAAGCGATGATGTGCTGGATCTGTCCGCCGTGGACCTCGCAGCGGCGATCCGCAAGCGCAGCGTCTCGGCGCGCGACACGATGACCGCTTATCTCTCGCGACTGTCGGCGCTCAATCCGCGCTTCAACGCCATCGTCTCGTCGGTCGATCCCGACCTGCTGCTGCGGCAGGCCGCGGCGCAGGACGAGGACGCGGCGAAGGGGCGCTTCCACGGGCCCTTGCACGGGTTTCCGCACGCGGTGAAGGACACCGCGCCGGTGCGCGGCATGCGCAGCACGCAAGGCTCGCCGCTGCTGCGCGACAACGTGCCCGCGGCCGACTCGCTGGTGGTGTCGCGGATGCGCAACGCCGGTGCGATCTTCACCGGCAAGACCAACGTGCCGGAGTTCGCGCTCGGCTCGCACAGCTACAACCCGGTGTTCGGCGTGACCCGCAACGCCTACGACCCGCGCAAGTCGGCCGGCGGCAGTTCCGGCGGCAGCGCCGTCGCGCTCGCGCTGCGGATGACGCCGCTGGGCGACGGCAGCGATTTCGGCGGCTCACTGCGCAATCCGGCAGGCTGGAACAACGTGTTCGGCTTCCGGCCGTCGTTCGGGCGTGTGCCGTCCGCCCCGTCCAGCGACGTCTTCAGCCAGACCTACGCCACCTCCGGACCGATGGCGCGCACCGTGGCCGACCTCGCGCTGATGCTCTCGGTCCAGGCCGGCGCCGATCCCCGTGCACCGTTTTCGCTCAAGGACGATCCGGCGATCTTCGCCCAGCCGCTGGCACGCGACTGGACCGGCCGGCGGATTGGCTGGCTGGGCGATCTGGGCGGCGCACTGCCGATGGAAGCCGGTCTGCTCGAGGCCTGCGAGCGCGCACTCTCGGCGTTCCAGGCCATCGGCATGCGCGTGGACCCGGCCACGCTCGAGGAGCCGGCCGAGACGATGTGGCGCACCGCCGTGACGCTGCGTCACCTGTCGGTGGGTGACGACCTGCGCGCCTACGCCGCCGATCCGGCCAAACGCGCGATGATGAAGCCCGAGGCCCTGTGGGAGGTCGAGGGCTTCAAACAACTCACGCCCGAGCGCATCGCCGATGCGCAAGCCGGACGCACGCGGATCTACGAAGCATTCCGCAAGGCGTTCGAGCAGTTCGATTTCCTGGTGCTGCCCACCGCACAGGTGTTCCCGTTCGATGTCGAGCAGCACTGGCCGCGCGAGATCGCCGGCACGCCGATGGACAGCTATCACCGCTGGATGGAGGTGACGTTGCCGGCGACGATGGCGGGCCTGCCGGCGCTGGCGGTACCGGCGGGCTTCGGTGGACCCGATGAGCTGCCGCTCGGCCTGCAGATCATCGGCCCGACGCATGCCGACCTGGCCGTACTGCAGGTGGCGCACGCCTACGAACAGGCATCGCCGTGGATCGCAACGCGACGTCCGCCCGCGTTGGGCACCGATGCCTGATGTCCATCGCCCGGCCGGGCGACAGAAGTCTGCACACAGATGCGTTGCCGGAAGCACCGCGCCCACTCGACGTTCCAATCAACGGCTCGACATCGAGCCGATTCCCGGGAAGGCCATGCCACGTTCGAATCGTCCGCGTTACCGCCTCATCCATGCCGCCGTTCTCGCTGCACTGTCGGTCCTGTCGAGCTCGGCGGCGATCGCGGCCGAGCCCCGCCAGGTGGAGGTCGCCGCGGGCGACCTTGCAGAGGGCCTCGACACGCTGGCCAGACAGTTCGGCGTCAATGCGATCTATCCGGCGCGCCAGGTCAGAGGCCTGCGCAACGAAGGCGTCAACGGCCTGCTGGAACCGCGCGCTGCATTCGAGGCGCTGCTCCGGGGCACGGCGCTGGACGTCACCGAAGAGAACGGATCGATCCTGATCCGGCTGCCGGACGACGGCGCCGGGACATCCGGCGCGGCCGTCGGCGCGACGTCGGGCAATGCGGCAACCAATCTCGACACAGTGCAGGTCCGGGCCTCGTCGTCCCGGCTCGACCGCCCCGGCTTCGACGCGCCCACGCCGACCACGAGCCTCAGCGCGCAGGACCTGGGCATCGGCGCGCGGCCCAACATCGCCGCCGCCCTCAACGACCTGCCCCAGTTCCGCGCTGGCGTGTCGCCGCAGACCACCGGCACCAATACCGACGCCGGGTCGGCACCCGTCGACCTGCGCGCGCTCGGCGTCAACCGCACGCTGGTGCTGATCGACGGCCGCCGCTTCTCCAGCACCAACGACCTCAACACCATTCCCACGATCATGGTGCAGGGCGCGGACATCGTCACCGGCGGCGCCTCGGCCGCATGGGGTTCGGGCGCAGTCAGCGGCGTGGTCAACATCGCCATCGACCGGACCTTCGTCGGCACCAAGCTCGGCACGCAGTTCGGCATCTCCGACCGCGGCGGCGCCAACGAGCGGCGCTTCGAGGCCGCCTTCGGTCACGAGCTGTTCGGCGGCCGCGGCCACTTGGTGCTGGGCGCCGAGTTCCTCGACAACGACGGCCTGGTGCCCAGGTCGCGCCGGCCGGATGTCGCCGGTTGGGCGACGCTGCCCGACGGCAACGGCCGCTTCGTGCTCACCCACGGCGTGTCGATCGCCGACGCCGCCTATGGCGGCCTGATCCTGTCGGGCGCGCTCGCCGGCCAGGCCTTCGAGCCGGACGGATCCTTGCGTCCGTTCGAGTACGGACGCGTGGTCGGCACGCAGATGGTCGGCGGCAACGGCCCGAGCGCGGACCACTTCAGCCCGCTGGTCACGCCGCAGCGGCGCTACAGCACGATGGGCACCGCGTACTTCGACCTGACCGACGACACCCGGCTCACGCTCGATGTCCGGCATTCGCGGATGTACAACGACTACCCCTGGTTCGGCGACCACAACCGTGGCAGTACGCGCCTGCGGATCTCGGCCGACAACGCGTTCCTCCCCACGCCGGTGCGCGATGCGCTGGCCGCGGCCGGCGAGTCGTCGTTCCAGATGGGCCGGTTCAATTCCGACTTTGCGTACGCGACGATCGACTTCCAGCGCAAGACCACTGAAGCCACGCTGGCGATCGACGGCGCGCTCGGCGCTGGCTGGACATGGCGCTCGTACTACACGCATGGCGAGTACCGCCAGGACATGCGCAACCCGGGCTTCCTGCTGCGCGACAACTACGCGCGCGCGGTCGATTCGGTGCTCAGTCCCACGACCGGCCAACCGATCTGTCGCGTGGCCCTGACCGATCCGACCACCGATTGCATGCCGATCAATCTGTTCGGCAGTGGGTCGCCGTCGGCCGAGGCCATCGCCTACGTCACCGGCGCGCCCACGCAGGAGACGCTGATCAAGCTCGATGCTGGCGGCCTCAGCCTGCACGGCGACCCCTGGACCCTGCCCGCCGGTGATGTCTCGGTCGCGCTCGGCGTGGAAGCGCGCCGGGAGTGGCAGCAGAGCACCGCAGGCGCGCTCGACGCGGCCGGCGCGTTCCGCTCATTCAGTCACGCCTCGATGTTCGGCGCCTTCCGCGTCAAGGAGGCCTTCGGCGAGATCCTGGTGCCGCTGGTGCGCGATGTGCCGGGACTCAACAAGCTCGAGTTCAATGCCGCGGCGCGGATCAGCGACTACGACACCACCGGCTCGATCTGGTCCTGGAAGGCCGGCGCAACCAACGAGTTCCTGCCGGGACTGCGCGCACGCGCCACGCGCTCGCGCGACATCCGCTCGGCCAACCTCACCGAACTGTTCACCACTGCGCTGACCGGCTGGAACAACGTCGCCGACCCCATCACCGGTCAGACCGTGCAGGCCCAGGTCATCAGCGGCGGCAATCCCGGTTTGACTCCGGAAGAAGCCGACACCACGACCTTCGGCATCGCCTGGACGCCGCAGTTCACCGAAGGCCTGGACATCTCGATCGACTACTTCGACATCACCATCAACGACGTGATCATGTCGCTGGGCGTGCAGGAAGTGGTCAACCGCTGCGCACGCGGCAACCAGGTGCTGTGCGGCCGCATCACCCGGGATGCGAACGGCAGCATCGAGCTGATCCGCTCCACGCCCGTCAATCTCGCGCAGTACAAGACCGACGGCATCGATGCCGAAATCCTCTACACGTTTCCGGCCTCACGGCTCGTGCCCTCGGCCGGCGGGCGGGTGCAATGGCGCGCGCTGGCGACCTGGATCAATGCACTGACCACCGACGACGGCGAAGTCAAGCTGAGCTACGTCGGCTCCCAGGGCTCGGCGTTCTCCGGACCCGGCATCCCGCGACTGCGCGTGACCAATACCCTCGCCTATCGCGGCGACACCTTCGGCGCCAACCTGCGGGCCCGCTACATCTCGTCGGGCAACTACAACTCGGCCGTCGACATCGTCAACAACCACATCGGCAGCGTCACCTACTTCGATTTGGGCATGAGCATGCGGACCGCGGGCTTCACCGATTCGGATCTGGAGCTCTACGCCAACATCAACAACGTGCTCGACAAGGGCCCGCCCGCCTCGTCGGCGTTCTCGGCCTACTACGACGTGCTGGGGCGCTACTACTCGATCGGCGCGCGTCTGCGGTTCTGAACCGCGGCGCGGTTTGAACCGGGCGCAATCGCACCGCCCAGCGATCCGATGGAAGGCCGGCCAAATCTCGCGACGGTGTCACGCATGCCGGTCAATCCCCGATTATCTGCCCCGCGCTTTGGTATCCCCACAGACGACACCATGCAAGGCATCGTCCGAGTGAATGCCTATCCGCTCAGACGGGCGAGTGTACGTCCAAGGCCGCCATGACGATCGCCTTCGCCCATTGTGGGGTTTGCGCCAGATCCTCTGGCCTCACTGGGTAGCCAATGCCCTCGCGGTCCATGTCCAAAACAAGCAGCGGTTCAACACGGCCGTCGGCATCGGGCGGTCGACTGTTGTCGTAAACGCGCAGCGTTGCCAGATAGGGAATCAGCGCTATCAGGTTTGCCCTGGACGAATCGTAACGACCGCGGATCTTGTCCTCGGCGATATGGTGGCCACCAGCCGCCACGCGGGCGGCGACGCGCTCGATATGCAGCTCTGCGCTTTCCAGCCCGCAGAACCAGACCGTGACCTCGTGAAGGTTGCAAGCCTCACGCAGCAACTGGGGAATCGTTCTCGCGCCGAGGGTGGTCTCGAACGCATAGTCGGCCCCATTGGCAATCGCTTCACGCAGGCGCCTCACCCCTTCCTGCCACGCCTCGGCGTTCGCCTCATCGGGGGGCCATCCTGCCTCCACCAAAGCCTGAGTGAAGGAGTCAGGGTTGAACCAGTTGGCTCCATCCTCCCGCAGCATCGCGCCCAGCAGCGAACTCTTGCCGGCGCCGTTGATCCCTGCCAGAACCAAGATCCGGCCCACAGGCTAGCGCGAGCTTCCCAACGCAATCTTCCTGCCCTTATGAGCAGACCTACCCAGCACCTTGGACAGTCCCGAGCCGTCCTTCAGCGATGACAGGTGCTCATCGAACCGCAACTGCAACGCCCGCAGCGACTGCGCGCGCAGGTTAGCCCCGGATGCCGCGTTCGCATGCGCGACCAGCCGCTGATACTCGTTCACGTCCACCACAACAGCATCGGGATGGTTGTGGTTGGTGATGACGATGGCTCCGCTCGCGCGCACCTTGCGCATGAGGCTCGGCCACCCCTTCACTTTGACGTCCGCAGCGGGCGTCGTTTGAAGCTGAGCCAAATCCAGAGGGAGTTCCATGCTGGTATCCACCTAGGTGTTGTCGACCAGCACGATACTCCAAATTTCCCAATTTGGGAAAATATCGAAAATTGACCATTCAGCCTGACTGGGCGTGGTCGACTGGATCCGACAATGGCCGGAAATGCGATCACGGGGAGTTCAACCGCTTGCCGAAGATCACATGCTTGATGAGACAAAACCCACGTTGAACAGCGGACTCATAGGTCTCTTTGGGATGGCATGACATCCTCTCGAAACGCTACTCGATGTTCTGCACCTGTTCGCGGATCTGGTCGATCAGCACCTTCAACTCGATCGCGGCCTGCGAGCTGCGCTTGTCGACCGACTTTGAGCCGAGCGTATTGGCTTCGCGGTTGAACTCCTGCAGCAGGAAATCGAGCCGGCGACCGACCGGCTCGCGCTGCGCGAACACACGACGGATCTCGTCCACATGGCTGTCGAGCCGGTCGAGTTCCTCGTCGACGTCGAGCTTCTGCAACCACAGCACCAGTTCCTGCTCCATGCGGCCCGGATCGACCGGCTGGGCCAGGTCGTCGAGCCGCGCCTGCAGCTTGGCCCGCTGGCCGTCGCGGATCGCCGGCATCAGCGTGCGCACCTGGGCGGCAATTGCGGCGATGCCGTCGACCCGTTCCAGTGTCGCGGCCACGAGCTTGGCCCCCTCGCGCTCGCGCGCGGCGATGAAGCCGTCGAGCACCTCGTCGAGCAGCGCCACCACCTCGACCTGCAACGCTGCCGGGTCCACGCCGCGCGACTGCAGCACGCCAGGGAACTGCAACAGCTCGGTCAGGCTGGCCCGCAATTCAGGAAAGCCGTTGCGCAGCTCCTGCGCCAGTTGGCCGAGCTGGTCGAGCAGCGCGCGGTTGAGCTGCAGCTCGCCGCCGCCCTCGACCGGGCGCAGGCGCAGGCCCAGATCCAGCTTGCCGCGCGAGACGCGCGCGGCAATGCGCTCGCGCAGCACCGGCTCCAGCGCCCGCAGTTCTTCAGGCATCCGCGTGCCCAGCTCCAGGAACCGGTGATTGACCGCGCGCAACTCGCAGCTCAGCGTGCCCCAGGGCGTGGTGCGTTCGCCCGAGGCGAAGGCGGTCATGCTGCGGATCATGGCGGTCCCGAAAATCAAGCTCGATAGAGCGCGGCAGTATGCCTGAAGGGCGCCGGTGCCGAGCCGACGCGAACCGGGGCTTGCGGGGCGGCTGCTAGAATCGCCCCCCGTTTTCCTGCAGCGACCCGACATGTCCGATTCTTCCCGCCCGAGCGGCCGCGCGCCCGACCAACTGCGCGAGGTGCGCTTCGAGCGCGGCTTCACCCGCCATGCCGAGGGTTCGGTGCTGGTGAGCTTCGGCGACACCCGCGTGCTGTGCACCGCCAGCGTCGAAAACCGCGTGCCCGCGTTCCTGCGCGGCAAGGGCGAGGGCTGGGTCACCGCCGAATACGGCATGCTCCCGCGCGCCACCAACACCCGCAACGACCGCGAGGCCGCGCGCGGCAAGCAGGGCGGGCGGACGCTGGAGATTCAGCGGCTGATCGGCCGCAGCCTGCGTGCCTGTGTCGACCGTCGTGCGCTGGGCGAACGCACCATCACCCTCGACTGCGATGTACTGCAGGCCGACGGCGGCACCCGCACCGCCGCGATCACCGGCGCCTATGTCGCGCTGGTCGATGCGATCCGCGTGCTGCAGGCGCGTCGCGAACTCGGCCGGGACCCGGTCCACGGCGCGATCGCCGCGGTCTCGGTGGGCGTCTACCGCGGCGTGCCGGTACTCGACCTCGACTACGCCGAAGACAGCGACTGCGACACCGACATGAACGTCGTGATGAACGACGGCGGCGGCTTCATCGAGATCCAGGGCACGGCAGAAGGCCACGCGTTCCGTCGCGCCGAGATGGACGCGATGCTGGGCCTGGCCGAAGCCGGGGTCGCCGAACTGGTCGCGCTGCAGCGCGCGGCGCTGGCGCGCTGACATGGACGCGTCCACGCGCACGCGCCTGGTGCTGGCCAGCGGCAATGCCGGCAAGCTCGTCGAGCTGCAGGCGATGCTCGCCGACCTGCCGCTGGAAATCGTGCCGCAGCGCGCGCTGGGCGTGGACGACGTGCCCGAAACTGGCACCACGTTCGTCGAGAACGCGTTGATCAAGGCCCGCCACGCCAGCGCCGCCACCGGGCTGCCCGCGCTGGCCGACGACTCGGGCCTGATCGTCGATGCGCTCGGCGGCGCCCCCGGGCTCTACAGTGCGCGCTATGCCGGCACGCCGACCGACGACGCGGCCAACAACGCCAAGCTGCTCGAGGCGCTGCGCGCTGTGCCCGAAGATCGGCGCACCGCCCGCTTCTACGCGGTGATCGTGGTACTGCGCCATGCCGACGATCCGCAGCCACTGATCGCAGAAGGTGCCTGGGAAGGCCGCATCCTGGACGCACCGCGTGGCCACCACGGCTTCGGCTACAACCCGGTCTTCCTCGACCCCGAGCACGGACTGACCGCCGCCGAGATGACGCCCGAGCTGAAGAACCGCCTCAGCCACCGCGCCCGCGCGCTGCTGGCGCTGCGCCAGCGCCTGACCGGTCTGGCATCCTGATCCCGCAGGCACGCCTGCCCGCCCCTGGCGCCGGGCCGCCCGGCCTCCCCCCCCTACCGGCCGATGCTGATCCCCCCGCCCCTGTCGTTGTACGTGCACCTGCCGTGGTGCGTGCGCAAATGCCCGTACTGCGACTTCAACTCGCACGAGTTCCGGTCCACGGACGGCGCGGCTGCGCTGCCGTTCGACGCCTACGTCGACGCGCTGCTGGCCGACCTCGATCAGGATCTGCCGCTGGTCTGGGGTCGCACGGTGCACAGCGTGTTCTTCGGCGGCGGCACCCCGAGTCTGTTCCCGGCCGACGCGATCGACCGACTGCTGCAGGGCGCCTCGTCGCGGCTGCGTTTCGCCCCGGGCGCGGAAATCACCCTGGAGACCAACCCCGGCACCGCCGAGCACGGCCGCTTCGAGGACTACCGCCGGGCCGGCGTGAACCGGATCAGTTTCGGCGTCCAGAGCTTCGACGATGGTTGCCTGCACCGCCTGGGCCGCATCCACGACAGCGCCCAGGCGTTGGCAGCGATCGCGCTGGCGCGCGAAGCGGGGTTCGACAACGTCAATCTCGACCTGATGTACGCGCTGCCGGGCCAGACGCTGGCGATGGCCGAGGACGACATCGCGCGCGCGATCGCCCTGGCACCGGCGCACATCTCGCACTACCAGCTCACGCTCGAGCCCAACACCGTCTACGCCGCGCGCCCGCCGCAGGACCTGCCCGACGAGGACCTGGCCTGGGACATGCAGGAGCGCTGCCAGGCCCGGCTCGCCGAAGCGGGCTACGCGCAGTACGAGATCTCGGCGTACGCGCGGCCCGGCCGACAATGCGCCCACAACCTCAATTACTGGCGCTTCGGCGACTACCTGGGCATCGGTGCCGGCGCCCACGGCAAGCTCACACTGGGCAGCGAGCAGGCGATCGCACGCCGATGGAAGCACAAACACCCCACAGCCTGGCTGGCGACCGCTGGCACGCCCGCCTCGATCGGCGGCGACGAGCGCATCGCCGAGGCGCGCCGCCCGTTCGAGTACATGCTCAATGCGCTGCGACTGGTCGAGGGCTTCACGCTGCACGACTTCGAGGCCTGCACCGGCCTGCCGCCGTCGGCGATCGCCGCCCCGCTGCAAGCCGCGTTCGACGCCGGCTGGCTGCATGAGGACGGCGCGCGCATCGTGCCGACCGCGCTCGGCCACCGGTTCGCCAACGACGTGGTGTCGCTGTTCCTGGAAGACTGACCCACCCTCCCCCCCAGGCCCTGGGTCGCTTGCGGCAGAATAGACGTTCACGCTTTCCCCGCAGGATCGAGATGTCTATCACTTCCGCGTTGTCCGCTGCCGACCTCTACGCAGACCACCTCGCGACGCTGTCCGAGCGCACGCGCACCGCGCTCGAGCGCGCGGGCCTCGACCATCTGGTGATCCCCAGCGGCACCCTGCATTACCAGGTCTTCGACGACCGCGACTACCCCTACGCGGTCAATCCGCAGTTCAAGGCCTGGGTGCCGTTGACCCGCACCCCGGGCAGTTGGCTGGTGGTGACGCCCGGCGCGAAGCCGAAGCTGATCTACCTGCAGCCGCGCGACTACTGGCACGTCGTGCCCGAGGCGCCCTCGGGCTACTGGGTGGAACACTTCGATGTCGTGGTCATCCGCAAGCCGGAAGACGCCCAGCAGCATCTGCCCAAGAATGCCGCGCGCTGCGCGATCCTCGGCGAGCCCCAGAGCGCACTCGGACAGTACGGCGCCTATCGCCCGAACAACCCGCAGGCGGTGCTCGACCATCTCGACTACCACCGCGCGTTCAAGACGCCCTACGAGATCGCGATGCTGCGCGAGGCCACGCGCATCGCGGTCGGCGCCCACCAGGCCGCCGAGCGTGCGTTTCGTGCCCGCGCCAGCGAGTTCGGCATCCACCTGGCCTACTGCCAGGCCGCCGGCCAGGATGCCAACGAACTGCCGTACCACAACATCGTCGCGCTCAACACGCACGCCGCGGTGCTGCACTACACCGAGCTGGGCCGTTTGGCACCCGACCCCGTGCACAGCTTCCTGATCGACGCCGGCGCCAGCCACGCCGGCTACGCGGCCGACATCACCCGCAGCTATGCGCACGACACCGGCAGCGAGTTCCAGGCGATGATCGACGCGGTCGACCGCGCGCAACAGGCGATGTGCGCGCAGGTGCGCAGCGGCTTCGACTACAAGCAATTGCACCTGGATGCACACCTGGCACTGTCGGGCGTGCTGCGCGATTTCGGCGTGCTGCGCATCTCGCCCGAAGAAGCGCTGGAGACCGGCGTCAGCGCCGCGTTCTTTCCGCACGGCATCGGCCACGGCATCGGCCTGCAGGTGCACGACGTCGCCGGCTTCGCGGCCTCGGAGACCGGCGGCACCATCGCCAAGCCCGACGGCCATCCCTATCTGCGCCTGACCCGCACGCTGGCGCCGGGCATGGTCGTCACGATCGAGCCGGGCGTGTACTTCGTCGACATGCTGCTTGAGGACCTCAAGGCCGCGGGCAAGGGCGGTGCGGTCGACTGGGATCGGGTCGAGACGTTCCGCCCCTACGGCGGCATCCGGATCGAGGACAACGTGGTGTGCACCGACGATGCCCCGATCAACCTCACGCGCGAGGCGTGGAGCGCGTCGGCCGAGTAAGCCGCCCCCGCCCACCCCGTCCACCCCGGCGCAACGCGCCGGGCGTTCGGTCGACCCGCGCGGCAGCGCCGCGCAAGCGGATCGCCCTCACCCCCGCGAGCGGGGGCGGGCTGATGGGTCTAGCGCGCCTGCGCCATGAACGCCTCGATCTCGTCGGCCGTGCGGGCCAGGCCGGCGGTGAGCACCTCGTGGCCGGCGCGGGTGATCAGCACGTCGTCCTCGGTGCGGATGCCGATGCCGCGCCACTTCGCATCGACCGACGTGTCATCGGCCGGCACGTAGAGCCCCGGCTCGATGGTATAGACCATGCCCGGCTCGAGCAGGCGGGACTCGCCCTCGATGCGGTAGTCGCCGACATCGTGCACGTCCAGGCCCAGCCAGTGCCCGGTCTTGTGCGGGTAGTAGCGCTTGTAGCGGCCCTCGGCGATGCACGTCTCCAGGCGTCCCTTGAGCAGCCCCAGCCGCAGCAGCCCCTCGGTCAGCGCTTCGACCGCCGCATGGTGCCCCGCCTCGTAGGGCCGGCCAGGCTGCGCCTTGCGCAACGCCGCCTGCTGCGCCGCGTCCACGACCTCGTGCAGCGCCCGCTGCGCCGCGCTGAAGCGGCCGTTGACCGGAAACGTCCGGGTGATGTCGGCGGCGTAACCGCGGTACTCCGCTCCTGCGTCGATCAGCACCAGGTCGCCGTCGCGCGCCTGCGCGCCGTTGGCCCGGTAATGCAACACGCAGGCGTTGGCACCTGCACCGACGATGCTCTCGTAGGCCGGTACCGCATCGTGGCGGCGGAACACGTACTCCAGCTCGGCCTGCAGTTCGTACTCGCGCATGCCCGGCCGCGCCGCACGCATCGCCGCGGCATGCGCCTCGACGCTGATCTTCGCCGCGCGGCGCATCAGTTTGAGTTCGTCGGCGGTCTTGATCAGCCGCATCTCGTCGAGCAGGTGACCAAGCTCGAGGAACTCGTGCGGCGGCTGCGCGCCCAGCCGCACCTGTGCGCGTACGCGGTTGAGCCAGCCGATGAGCTGCAGATCGAATTCGGTGTCGCGCCCGAAGTGGTAGTACACCCGCGTCCTGCCCTCGAGCAGCCCGGGCAGGATCTCGTCGAGATCGTCGATCGGGTATGCATCGTCGACGCCCAGCGCATCCATTGCCCCCTCGGGACCGACCCGCGGCCCGTCCCAGGCTTCGCGTTCGGCATCGCGCTCCCGGCAGAACAGCAGCGCCTCACCGTGCGCGCGGCCCGGCACCAGCACCAGCACCGCGTCGGGCTCGGCGAACCCAGTCAGGTACCACAGGTCGGAATCCTGGCGATACGGAAAGTGGGTGTCGCGACTGCGGATGCGCTCAGGCGCCGATGGGACCACCACGATCGCGTCGTTGCCGGCCATCCGCATCAACTGGCGCCGTCGCTTCTGACAGGCGGCCACGGACATCGCGCCGGCCACGTCAGTTCAACCGGTTGCGGTGACGCCGGCCCAGCGCCGCATCGCCGTGCAGCAGCAGCACCGCCACGCGAACGAATTCCTCGATCTCGGCGAATGCGTCCTCCTCGGCATCGTCGTTCTCGGCATCGGCCTGGGCGTCGGCCGCCGCAAGCCGCGCGAGATCGGCCAAGGCCTCGGTGCCTTCTTCCGACAGGCCCGGGGCCGCGCCCGCAGCCAGACCGAAGCCGCCGAGAAAACCGCGACACCAATCGAACAGCGCCGCGCTGCGCGCCGACAGGGGGGCGTCCTCGTCGGGCAGCACCAGTGCAAACCCGAAACTGCGGTCCTCCAATTGCGCCGCGCTGACCGCGCGCAGCCGGTCGAGCGCACTGCCGGCCACCGGGGCAGACAGCGTGTCGTCGGCGAGTACCGGCGCCAGCCAGTCGGCTCGCGACGCCCCGCCGCCGGCCAGCCAACCACAGAGGCCTCCATGCAATTCGCTGGCGCCGACGGCCAACTGCAGACGGCCGATTTCGGCGTCGATCTCGGCGGGACTGGGCAGGCGTTCGGACACGGGACTCACAAGGGCGGCGACGGACGATGCAGTGTAGCAACCGTGCCGTCGTCTCCTTATCGCCGCGCTTGTTGTCCCGCCCACGCGATGCCTAAACTCGACGCCGCCCCTCCGGCGCGGAGTCCGCGTGATCGTCCCCAGTCCGTTGCACGTTTCGGTCACTGCATTGCTGGCCGCATTGCTGGTGCTGTGCGTGGCGCTGGCGCTCGGGCGGCGGGGCCGACGCGACCGCCCCCGCCCGCGGGACGAACGGGCCACGCGACTGAACCTGGCGCTGTGGGCCACGGGCGAGCGCGACTGGGATTACGACATGGCGTCCGGCGTGGTCCGGCATACCGTGTGCGAGACCGACCCCCATGGCGAGACGGCCGTTGAGCACGCCGTCCCGATCGAGGGACTGCTGCACCCCGAGGATCGCCCGCTCGCCCGCGATGCGCTCGCGCGCTACATCCAGGGCGACGGCAGCGGCCAACTGCAACTGCAACTGCGCGTCGCGATCGACGGCGGCGACTGGCGCTGGGTTCGCGTGCGCGGTCGCGCCGTCGCACGCGGCCGCGACGGCGCGATAGCGCGCATCGCCGGCACGGCGCTCGATGTCACCGCCACGCGCACGGCCGAACGCGAACACCGGATCGCTGCCGAAGTGCTGCGCAGCATGCGCGAGGCGGTCGCGGTCATCGATGCCGGCTTCCGCTACGTCTCAGTCAATCCCGCATTCCTGCGCATGACCGGCTATACCGAGAGCGAGGTGCTCGGCCAGGATGCGCGGCTGCTCGACGACAACCCCGACGCCGAGGATGTCTCGCGCCACCTGCGCGAGGAGGCCGCGCGCCACGGGCACTGGAGCGGCGAGCTGCGGCAGCGGCGCAAGGACGGCGAGCAGTTCCTCGCAGCGGTGGAGTGCCGCACGGTCTACGACGCCGACATGGGCCAACCCCTGCACGTGTTCGTTCTCAACGACATCACCCACCAAAAGCGCGCCGAGCAGGAACTGCGCTACCTGGCCAACTTCGACACCCTGACCAGTCTGCCCAATCGCTCGCTGCTGTCCGAGCGCCTGTCGCGCGCGATCGCGCGCGCGCGCGACAACGGCCATCGCATCGCGGTGCTGTTCCTCGATCTCGACCGGTTCAAGGACATCAACGACTCGCTGGGCCACGCCGCCGGCGACCGCATCCTGTGCGCGGCCGCCACCCGGGTGCAGCAGACGGTCGGCATGCACCATACCGTCGCGCGCCTGGGCGGCGACGAATTCACCATCGTCATCGAGAACCTCGACGACGTGCAGGCCGCCGACCGCATCGCCCGCGAGATCATTCATGCCTTCGAAGCCCCGCTGCGCATCGACGATCGCCGGCAGATCACGATCTCGCCCTCGCTGGGCATCAGCGTCTATCCCGACCACGCGCGCGGGGCGGTCGAACTGCTCAAGCAGGCCGACATCGCGATGTACCAGGCCAAGGCCGCGGGGCGCCGGACCTTCAAGCGTTACGACGATGCGATGGACATCGCGGCCCGCCGGCGCACCACGCTGACCGGTGCGCTGCGCGAGGTGCTCGACCGCGGCGAACTGCGCCTGGCCATGCAGCCGCGGCACGCCCGGGCCCAGGGCGGCATCGCCTGCGTCGAGGCCCTGCTGCGCTGGAACAGCCCGACGCTGGGCGAGATTCCGCCGAGCGAGTTCATCCCGATCGCCGAGGAAAGCGGCCTGATCCACGAGATCGGCGAATGGGCGCTGCGCGAGGCCTGTCGCACCGTGCTCGATTGGCGTCGCCAGGGGGTGGCCGACATCTCGGTCTCGGTCAACGTCTCGCTGCTGCAATTGCTGCGCGGCGACTTCCCGGGCGTGGTGCGCCGTGTGCTGGAGGAGGTCGGATTCCCGCCCCAGGGGCTGGAGCTGGAACTGACCGAAAGCGTGCTGATGGCCGACGCCGAGCATGCGGCCGCGCGCCTGCAGGCGCTGCGCACGATGGGCGTGTCACTGGCGATCGACGATTTCGGCACCGGGTATTCGTCGCTGGCCTATCTCAAGCGGCTGCCGATCACCACGATCAAGATCGACAAGGCCTTCGTGGCCGGGCTGCCGGACGACCGGGAGGACGCCGCGATCACTGCCACCGTCATCTCGCTGGCGCATGCGCTGGGGCGCCGGGTCGTCGCAGAGGGCGTGGAGACGGAGGCACAACTGCGCTTTCTGACCGACCGCAACTGCGATGAGCTGCAGGGCTACTGGATCTCGCGGCCCCTGCCCCCGGACCAGTGCCTGGCCTTCGTCCGCGCCCACCCTGCTGGTGCCGCGCCGGCGGCGGACGACAACGGCTAAGGCGCCCGCCTTGACCGGCACCGGGGGGCTGCCTATCGTGCCGACATGGACACGCCCGACGTCATCACCCAGCTCGCCCGCCTGACAGCGCGCGTGGAGACGTTGATCGAGCGCGCCCGCCTGCTCCGCGACGAGAACCGCAGCTTGCGCCAGCAACAGGAGAGCATCGTCGTCGAACGTGCCCAACTGGTGTCGAAGAACGAACAGGCGCGCTCGCGCGTGGAAGCGATGATCGCGCGCCTCAAATCCCTGGAGCAGCACACGTGAGCAGTGCCAGCGAGGCGGTCAGTGTCCGCGTGCTGGACCGTGAATATACCGTGGGCGTGGCGCCAGGCGAGCGCGACGGCCTGACCGCAGCCGCACGCCTGGTCGACACCCAGATGCGCGAGATCCGCGGCGCCAACCGTATGGCGGCCGTCGACCGCATTGCAGTGCTCGCGGCGCTGAATTTCGCGCACGAACTGCTGCAACTGCGCCAGACCGGGGGCAGCGATGGCCGCGCGATTGCCGAGGCCATCGCGGCGCTGCACCGCCGGCTCGACGCGTTCGAAGCCGAACTGTGATGACCGTTGCAGGCGCGCGCGAACGGCGGCGACGCGTTCGCGATCGCCCCGCCTTCGCATCGCCGCCACGCGGCTGAACTCGTCCCATCCCTACGCAGCGTTCTCCGACAAACGGCTGCGCGCGCGCCCGCTGCGGCGCTATACTGCGCCTGCGTTCTCTGCCGTGTCCGACAGCGTGCAAAACATTCGCCTTGTCCCTTAAGAACGACACCGGGGATGCAGGAAAACCGGGAGTGCATATCCGCCTTCGAGCGGAAAGCCCGAAGGAATTCCGGCGTTCCCACTTGAACCCCGGGTTCAAGGTCGTTTCGCGTGCATCGGCATGTGCGGAGAACGTATCTCTTTCCGCCTGCCGCGTCGCCGGCGCTTTTTCGACGACGAGTCCGGCCGCATGACCGACCGCCCCGCCCTCCGCCGCCGCCTGCGCGACCAGCGCCGCGCGCTGCCGGCCGCGGTGCGGATCGCCGCCGCCGAAGGCTTGGCTGCGCAGTTGCTCGCGCTGCCCATGCTGCCCGCCACGGGCTACGTGGCCGGCTATTGGGCCAGCGATGGCGAGATCGGCCTGCACGTCTTCCAGCTCCGCCTGCCGCCCGGCCTGATCTACTGCCTGCCGCTGCTGCATGGCGACACGCTGCGCTTCGCGCCCTGGCGCGCGGGCGATGCGCTGGTGACCAACCGCTACGGCATTCCCGAGCCGGACGTCGAGCCGGCGTCGGCGCTCGATGCGCGCGAGATGACACTGGTCGTCGCGCCACTGGTTGGCTTCGACGCGCAGGGCCATCGCCTGGGCATGGGCGGGGGCTGGTACGACCGCAGCTTCACATTCCGCCGGGCGCAGGGCGCGCCGCCCATGCTGGTCGGCGCCGCCTTCGCCTCACAGCAGGTGGACGCACTCGATGCCGCCGACTGGGACGTGCCGCTGGACGCGGTCTGCACCGAATCGGCGACCCTGTTTTCGCCCCTTGCCGCCTGACGAGACGCGATGAGCACCCGCAAGCGCTACTGGCTGATGAAGTCCGAACCGGAAGACTTCTCGATCGACGACCTGGCCCGCGTCGGTACCGAACCGTGGACCGGCGTTCGCAACTACCAGGCGCGCAACTTCATGCGCGACGGCATGCGGATCGGCGATGCCGTGTTTTTCTACCACTCCAACGCGGCCGTGCCCGGCATCTACGGCATCGCCGAGGTCGCCAGCACCGCCTATCCGGATCCGACGCAGTTCGACGCCTCGTCGAAGTACTACGACGAGAAGGCGAGCCAGGAGACGCCGCGCTGGTTCCTCGTTGACGTGCGCTACGTGCGCACGCTGGCCCACCCCATCACGCTGAGCGAGATCCGCGAGCATGCGGACGCGCTGGGCGAGGAGTTCGCGCTGATCCGCAAAGGCGCGCGCCTGTCCGTGCTGCCGGTCACAGCCGCGCAGTGGAAGCTGTTGTCGTCCCTGGAGAAGAAGCGATGAGCGAAGGCAAGCGCCTGGCCGGCGAGAAGGCGATCGAGTACGTCGAGGACGGCATGATCGTCGGCGTCGGCACCGGCTCGACGGTGGCGTTCTTCATCGACGCACTGGCGAAGATCAAGCACCGCATCGACGGCGCGGTGTCGAGCTCCGATCAGAGCACCGAGCGCCTGCGCCGGCACGGCATCGAGGTACTCGACCTCAACGCCACCGGCCCGCTGTCGCTGTACGTCGACGGCGCCGACGAGTGCGATCCGGGCAAGCATCTGATCAAGGGCGGTGGCGCGGCACTGACGCGCGAGAAGATCATCGCCGAGGCCAGCGAGCGGTTCGTCTGCATCATCGACCCGGCCAAGCAGGTACCGGTGCTGGGCACGTTCCCGCTGCCGATCGAGGTCATCCCGATGGCCCGCAGCCTCGTCGCCCGCGAGATCCTGGCGACCACCGGCGGTCAGCCCGTCTGGCGCGAGGGCGTGCGTACCGACAACGGCAACTGGGTGCTCGATATCCACGGCCTGTCGATCGCCGATCCGGTGGGCCTGGAAACGCAGCTCAACCAGATCCCGGGCGTAGTCAGCGTCGGTCTGTTCGCCCGCCGCAAGGCCGATGTCGTCATCGTCGGCACATCGACGCCGACTGTCCTCGACTGACAGGCCGGATCCAGCCGGACGGACGCTGGCGTCGTCCCAGCCCGCCGCCAACACCCGTTGTGCTCAGGCGCCAGCGAACAGCAGCAAGCCGATGCCGAGGGCGGTGATCGGCAGCAGCACCAGCAGTGAGATGCCCAGCGCCAGCCAGTTGGAGCGCATCGGCAGGCCCGCGCGTTCGCGGCGGGCAATGGCCTCGCCTTGCGTCTTGCCGGCCAGCACCGTCACGGCGACCAGGGTAGGCACGGTTATCAGCACGCCGGGGAACTGCTCGGGCAGGACCGCACCGAGCGCGCCCGTCGCCAGCAGCCCCAGCAGCGCCAGGCCCAGTGTCGGCCAGACGCGCTCGGGCCGGCCCATGCGGTGGAAGTTCATCGCCATCAGCAGGCCGCCAGCCAGCACTGATCCGAAGAAGGTGGCGATGCCGATGCCGGCGATCTTGAACAACGGCAATCCGGCCGCGTCCTGCGATTCGACGATTGGCGCACTTGGCGGCGCATAGGGATCGGGCGTGGCGTGGACCTGTTCGTCCATGGGCATCCTCGGTGGCGACATGTCGTGCGGCACGCGCTCGCGCGCGAGCGCCCTCTCCCGCCAAGCCTAACCGGTGCAGGCGCGCGCTCCTACGGGGCGGGATGCCCACGAAAAAGCCCGCCTTTCGGCGGGCTGTTTCGTGGATCGATAGCAGCAGATCACTCGACGTCGAGGAAGCTCCGCAGTTGCTCGCTGCGCGAGGGGTGACGCAGCTTGCGCAGCGCCTTGGCCTCGATCTGACGGATCCGCTCGCGGGTCACGTCGAACTGCTTGCCGACTTCCTCGAGAGTGTGGTCGGTGTTCATGTCGATGCCGAAGCGCATCCGCAGCACCTTCGCCTCCCGCGGGGTCAGGCCGGCGAGCACATCGCGGACCGTCTCCATCAGGTTGGTGTTGGTGGTCGCGTCGATCGGGGACTCCACATTGGTGTCCTCGATGAAGTCGCCCAGATGCGAGTCCTCGTCGTCGCCGATCGGGGTCTCCATCGAGATCGGCTCCTTGGCGATCTTCATCACCTTGCGGATCTTGTCCTCGGGCATGTCCATTTCCTTGGCCAGCTCCTCGGGCGTGGCCTCGCGGCCGTACTGCTGGAGCATCTGGCGGGAAATGCGGTTCAACTTGTTGATCGTCTCGATCATGTGCACCGGGATACGGATGGTGCGTGCCTGGTCGGCGATCGAGCGAGTGATGGCCTGACGGATCCACCACGTGGCATAGGTCGAGAACTTGAAGCCGCGGCGGTGTTCGAACTTGTCGACCGCTTTCATCAGGCCGATGTTGCCCTCCTGGATGAGGTCCAGGAACTGCAGGCCACGATTGGTGTACTTCTTGGCAATCGAGATCACCAGGCGCAGGTTGGCCTCGACCATTTCCTTCTTGGCCTTGCGGGCCTTGGCCTCGCCGTAGGCCATCGCCCGGTTGATCTCCTTCAGATCGCCCAGGGTCACGCCCATGGCCTTCTCGATCGCCAGCGTGGCTTCCTGCTCGGCGACGATCTGATCGCGCACGTCCTTCAGGCCCGACGACCACTTCTGCTTGCGCTTGATCATCTCGTCCGCCCAGCCGGTGTTGGTCTGGTTGCCGTCCCAGGCACGGATGAAGTCCTTGCGCGGCATCTTGGCCACGCGGGTGGACAGGTCGAGGATGCGGCGCTCGTGGTCCTTGAGCTCGCCGACGACATCGCGCAGCTTGCGCACCAGCAGGTCGCTCAGCGGCAGCGGCAGCTTGAAGGTCATGAACTGGTCGGCCATCTCGCCGCGCAGCTTCACGACCGGCTTGGCCGACGCGCCGTTCTTGGCGTAGGCCTTCTGGAACTTGTTGAACAGGTCGGCCAGCACATCCATGCGGCGCGCCACCTCGGCCGGGTCCGGACCGCTGGGACCGGTGCTCTCTTCCTCGTCGCTGCTGTCGTCGTCCGCATCGTCGTCGTCGCTGTCGGCGTCGTCCGCATCGGCGGCGACCGGCGCAGGCGCGTTGCCGGCGGCGGCCTCTTCTTCAGCGGCGAGTTCTTCGAGCAACTGGTCGTTGAAGCCGACCACGACTTCGGCCAGGCGCTTCTTGCCGGCCTTGTGCAGTTCGTATTCCTCGAGCAGCAACTGGACCGACCAGGGGAAGCTGGCCACCGAGGCCATCATCTGGTTCAGGCCTTCCTCGATGCGCTTGGCGATGGCGATCTCGCCTTCGCGGGTCAGCAGCTCGACCGTGCCCATCTCGCGCATGTACATGCGCACCGGATCGGTGGTGCGACCGCCTTCGGTATCGAGCGAGGTCAGCGCCGCGGCGGCTTCCTCGGCCGCGGTCTCGTCGACCTCGCGGTTGCCGCTCGACTCGCCGGCCAGCAGCAGCGTCTCAGCGTCGGGCGCGACCTCATGGACATCGATGCCCATGCCGTTGATCATGCCGATGATGTCTTCGATCTGCTCCGGATCGACCATGTCGTCGGGCAGGTGATCGTTGACCTCGGCGTAGGTCAGATAGCCCTGCTCCAAGCCCTTGCTGATCAGGAGCTTGATGTCGGACTGCTGGGCGGGACGTTCATTCGCCATGTGGCGCACCGTTGTCAAAGTGAACCCGTAATTATACCACCTGCGGGGCCGGGGTCATGCCCGCAGCAGGAAGGTGACCGGGCCGTCGTTGACCAGGCTGACCTCCATATGGGCGCCGAACCGTCCCGTTTCCACCCCCCCATGGCAGGTGCGGCAGACCGCCACCAGGCGATCGAAGGTCCGTTCAGCCTCCTCAGGCGGCGCGGCGGTGCTGAAGCCCGGCCGGTTGCCTGAGCGAGTGTCGGCGGCCAGCGTGAACTGGCTGACCAGCAACAGCCCGCCGCCGGTCTGCGCCAGCGACCGGTTCATGCGACCGGCTTCGTCGCCGAACACCCGGTAAGCCAGCAGCCGCTCAGCCATCCGCGCCACCTGCGCCTCGCCGTCGCCGGGTTCGATCCCGACCAACGCCAGCAGCCCCGGCCCGATCCGGCCGACGATATCGCCATCGACCCGCACCGCCGCCTCGCTGACCCGCTGGATCAGCGCGAGCATGGCAACCCCGCGGCTCGCCACTTGAGGCTCATCGCGTGCCCCGACACCGCGCCCCCATCCCGACCTTCCCCCGCAAGCGGGGGAAGTGGTGAGGGCGCGCGACGCACCACAATGCTCGCAGCGCGCTGTGGCCCGCTGCCCGCCTCCGCTTGCGGGGGAAGGAGTGAGGGCGCGCGACGCATCACAACGCTCGCAGCGCGCTGCGGCCCGCTGCCCGCCGCCGCTTGCGGGGGAGGGTTGGGTGGGGGCACACGGCCAGGTGACGCAGACGGCAGGGGCGAGCGACGAAGGCCGCAGACCGCTCCATCCAGCCCGCACCCCGCCGAAACACCCCCATCCCGGCCTTCCACCGCAAGCGAGGGAAGGAGTGAAGGCGCTCGACGCACCACAACGCTCACAGCGCGCTGCGGCCCGCTGCCCTCCTCCGCTTGCGGGGGAGGGTTGGGTGGGGGCACACGGCCAGGTGACGCAGACGGCAGGGGCGAGCGACGAACGCCGCAGACCGCCCCATCCAGCCCGCACCCCGCCGAAACACCCCCATCCCGGCCTTCCCCCGCTTGCGGGGGAAGGAGTGAGGGCGCGCGACGCATCACAACGCTCGCAGCGCGCTGCGGCTTGCTGCTCTCCTCCGCTTGCGGGGGAGGCAGCGAGGCCCGGCTCGCGTCGCAGCCGTCCTCGGCAAGCAGGGGAAGGCGCAGGGCGCGCCCCATCAGCCCGAGTACCGGTTACTGATCGGATAGCGGCGCTCGCGGCCGAAGGCGCGGCGCGAAATCTTTGGGCCCGGGGCTGCCTGGTGCCGTTTCCATTCGCTGGTGCGCACCAGCCGCAGCATCCGGTCGACGGTGGTCGCGTCGAAGCCGGCGGCGACGATCTCGTCGCGCGACTCCTCCTGGTCGACGAAGCGGCGCAGGATCGCGTCGAGCACGTCGTAGGGCGGCAGCGAGTCCTGGTCGAGCTGGTCGGCGCGCAATTCGGCCGACGGCGGCCGGTCGATGACGGCGGGCGGGATCACCGGACTGCCGGCGACCGTGTTGCGCCACTTCGCCAGCCCGAAGACCTCGGTCTTGTAGAGGTCCTTGAGCGGCGCGTAGCCGCCGCACATGTCGCCGTAGATCGTCGCGTAACCGACCGCGTACTCGCTCTTGTTGCCGGTGGTCAGCAGCAGCCCGCCATGCTTGTTGGACAGCGCCATCAGGATCGCGCCGCGCGTGCGCGACTGCAGGTTCTCTTCGGTCACTTCGGGCGCGGCGTCGCCGAAGGCCTCGGCCAGCGTGTCGAGGAACCCCTGGAACGGTGGCTCGATCGGAATCGTGAGCATGCGCACACCCAGACGCTCGCACTGCTCGGCCGCCAGGTCGTTGCTCAGCCCGGCGGTGTAGCGCGACGGCAGCCGCACCGCGGTGACGTTGTCGGCGCCCAGCGCATCGACCGCCATCGCCAGCACCACCGACGAGTCGATACCGCCCGACAGCCCCAGCCACACCTTCGAAAAACCATTCTTGCCACAGTAGTCGCGCAGCCCCCGCACCACCGCGCGCCAGGCCAGCGCATCGATGCTCTCGTCGCCGTCGTCGACCCAAAGGACCGGCGTGAAGCCGCGGCGCTGCCGATCGTAATCGACCACCAGCCATTGATCGTCGAACGCGACCGCCGCCGGATGCACGGTGCCATCGGCATCGGCGACGACAGAGGCGCCATCGAACACCAGCGCATCCTGGCCGCCGACCACGTTGACGTAGGCCAGCGCCACGCCCGCATCGCGCGTGCGCTCGGCCAGCAGCGCGTCGCGCTGGCGATGCTTGCCGCGCTCGTAGGGCGAGGCGTTGGGCACCACGACCAGTTCGGCGCCGGCGCGCACGGTGTCGTCGAGCGGCTCGGGGAACCACAGGTCCTCGCACACCAGCACACCGACCGGCACGCCGCGCACGTCGATCACGCACGAGCCGCCATCGGGATCGACGTGGAAGTAACGCCGCTCGTCGAAGACGTTGTAGTTGGGCAGTTCGCGCTTGCGGTAGGTCCGCTCGACCTTGCCATCGCGCAGCACGCTGGCGGAGTTGTAGAGCACGCTGCCGGCCGATTCGGGCCAACCGACGACCGCGACGATACCGTGCACGTCCTTGGCGACCTGCATCAGCGCGGCCTCGCAGTCGATCAGGAAGCCCGGCCGCATCAACAGGTCTTCGGGCGGATAGCCGCTGATCGCAAGCTCGGGAAACACCACGATGTCGGCGCCGAACTCGGTCTTCGCCTCCTCGATCATCGCGGCGATGCGTTCGGCATTGCGCCCCACGTCCCCGACAGGAAAGTCGAACTGGGCCAGGGCGATGCGCAGGGAGCGGGACGGGTCAGATGCCATGCGTCAGGAAATCCAGGGCTTCGATGATGCGCAGTCGCTCGCCCGACAGGTTCGCGACCTGCCGACCGAGCATCTGCATGGGCACGCTGGTGATCTGCGCGGTGTCCATCACCATCGTTTTACCGGCGACCGGCAGTGCCGGCATCAGGCCGGTGACCAGCGGGCCGGCCTGCTCGGGTGGAATCAGCGGCACGACGACACGCGACTCCACAGTGTCGATCAAATCGCTCTGCACGTTCAGCCAACAGGGCACCGCGCGACGCGAAGCCGGGTCGGCATTGGCATAGACGCAGAATTGACTCATGCCCTCGTCGGATCCTTCAGCGATGCCTTGAATGCGCGGACGCGGTCGCTGGCGAGTCCGTCGCGGGCGATGCGCGCGTTGTACGCGGCCATCGCCTCACGGTTCTCCTCCCGCCACTGGGCACGCTTGCGGGCGCGCACTTCGGCTTCCAGCGCCTTTTCCAGCGTCGCCGACAGATTGATGTCGAGCGCACGCGCTTCCTCGAGCAATCCCTGGTTGACGCTGACATTGGTCGCACGCTTGCCGTAGCCGGCATAGTCTTCGCGGATGCGCATGACGCGGCCCTCTTTGATGCGCATCGATCATGCGCATCGGCCAACGCCATGTCAACAGCCTCGCCGGACCGGCGCACCGACCGGTACAAGTACCTGTCTGCCGACTGTTCCGGCGTGACCGCTCCGTAAAACCGGGGTCCGAGTGCCAATTGGCCGCGCGAACGTGCACACAGACCCCGGGTGTGGCCCCCGGG
>NZ_JBDJMI010000030.1:0-39354 GCF_039673825.1 Luteimonas sp. TWI662 | reverse complement strand
AACACCATCAAGGTCATCAAACGCCGCGCCTACGGATACCGCGATCAGGAGTACTTCTTCCTGAAGATCCGCGCAGCCTTCCCCGGAATTCAGCGATGAACCTTTTTTTTGCGCGCCAAGCAGGGGCCGGGTCAGTAGGCGTAGGCGCGTCCGTTCTGGATGCGAACGGGCGAACCCTCGCGGATGCCGTCCAGATCGCCCTGGCTGACCACCGTCGTGCGGCCGTCCTGCATGCGCACGTGCACGTTGTACTGGCGCGCGCCCTCGACGCGGTTCTGGATTGCGTTGCCGGCCACCGCGCCACCCACGGCGCCCGCGCCGATCGCCACGTTCCGTCGCCCGTGGCTGTCGGTGTTGCGACGCGCAAGCTCCTTGGCCGCGACCGCGCCGACGATGCCGCCGATGATCGGTCCGGCGACATTGGGATTGCGATCACCGCCGACGACTTCGATGCGGGTCACGGTGCCGCAGTCATAGCACTCGCCGCGGCCATAGCCATTGCCGTATCCGCCCCCGTACCCGCCATAGCCCGGCGAGTAGCCGGGTGACGACGCGCAACCGGCCAACGCCATCGAGGCCGCGATCACCGCCGTTCCGATCAGACGAGATTTCATGACAACTCCTAACGTGTAGCGGGCCCGCTGCCCGACACTGCCCACGCTAGGGCCGAGAATGTGAACGAGACAGCAATCCTCCCGGCGTGTCGCCTGCGCGAAGGCTGACGTCCAGTATCGATTCAGCCGCCTCTTCCCACTACCGCAGGTCGCGATGGCATCCGCTGCAGGTCTCGCCGATTACGGCGATGGTCGTGCGCAGACTGGCGCAGTCGCCCGGCGGCGCAGCCAGCGCAGCGTCGAGCGCGCGCCGTGCGGTGTCGGCATGCTCGGCGAACCGGCGATGGTCGCGCAGGTCGGGGAACGCCGGCGCCAGGTCGTCGGACAGGACCCGCAACGCGCGCAGATGGGGGAGCGCGTCGGCCGCCGCGCAACGACCGGCGCTGGCATCGCTCTCCAGGCCCGCCATGTGGGCCTGGTAGAGCTGCATCAGCGCGGTGGGGTAGTGATCCTGCCAGCCCCGCCGGCTCTCGAGTGCGCGCAGCACCACGACGAGTGCGAAGATCCCGACCACCAGGCCGATGCCGAACACCACGGCGTAGCGAGCGGTCGCCGACGGCGGTGTGTGGACGATATGCGGTGGCTCGGGCGTGGACATTGCGCACTCCAGGCGGCGGCGGGGCGGCGCGACCATAGCATCGCGGGGCGTGCCGGGCGGGGAGGGCCGCTAGAATGCGCGCATGGATGAAGACGCACGCGCCCGCTTTTCCGGAATCGAACGCCTGTACGGGCAGGGCGCGGTTGCGCGCCTGTTGCGGCGCCACGTCGCAGTGGTCGGGCTGGGTGGCGTCGGCTCGTGGGTGGCCGAGGCGCTCGTACGCAGCGGCGTCGGCACGCTGACGCTGATCGATGCTGATGATCTGTGCGTCTCCAACACCAACCGCCAGTTGCCGGCGCTCGAAGGGCAGTACGGACGCAACAAGGCCCGCGTCATGGCCGAGCGCTGCCTGGCGATCCACCCGCGTGCGACCGTGCATGCGCTGGAGGACTTCGTCACCCCGACCAATCTCGAAGCGATGCTGGGACGGGGCTACGATCTGGTGATCGATGCTTGCGACAGTTTTCGCAGCAAGGTCGAGCTGATCGCCTGGTGTCGGCGACGCAAGCTGCCGGTCATCACGGTGGGCGCCGCCGGCGGCCGCATCGACCCGACGCTGGTGCGCGTGCGCGACCTGTCGCGCACCGAGCACGATGCGATGCTCGCGCTGATCCGCAAGAAGCTGCGCGCCGAGTTCAATTTTCCCAAGAGCGCGAAGCGTTACTTCGGGGTGCCGGCGATCTATTCGCTGGAGAACGTGCGCTATCCGCAGGCCGACGGCAGTGTCTGCGGTCTTCGCCCGCAGTTGGGCCCCGACGCTGCGCTCAATCTCGACTGCGGCAGCGGCCTGGGGGCGGCCACGCACATCACCGGCGCGTTCGCGTTCGCCGCGGCCGGCAAGGCGCTGGAAGTGCTGTTGCGGCCGGCGGCCGACGCCGCGGCCTGATCGGCGCGGCGGCTAGAGTGGCGGCAGGCCGAACAGCCGCGCGGCGTTGTCGCGCGTCTGCGCGGCCACGATCTCCGGGGGGACGCCGCGCAGGCGCGCGACCGCTTCGAGCACGTGGACCAGGCGCGCCGGCTCGTTGCGCTGGCCGCGGTGGGCGCTGTCGGGCTGGTCGGGGGCGTCGGTCTCGAGCAGCAGGTGTTCGATCGGCATCGTCGCCGCCAGCCGGTGCAGGCGGCGAGCGCGGTCGTAAGTCAGTGGACCACCCAGTCCGATCATGAAGCCACGCTGCCACAGCTGACGCGCCTGTTCGGCACTACCGCCGAAACTGTGCACGACGCCGCGCAGGCCGTCGAACCGCTTGAGCGCGGCGATCACCGGATCGACGGCGCGCCGAGCGTGCACGATTACCGGCAGGTCGTGGGCATGCGCCAGGCGCAACTGGCCTTCGAAGTAACGTGCCTGGACATTGGGATCGAGCCCGTCGACGAAATGGTCCAGGCCACATTCGCCCACCGCCACCGGCCGCTCGCGCACGATCCAGTCGGCCAACGCATCCAGGTCGTCGGGCCGGTGCTGGGCCAGAAACATCGGATGCAGGCCGTAGGCGGGGAACAGGCCTGGATCTGCGGCGCAGATCGCGCGCAAGCCCGGCCATCCGGCACGGGCGACGGCCGGCACCACCTGCTGCACGACGCCTGCCGCCCGTGCGCGCGCCAGCACCGCCGCACGATCCTCGTCGAACTGGGGGGCGTCGAGATGGCAGTGGCTGTCGACCAGCATCAGGGGCGGCGCGCTTGGCCGTCGATCGGCGGGCGCGGATCGGCATGTGCGGGCGCGTCGGGCACGCGCTTGCGTCTGGCCAGCGCGACTGTCGCCAGGCCCAGCAGGACCTCGTCGATCAGGATGATCGGATCGGGCACGACCAGATTGATGCCGAACAGCACGGCCACGACGACGAACAGCCGCGGGTGGCTCAACCGGGACAGCCACGACACGAGCGGAACGGTGAAGGGACTGGGCATCGCGGGCCTCGTGAGGGCGGGGTGCGACACACGCTAGCACGGCGTGCGCACGTCGCGGTTTAGCGCCGGGTCAGCCTGAGTGGGTGGTGTTCGTGTGCCTGTTCAGCTTGGCAATGGTGCAATCACGGCCACGACGTACAGGCCGATGGCCGCAAGGAGATCCCAATGAAAAGCAACACGATCGCGATTGCGCTGGCGTCTCTGCTGGTAGGCGGCGTGGCCGTCGGCGCGTACCACAACAGCCGCGACGGCGCGGGCACCTCCGTCGCAGGCGATGCCGCTGCGGGCGTCGAGGCCCCGCGCGTCGAGGACAAGCTCGACTATGCCGACGTCGTCGCGACCCGCCCGGTCACCGAGACCGAGCAGGTCTACGCCACTGTGCTGGGCAGCGAGCCGATCCGCGAGACGATGACGTCGACCTCGCCGCGTGAGGTGTGCGAGGACGTGGTGGTCCAGGAGCGCCTGCCCGAGCGTGACGGCAACGTGGGGGGCACCGTGGTCGGTGCGCTGGTCGGTGGTCTGGTCGGCAACCAGGTGGGCGGCGGCAACGGCCGCAAGCTCGCGACCGCGGCCGGCGCGACCGCCGGTGGCTTCATCGGCAACCGGATCGACCGCAACCATGTCGGCGGCCGCGTCGTCGAGCGCGTCGACCGCCAGTGCCGCACCGTGCAGGACTCGTCGCAGTCCTCGCGCGTGGTCGCCTACAACGTGACCTACCGCAATCCCGACGGCACCACCGGGTCGATGCGCACCGACAGCAAGCCGGGCAACCGGATCCTGCTGGGTGACGAAGAGAAGACGGTCGGCTACGACGTCACCTATCGCTACGAGGGCACCGAGCACACGCTGCGCATGCGCGAAGCCCCGGGCGAGCGCCTGCCGGTGCTCAACGGCCGGGTGATGACCGCAGCGCTCGACGGCGCGCCCGAGCGCGGCTGAGCACCGCAACCTCGCTGTCTTGCAGGAAGGCCGGCGCATCGCCGGCCTTTTTGCGTCCGGGGGGGCGGCGCCGCGGGCGCGCGGATCGCTACAATGGCCGGCATCCCGCCCAGACCGGACCGCCATGGCCCTGCATCCCTATGATCTGTACGACGTGCGCTCGCTGCTCGATGAAGACGAGCGCGCGGTCCAGGACGCCGTCGCCCGCTTCACCGACGAGCGCGTGCTGCCGATCATCGGCGGTTGCTTCGACGAGGCGCGGTTTCCGACCGAACTGATCCCCGAAATGGCCGAGCTCGGCCTGCTGGGCGCCACGCTGCCGACCGAGTACGGCTGCGCCGGCCTCAACGCGGTCAGCTACGGCCTGATCTGCCAGGAACTCGAGCGCGGCGACAGCGGCCTGCGCAGCTTCGCCAGCGTACAGTCGTCGCTGTGCATGTATCCGATCTTTGCCTACGGCAGCGAGGAACAGCGCCGCCGTTGGCTGCCCGACATGGCCGCCGGCCGGGTCATCGGCTGCTTCGGCCTGACCGAGCCCCACGGTGGCTCGGACCCGGCGAACATGAAGACCCATGCGCGCCGCGACGGCGGCGACTGGGTCCTCAACGGCGCCAAGATGTGGATCACCAACGGCAACCTGGCCGACATCGCGATCGTCTGGGCCAAGACCGACGACGGCATCCAGGGCTTCATCGTGGAGAAGGCCTTCGCCGGCTTCTCCGCCCAGGAGATCAAGCACAAGATGAGCCTGCGCGCCTCGGTCACCAGCGCGCTGTACTTCGACGATGTGCGCGTGCCCGAGGCCAACCGCCTGCCCAACGTCAAGGGACTCAAGGGCCCGCTGGGCTGCCTGACCCAGGCGCGCTACGGCATTACCTGGGGCCCGATCGGCGCGGCGATCGCGTGCCTGGACGAGGCACTGGGCTACTCCAAGGAACGCATTCTGTTCGACCGCCCGGTGGCCGCGACGCAGAGCGCGCAGATCAAGCTCGCCGACTGGGCGCGCCGGATCACCAGTGCGCAGTTGCTCTCGCTGCAACTCGGACGCCTGAAGGATGCCGGCACGATGCAGCCGACCCAGGTCTCGCTGGCGAAGTGGAACAACTGCCGCATGGCGATCGACATCGCGCGTGAAGCGCGCGATCTGTTGGGCGGCGCCGGCATCACGACCGAGCATTCGCCGATCCGCCATGCGCTCAACCTCGAGTCGGTCATCACCTACGAAGGCACCGAGACCGTGCATCAACTGGTCGTGGGGCGCGAACTGACCGGCATCAACGCGTTCTGACCATGCGCACGATCCGGTCTCGCGAGTTCACCGCCGACAGGGCGTGGGGCGCACTGGATGTCGCCGCCATCGAGGGCGCCACCGTCCGTCTGCACTGGACCGATCGTCCGTACCAGTGGCACGTCAATGATGGCGAGGAAGTCTTCGCCGTGCTCGACGGCCGCGTGGAGATGCGCTATCGCCAGGGCGAGGCCGAACACGCAGTCGTGCTCGAGGCCGGCGACCTGTTCCATGCCGGGCAGGGCGATGCGCATGTCGCCCATCCGATCGGCGAGGCGCGCATCCTCGTGATCGAGAAGGCCGGCAGTCTCTGACCCTCCAAGGATGCCCACGATGTCGTCGTCCGCTGCCTCGCCGATCCTCGAAACCGAACGTCTGATCCTGCGTCTGCCCAAGGCCGAGGATTTCGATCGGTACGCCGAACTGTTGGCCGACGAGACTGCGGCGCGCTACATCGGCGGGTGCCAGCCGCGCGCGGCGGCCTGGCGCAAGTTCCTGCAGCAGCCCGGCGCCTGGCTGCTGCAGGGCTTCGGCATGTTTTCGGTCGTCGAGCGCGCCGACGGACGCTGGCTGGGCCAACTCGGGCCCTGGCGCCCGGAGGGCTGGCCGGGCAACGAGATCGGCTACGCGTTCCATCCCGATGCCTGGGGCAAGGGTTATGCGGTGGAAGCGGCCGTGGCGGCCATCGACTGGGCGTTCTCGGCGCTGCACTGGGACGAGATCATCCACTGCATCGATCCAGCGAACATCGCGTCCCAGCAGGTCGCCCGACGACTGGGATCGACCCGGCTGCGCCCCGGTCGGCTGCCGGCACCATTCGAGGACCACCCCATCGACATCTGGGGCCAGACACGCGCGCAATGGCGCGAGCACCGACAGCGCTTCGCATGACCACGATCCACGGCTACTCGCCGTCCGGCAATTGCCACAAGCTGCGGCTGTTGCTCGAACAGCGCGGCCGCCCGTATCGCTGGATCGAGACCGACAGCAGCCGCGGTGCGACCCGCACCCCGGACTACCTCGCCAAGAACCCCAACGGCAAGGTGCCGATGCTCGAGCTCGACGACGGCCGCGTGCTGGTGGAGTCGAACGCGATCCTGCACTGGCTGGCCGAGGGCAGCGAGTTTCTGCCCGACGATGCGTGGCAACGCGCGCAGGCGCTGTCGTGGATGTTCTTCGAGCAGTACAGCCACGAGCCCTGTCTGGCCGTCGCCCGTTTCATCCGGGGCTGGACGCCGCTCGATTCGCCGCGCCGTGCCGAACTGCCGCGCCTGCATGCGCGCGGCGCGCAGGCGTTGGCGGTCATGGAGACGCACCTGTCGGCGCGTCCCTGGTTCACCGGTCCGCGCTATGGCATCGCGGACATCGCGCTATTCCCCTACACCGATGCGGCCGGCGACGGGGGATTCGACCTGTCGCCGTACCCGGCGCTGTGCGACTGGCTGGATCGCGTGCGCGCGACGCCGCGGTTCGTTGCGATGCCGGCGCCCGCGCCCGAACACGCCGCGCTGATCGCGGCTTCCCATTAGCAGGCCCCGACTGCATGTTCGCCACCGTCCCCAACCCGATTCCCGCCCGCATGAAGGGCCTCAACCGCGCCGAGATCTGCGACGCGAACTTCCAGCAGTTCGTCCGTGACTGGCGCGGCCCGGTGCGGACCCGCCCGGCCGATGCCGATGCGGTGCTGCCCGGCAGCGCGCTGGATGCGCGCGGGTTTGTCGAACTGCTCGAGTCACAGTTGATCAGCCGGCATCTGGACCTGATGGCGCGCGTGCTGCGCGTGCAGAACAAGGTCTTCTACACGATCGGGTCCAGCGGTCACGAAGGCAACGCGATGGTCGCGCGCCTGACTCGGCATACCGATCCGGCGTTCCTGCACTATCGCAGCGGCGGCTTCATGGCCGAGCGCTTCCGCAAGCTGCCCGGCATGGACCCGGTGATGGATTCGGCGCTGTCGTTCGCGGCCAGCCGCGAAGATCCGGCCAGCGGCGGCCGCCACAAGGTTTGGGGCAGCAAGCCGCTGTGGGTGCTGCCGCAGACCTCGACCATCGCCTCGCATCTGCCCAAGGCCTTCGGTACCGCGGTCGCGATCGAGCAGGCACGGCGCATCGGCCATGCGCTTCCGGTGCCCGACGACAGCATCGTCGTGTGCTCGTTCGGCGACGCCTCGAGCAACCACGCGACCGCGCAGACCGCCTTCAACGCCGCCGCCTGGACCGCCTACCAGAAGCTCCCGGCGCCGGTGCTGTTCGTCTGCGAGGACAACGGCATCGGCATCTCGGTCAAGACGCCCGACGGCTGGATCGCGCGCAATTTCGCCCAGCGCCCCGATCTGGATTACTTCGCCGCCGACGGCCTGGACCTGGCCGTGGGCTACGGCGAGGTCGAGCGCGCGGTCGCGCATTGCCGGCGCACGCGCCGGCCCACCTTCCTGCACCTGCGCACGACCCGGATCATGGGCCACGCCGGCACCGACTTCGAAATCGAGTGGCGGTCGCTCGAGGAACTGTGCGCGGTCGAGGCGACCGATCCCTTGCTGCGTTCGGCGGCGATCGCGCTCGAGTCCGGGCTGATGAGTGCCGACGCATTGCTGGCGCTGTACGAGGACACGCGCGCGCGCTGCTTCGCCGCTGCGCACGATGCCGACAGCCGGCCGCGGCTGGAGACCCTGGCCGAGGTCATGCAGCCGCTGGCGCCGTATTCGCCGGCCCAGGTCCAGGCCGAGGCCACGCGCTACGCGCACGCCGCCGGGCGTGCAGCGGTGTTCGGCGGCGAGGCCAAGCTGCCCGAAGCGCAGCCGCCGCGGCACCTGGCGATCCAGATCAACCAGGCGCTGCACGACCTGTTCGCCAAGTATCCCCAAGCGCTGCTGTTCGGCGAGGACGTGGCGCAGAAGGGCGGCGTGTACACCGTCACCAAGGGCCTGCAGAAGGCCTTCGGCCCGCGCCGGGTGTTCAACACGCTGCTCGACGAGACAATCGTGCTCGGGCTGGCGCAGGGCTACGCCAACATGGGGCTGCTGCCGCTGCCCGAGATCCAGTATCTGGCGTACTTCCACAATGCCGGCGACCAGATCCGCGGCGAGGCGGCGAGCCTGCAGTTCTTCAGCAACGGCCAGTACCGCAACCCGATGGTCATGCGCATCGCCTCGCTGGGCTACCAGCGTGGCTTCGGCGGCCACTTCCACAACGACAACTCGATCACCGCGCTGCGCGACATCCCGGGCCTCGTCGTCGGCTGCCCGTCGCGCGGCGACGACGCGGCGACCATGCTGCGCACGCTGGCCGCGCTGGCGACGGTCGACGGCCGGGTCTGTGCGTTCCTCGAACCGATCGCGCTGTACATGACCAAGGACCTCTACGAACCCGGTGATGGCGGCTGGCTGACCGCGTATCCGCCGCCGGACCAGGCGATGGCCTTCGGCGAGGAACGGGTGTATGCGCCCGAGGCGACCGATCTGCTGGTGCTGACGTTCGGCAACGGCGTGCCGATGAGCCTGCGCGCGGCGCGCACGATCGAGGCCGAGCGTGGCTGGCGCGTGCGCGTGGTCGACCTGCGCTGGCTGTTGCCGCTCAACGAAGGCGCGATCGCACGGCACGTGGCCGAATGCGATCGGGTGCTGGTGGTCGACGAGGGGCGGCGCAGCGCCGGCGTGGGCGAGGGCATCGTGACCGCGATCACCGAGGCGGGCTTCGGCGACCGGCCGCTGCGCCGGGTGGTCGGGGCCGATACGTTCACGCCGCTGGCCGGCGCCGCGTTCCTGGTGATCCCGTCGGAGGCCGACATCGTCGCCGCCGCGACGGCCATGGCCTGAAACGATGAAGGGCCGGCGCGGTGCGCCGACCCTTCGTGGCGGTGCAGGTCCGGTCAATCGGTGAAGCGGGCCCGGACCTCGACGCGGCGGTTCGGTGCCAGGCAGGCGATCAATGCCTGGCCGCGCTCGCTGCGGCACTCGACCACCGGCTCCACGTCGCCGCGCCCGACTGCCGTGATCCGGTCGGCAGGCACGCCGTGCTCGACCAGATACGCGCGCACCGCTTCGGCCCGCTGGTTGGACAGCCGCAGGTTGCCCTTGGCGTTGCCGATGCGGTCGCTGTGGCCGATGACGTGGACGATGTCCAGCCGGTGCGCGCTGCCCGAGAGCCGGGCGGCGATTGCGTCGAGTGCGGCGCGCCCGTCGGGGCTGAGGTCGCCGATGCCGGCCTTGCCGAACGCGAACAGGCCATCGGCGTCGAGCTTCTCGATGAAGGCGCTCGACGGCGCGGGCGACTGCGGTGCCGGCGCCTGCGTCTCGGGTGTGGACGAGCAGGCCGCCAATGCGAGCGAAACAACGGACGCGGCGAAGGCCGCGGACAAGCGAGTGCGCTTCATGACATTCCCTTTGAGCTTTCCAGTTCCCCTGCCACCGGACCGCAGCCGGTCCGGCGACTGCCTCGACATTCCCCAGCGCTTGCGCGCCCTGTCAGCGGCCGAGCATAGCAGCCGCGTCGGGCATGAAAAGGGGAAGGCTTCTCCAATGTGCGAGACGGGAATCCCACTTCGGATAGGCAGCGGCCTGTCAGCCGGAAGCCGCTCTTCCCTCGGTCAGGGCCGCTCGCGGTCCGGCCACGCGAAGCACGCGCGGCGTTCGCATGGCTGCGCGGCATGCCGCGCAAGCCATCCATGCTCACCCTGTCCTGACTCGGGTGCGCGCCCGCTCCGCTTCGCGGATCGGTCCGGCCCGGCGCAGCGCGCCGGGCGTTCGCTCGCTCGCGCGGCATGCCGCGCAGGCAGAGCTGGCTCATCCATGGCGCGCTTGACGCGGCCACCGGCCGCCAGTCCGCTGCTTCACTCTGACTTCAGACGGAAAAGACAGGTCCCTTCGTCTCAGTGCGTCGCGCTGGTAAGCGGATAGACGCTAAAAAGACAGGCAGACGCTCAGCGCGCCAAGCCTTCGCACAGTGGTACGGCCGTCACTGGATGTGTATCGAGGGCCAGTGACGCAGGTCCCAGATCCAGTGGCAGCACCGCAAGCTGGACCTGCGTCGAGACCGCGACGAGCCGACCGACCGGCGCGCCATCGGCGGCGACGTCCTGGCCGGTCTGTGCGGCATCGGCCCCCTGCAGCGCGACCAGGCCGCGCTTGCTCTGGCCCAGGAAATGCGTCCGCGCCACGATCTCCTGACCCGGGTAGCAGCCCTTCTTGACGCTGTAGGCCTGCAGGCGGTCGAGCGAGAGTTGCTGCGGCGTCCAGCGATCGAACTCGCTGGCGGCCAGCCGCGGCAGCCCGTGTGCCAGGTCGATCGCACGCCACCGCGCATCGGCTTCGCTCTGGAACGCGGCATCAGGTTCGGGTGTCGTGGCCGTGTCCGACTCAATCGGCTGCAGGCGCAAGGTGCGTGGCTGCGACGGCACGCCCAGGTCCAACTCCGCCGTCTGGCCATCGAATGCGGCCTGGGCGCCGCGTGCGGCCGACGGGGCGGCGAACCGGCCTGTGGCCGCAGTGCCCGCCATCGCGATCGCGACCTTGCTGCGGAACACGAATCGTTTCAGCGCATCGGCGAACGTGGCGGGGTCGGCGTCGTGCAGGACGACATCGAGCGTCTGCGCGTCGCGGCGCAGCAGCGCGAACAGGGCGAGGAGGCGGCCCTTGGGCGTCAGCCAGCCGCTCCATTGCCACTGGCCGTCGGCGAGCGCGGACACGTCGTTCATGAATTGGGCCTGGGCGAATGCGAGTGCATCGCGGCCCGATAGCCGCAGCACGTGCAGGCCGGAGAGGGCGAAATCCGCGTCGGGCAGGGGATGTGGCTTGTTTACCATGGGTGTGGGAACTAAAATTGAACGGATGATCACCCCGGACATCATAGGCGACGACGCGGCAACGCCGCGGTCGGAACCGGCGGTCACGCCCGTTCCGGCACCCGAGCCGGAGCCAGCGGTCGAGATCGGGGGCCGTGACGGCCTCGATCCCACCCGTTACGGCGACTGGGAAAAGAACGGCCGCTGCATCGATTTCTGATCGCCGCCGCATCGCGTTGGCGATAGCGGCCCTGTGTACCACCAGCCACGCGGTGCGACGCCGCCAGCGAGGAGACCAGCCAGCGATGGCACATTCCAACCGTCCTCTGTCGCCGCATCTGCAGGTCTATCGACCGCAGATGACGTCGACCATGTCCATCCTTCACCGCATCACCGGCATTTCGCTGGCGGTCGGTGGCATTTCCCTGGTGTGGTGGCTGATGTCCATCGCCGCGGGCGGCGAAGCCTACGAGTTCGCCTCGCGGCAGTGGGCCTCGCCGATGGGGCTGATCTTCCTGTTCGGCTTCACGCTGGCGCTGATCTACCACCTGCTCAACGGCATCCGCCACCTGCTGTGGGATGCGGGCTGGGGCTTCGAGATTCCCAAGGCCTATGCCTCGGGCTACGCGGTGTTCGTGGTCGGCTTTCTGATCACCGGCATCATCTGGTTCTTCGGCCTGCGGGGTGCGGCATGAGCGGTGGTGGTGGAGAGACCTCGCGCGCAGTGCCGCTGCGCACGCCGGTCAAGCGGGCCCAGGGCCTGGGCTCGGGCAAGTCGGGCACGACGCACTTCTGGAAGCAGCGGGTCACCGCGATCATCCTGGTGCCGCTGGTCGTCTGGTTCGTGCTGACGCTGCTGTCGCTGGTCGGCGCGGAGTTGGACACCGCACGCGCGATCATCGCCCGGCCGTGGAACGCGATCCTGTTCTCGATCTTCCTGGTCACGCTGTTCTGGCACGCCAAGCTCGGCCTGCAGGTCGTGATCGAGGACTATGTGCACAAGCGGTCCTTCGAGCTGGCCCTCCAGCTGCTCGTGACCTTCCTCTGCGGGCTGGGCGCCATCGCCTCGCTGTACGCGATCGCCCGCATCGCCTTCACTGCCTGAGTCCGTGATGACCGCTTACCCGATTACCGAACACAAGTACGACATGATCGTCGTCGGCGCCGGCGGCGCCGGCCTGCGCGCGACCTTCGGCCTGGCCCACAAGGGCCTGCAGACCGCGTGCCTGACCAAGGTCTTTCCGACCCGCTCGCACACCGTCGCCGCCCAGGGCGGTATCTCGGCCGCGCTCGGCAACATGGGCGAGGACGATTGGCGCTTCCACTTCTACGACACCATCAAGGGCTCGGACTGGCTGGGCGATCAGGACGCCATCCAGTACATGTGCCGTGAGGCGATCCCGGCGATCATCGAGCTCGAGCACCAGGGCGTGCCGTTCTCGCGCACCCAGGAAGGCAAGATCTACCAGCGGCCGTTCGGCGGCATGACCACGCATTACGGCCAGGGCATCGCCCAGCGCACCTGCGCGGCCGCCGACCGCACCGGCCACGCGATCCTGCACACGCTCTACCAGCAGTCGCTCAAGCACGATGCGCGCTTCTTCGTGGAGTATTTCGCGCTTGACCTGATCATGGACGAGGAGGGCGCCTGCCGCGGTGTGCTCGCACTCGACATGGCCGAGGGCACGTTGCACCTGTTCCGCGCCCAGGGCGTGGTGCTGGCGACCGGCGGCTACGGCCGCGCCTACTTCTCGGCAACCTCCGCGCACACCTGCACCGGCGACGGCGGCGGCATGGCGCTGCGCGCCGGGCTCGGCCTGCAGGACATGGAGTTCGTGCAGTTCCACCCCACCGGCATCTACGGCGCGGGCTGCCTGATCACCGAGGGCGTCCGCGGCGAGGGCGGCATCCTGCGCAATGCCAGCGGCGAGCGTTTCATGGAGCGCTATGCGCCCAATGCCAAGGACCTGGCCTCGCGCGACGTGGTCAGCCGTTCGATGACGATGGAGATTCGCGAAGGTCGCGGCGTCGGCGAGCACAAGGACCACATCCACCTCGACCTGACCCACCTCGACCCGGCCGACATCCACAAGAAGCTGCCCGGCATCGCCGAGAGCGCGCGGATCTTCGCCGGCGTCGACGTGGAGAAGCAGCCGATCCCGGTCATCCCGACCGTGCACTACAACATGGGCGGCATCCCGACCAACTACCACGGCGAAGTCGTGCAGCTGAAGGATGGCAATCCGGATGCGGTCGTGCCCGGCCTGTACGCGATCGGCGAAGCGGCCTGCGTATCGGTGCACGGCGCCAACCGCCTGGGCTCGAACTCGCTGCTCGACCTGGTGGTGTTCGGTCGGGCGGTGGCCAACCGCTGCGCGGAGACGATCAAGCCCGACGCGCGCCACAAGCCGCTGCCGGCCGATGCCTGCGACAAGTCGCTGGCGCGTCTGGACAAGCTGCGCAATGCCAAGGGCGACACCGCGACCGCGGTGATCCGCGACCGCATGCAGCGCACGATGCAGAACGACGCGGCGGTGTTCCGTACCAGCGAGACGCTCAAAGAGGGCGTGGACAAGATCCGCGAGATCCACGCCTCGTTTGCCGACGTCAAGGTCAGCGACCGTTCGCTGGTCTGGAACTCGGACCTGATCGAGACGTTGGAGCTGGAGAACCTGTTGGGCCAGGCGCTGGTGACGATCGTCTCGGCCGAGAACCGCAAGGAATCGCGCGGCGCGCACGCCCACGAGGACTACCCGGACCGCGACGACGAGAACTGGCACAAGCACACGCTGTGCTGGGCGGACGAGGCCGGCAACACCAAGATCGACTACCGTCCGGTGCATATGTACACGCTCGACGACGAAGTCGAAGTCGTGCCCCCCAAAGCACGCGTCTACTGAGCCGGGAGACCCCACATGGCCGAATTCACGCTCCCGAAGAACTCCAAGATCAAGAAGGGCCGGCACTTCCCGGCCGCGCCGGGCGCCAAGCGCACGCGCACGTTCAAGATCTATCGCTGGAATCCCGATTCCGGCGAGACCCCCAGCACCGACACCTACGAGCTCGACCTCGACAAGTGCGGGCCGATGGTCCTGGACGCGCTGATCAAGATCAAGAACGAGATCGATCCGACGCTGACGTTCCGTCGCTCGTGCCGCGAAGGCATCTGCGGCTCGTGCGCGATGAACATCGACGGCACCAACACGCTGGCGTGCACGCGCGCGATCGACGACTGCAAGAAGAGCGAGGTGCCGATCTACCCGCTGCCGCATATGAGCGTGGTCAAGGATCTGGTGCCCGACCTCACGCACTTCTATGCGCAGTACGCGTCGATCCAGCCGTGGATCCGCACCCAGACCGCAGCGCCGCCGGATCGCGAGCGGCTGCAGTCGCCCGAGGACCGCGACAAGCTCGACGGCCTCTACGAGTGCATCCTGTGCGCCTGCTGCTCGACCAGTTGCCCGAGCTACTGGTGGAACGGCGAACGCTACCTGGGTCCGGCGATCCTGCTGCAGGCCTATCGCTGGATCATCGACAGCCGCGACGAGGACACCGGCGCGCGCCTGGACGATCTGGAAGACCCGTTCAAGCTCTACCGCTGCCACACGATCATGAACTGCGCGCGGACCTGCCCCAAGGGGCTGAATCCCGCCAAGGCGATCGGCCAGATCAAGCAACTGATGCTCGCACGACGTGGGTGAGCGAGCGCGCCAAGCCGACGCATCCGCGTCGGCTGCGCTCGCGAACGCCCGCACACGGATGTGCGGGCCGGTCTCTCCGGAGCCGGCAATGTCACGCCATGGATGGCATGGGACAAGCCTGATGCGTCATGAGCGCCAAGCCGATGCATCCGCATCGGCCGCAGCCGCGAACGCCCGCACACGGATGTGCGGGCCGGTCTCTCCGGAGCCGGCAATGTCACGCCATCGAGGGCATGGGACAAGCCTGACGCGTCATGAGCGCCAAGCCGACGCATCCGCGTCGGCTGCGCTCGCGAACGCCCGCACACGGATGTGCGGGCCGGTCTCTCCGGAGCCGGCAATGTCACGCCATGGAGGGCATGGGACAAGCCTGATGCGTCATGAGCGCCAAGCCGATGCATCCGCATCGGCCGCAGCCGCGAACGCCCGCACACGGACGTGCGGGCCGGTCTCTCCGGCGCCGGCAATGTCGCGCCATGGACGGCATGGGATATCTCGAATGACGTGGTCGCGCCAAGCCGACGCATCCGCGTCGGCTGCGCTCGCGAACGCCCGCACCCAGGACGCACGCCCGTGACCGACCACGACGACACCACCGAACTGCGCCGCCTGCGCTGGCGCAGCCGCCGCGGCATGCGCGAGCTCGATCGGCTGTTCGTGCGCTGGCTCGACCGGTGTTGGGCGACATCCTCCGAAAGCGAGCGGGATGTTTTCCGACGGCTGCTCGAATGCGAGGACGATAGGCTCTGGAAATGGTTCCTCGGCCATGAGCGTTCGCCCGATGCACAACTCGACGCCCTCGTCCAAACCATCCGGGCGCTACCACCCGATCCTTGAACCTGCCAGGCTGCACTGGCGGCCCTCGCGCCTGCTGGTCGCCGCGTTGGGCCTGCTCACGCTCGCTGCCTGTGGCGCCTTGCTGCTGTCCGAACTGCCGGGCCCGATGGCCTGGCTCGGTATCGCCTGGGTCCTGGCCAGCGGCCTGCGCACGATCGTGCGCACCGCGCGACAGCCGCCACATCGCATCGTCGTGCAGGCGACGGGGCGGATGCTGCTCGATGGGCGGCTGCTGGAAGCGCCTTCCCTGCATTGGCGCGGCCCGATCGTTCGCCTGACCTGGCGCGAGGGCCGACGCACGCGCAGGCTGCTGTGGTGGCCCGATACGCTGCCGGCACCGCAGCGCCGTGAACTGCGTCTGGCCGCCGCGATGCGTCCACTGCCACGCGCACCGGAATCGGTGGCACCATAGCCGCTGCCCGGCGGGACGGGCACGGCGATCGCGCCATCGCCAACGACCCGCATCCATCGACGGACGCCCATGCTCAGACCCATCCCTGCCGCCATCGGCCTGCGTTATCTCCGGGCGAAACGGCGCAACGGCTTCATCTCCTTCATCTCGCTGGCCTCGATCTTCGCGATCGCGATCGGCGTCACCGTGCTGATCACGACCCTGGCGGTGATGAGCGGTTTCCAGAAGGAAATCCGCGATCGCATGCTCGGCATGGTCGCGCACGCGACCGTGAGCGCCGAGGGCGACACGCTGCACAACTGGGCACGTGCGGTCGAGGTCGCGCGCGAGGACCCGCGCGTGGCCGGCGCGGCGCCCTACATCGACACGCAGGCGCTGCTGCGCGGACGCCGCAACGAGCCGGCCGCGGTCCGTGCGATCTCGCCCGAGGACGAGAGCCAGGTGTCCGACTTGTCCACCTCGATGGTCGTCGGCCAACTGTCGGACCTGCAACCGGGCAGCTTCAACATCGTGCTCGGCCGCGAACTCGCCCTGTGGCTCGGCGTCGGTGTCGGCGACAGTGTCATCGTGACCACCGATTTCCAGGTCACGCCGATGGGCGCGGTGCCGCAGCTCAAGCGCTTCACCGTCAGCGGCCTGTTCGAGGCCGGCTACCAGGATTTCGACCGCCGGCTGGCGGTGGTCAACCTGCAGGACGCGCAGCGGCTGCTGCGCATCGGCGACGGCGTGACCGGTGTGCGCCTGAAACTGCACGACATGGATCTGGCCCAACAGGTCACCCGCGACCTGGTGCACAGGCTGGGCGGGGTCTACCGGGTCAGCGACTGGAGCACGGAGAACGCGAACATGTTCCGCGCGCTCAAGCTCGAGAAGACCATGATCGGCATCCTGTTGTCGCTGATCATCCTGATGGGGGCGTTCTCGCTGTTGAACTCGCAGGTCATGCTGGTCACCGACAAACATGCCGACATCGCAATCTTGCGCACGCTCGGCCTGACCCCGCGTGGGGTCATGCAGGTGTTCATGGTGCAGGGCACGATGATCGGCGTGATCGGCACCGTGCTCGGGGTCTGCGGCGGCCTGCTGCTGACCTTCAATCTCGAGCACATCCTGCGCGCCCTCGAGCGCCTGTTCGGCGTGGTGCTGATGCCCGAAGACGTCTACTACGTCACTGGTCTGCCGATCGACCTGCAGGCCAGCGACGTGACGATGATCGGCGTGATCGCATTGTTGATGGCGTTCCTGGCCACCCTGTATCCGGCGTGGCGCGCGGCGCGCACCGCCCCGGCGGAGGCGCTGCGTTATGAGTGAGCACGCGCAAACGGCGGCCGATGCCGTCGTGCTGGCGGCTGAAGGCCTGGGCAAGACCTACGCCGAGGGCAAGCTGCATACGCCGGTGTTCGACGGGCTCGACTTCGCGGTCCGCGCCGGCGAGACCGTTGCCATCCTCGGTGCTTCGGGCGCCGGCAAGAGCACGCTGCTGCACCTGCTCGGCGGGCTGGATGTACCGAGCGCGGGCGAGGTGTTCGTGACGGGACAGAAGATGAGCGCGCTGTCGAACGCGGCGCGCGGGACGCTGCGCAACCGCGCGCTCGGCTTCGTCTACCAGTTCCATCACCTGCTGCCCGAGTTCACCGCGCTGGAGAACGTGATGCTGCCGGCACTGCTCAACGGCGCCAGCGACAGCGATGCGACCACGCGTGCGCGCGGTCTGCTGGAGACGGTCGGGCTGGGCCACCGGCTCGGCCACAAGCCGGGCGAGCTGTCGGGTGGCGAGCGCCAGCGCGCCGCGGTGGCGCGGGCGCTGGTCAACAAGCCGGCCTGCGTGCTGGGCGACGAACCCACCGGCAATCTCGACGAGCGCACGGCCGCGACGGTGTTCGAGTTGATGCTGGAGATGAACCGCGCGCAGCGCACGAGCCTGGTGCTGGTGACCCACGACCGCCGACTGGCGCGCAAGCTCGACCGGGTGATGGAACTGCACCAGGGCAAGCTGCGTGAGGTCGCGCGCGACGAGGTCTGACGCGGCGCCTCGCGGCGCTGCGCGGTTGCCGCGACGCCCGTGCTACTCGCTGGGCTTGGCCGCCTCGGTCGGACGCTGGGAGGCGGCGCGGCGTGCGAGCACCGCTTCGCGATGGGCGATGTAGCCGTTGGCGCCGAACACGATCGCCGCGCCGGCCATCGTCCACAGGTCGACCGTCTCGCCGAACAGCCACCAGCCGAAGATGACCACGATCGGCAACTGCACGAAGCTGATCGGCTGCAGCGCAGAGACCTCGCCCAGGCGCAGCGCGCGTGTCCACAGCCATTGGCCCAGCGTGCCGAGCACGCCCGTCGCCAGCAGCCACAACCAGGCGACCGGATCGGGCCATACCCACTGGAACAGCGCCGGCACCAGCGACAGCGGCACCCATAGCACGTAGGTGTAGAAGACAATCGTGTCGGGCGGATCGATCTTCGACAGCTGCTTCATCTGGATCGCGACCAGGGCCGCGAGCAGGGCGCCGAGTACCGGGATCAGCATCGGCGCCGAGAACGCCACGCCCGGGCGCAGGATCACCAGTACGCCGATGAAGCCGGCCGACACCGCCATCCAGCGCCGCACGCGCACGATCTCGCCCAGCCACAGCACCGCGGCGATGGTCGCAAACAACGGTGCGGCATACGACAGCGAGACCGCCTGCGACAGCGGCAGATGGCCGATCGCCCAGAACGCGCACAGCATCGAGCCCAGGCCGACCAGCGTGCGCACCAGGTAGCGGCCGAGATGGCGCGTGCGCGGGAGGCCGCCGCCGGCATGCAGCAGGATCGGCAACAGCGCGAGCAGGCCGAAGAAGTTGCGGAAGAACGCGACCTCGGTGGTCGGGACGGTCGCCGACGCGAAGCGGATCGTGATCGCCATCAGCGCGAACGCCGATGTACTGCCCAGCATCAGCAGCGCCGCTTTGCCTGCGGCCGAGGTCGGCTGCCAGCGTCGTGTCAGGCCGCTCACCACGTCGCTCCCACGATCCGCGGCTCGGGCGCCAGGTCCACGCCGAACCGGGCGTGCACCGACGCGGCGATGCGCCGCGCCAGCGCCAGCAGGTCGCGGCCGTGCGCGCCGCCGTGGTTGACCAGCACCAGGGCGTGTCCCGCCGAGACGCCGGCATCGCCATCGCGGTGGCCCTTCCAGCCGCAGCGGTCGATCAGCCACGCAGCCGAAAGCTTGCAGCGGTCAGCATCGACCGGGAATACCGGAAGATCGGGATGCGTCTCGCGCAGGGCCGCAGCGATCGCGGCGTGGACGATCGGGTTCTTGAAGAAGCTGCCGGCGTTGCCGATCACGGCCGGGTCGGGCAGCTTGCTGCGGCGGATCGCGATCACGGCCTCGGCGACATCGGACGGCGTCGGCGCGGCCACACCGCGCGCGGCGAGCGCGTCGCGGATGCCGGCGTAATCGAGCACCGGCGCGGCACGGCGCGAGAGCGCAAAGGTGACTGCGGTGACGATCCAACGGTCGGGCATCTGCTTGAACACGCTGTCGCGGTAGCCGAAGCCGCAGGCCGCCGCGTCGAGGACGACCGGGGCACCGCGTGTGCGATCGAAGGCCTCGACCGCATGGATGCGGTCGGCGACCTCGACGCCGTAGGCGCCGATGTTCTGGATCGGCGCCGCGCCCACGGTGCCAGGGATCAGCGCCAGGTTTTCCAGGCCGCCCAGGCCTTGGGCCAGCGACCACATCACCACATCGTGCCAGCACGCGCCCGCAGCGGCGCGGACCTGCGCCTGGACGCCATCGTCGGCGACGATGGCCCGGCGGGTGTCGACGATCGCCAGCGCCGTGTCGATATCGTCGACGAACAGCAGATTGCTGCCGCCGCCCAGCACCAGCGGCGCCGCCTCGCCGAGCGCGGGCAGCGCCTGCGGCAACGCCGCGGCGTCGCCGACCTCGAGCAGCCGGCGTGCCTGCGCCGGGACGCCGAAGGTGTTGCGGGTGCGCAGGTCGACGCGTTCGCGCAGATCGAACGGGGCGGGCATCGGCGGCTCAGCGCTCCGGGGCAGGGCTGCGGTCGGTGGCATCGCGGCGGCCGCGGATCGCCTCCACGCATTCGCCGACCAGGGCCGGCCCCCGATAGACCAGGCCCGAGTAGACCTGGACCAGCGACGCGCCAGCGGCGATCTTGGTGGCAGCGTCGGCGCCGCAGACGATGCCGCCCACGCCGATCAGCGGGAGGGTCGCGGGCAACTGCGCGCGCAGCTTGCGCAGCACCGCGGTCGCCCGGTCCATCAGCGGCGCGCCGGACAGGCCGCCGGCCTGCGCGGCGGTCGCGTCGGCTTCGACGCCGGTGCGCGCGATGGTGGTGTTGGTCGCGATGACGCCATCCACCGCCAGGTCGCCGAACACCCGGGCCGCGGCTTCGATGCCGCCGTCGTCGAGGTCGGGGGCGATCTTCACCAGCACCGGCACGCGCCGCCGATGCTGGGCGGCCAGCCGCTCCTGCGCCTCGCGCAGCGTCCCGATCAGGCGTTGCAGGGCCTGCGCTTCCTGCAGGTCGCGCAGGCCCGCGGTGTTGGGCGAGGAGATGTTGACGGTGACGTAGTCGGCCAGCGGATAGACCCGCTCCAGGCAGGCCAGGTAGTCGTTGGCGGCCGCGTCGTTGGGGGTGTCCTTGTTCTTGCCGATGTTGATGCCGAGCACGCCGTTGCGGCGCGCGCGCTCGACATTGGCGACCAGCGCATCGACCCCGGCATTGTTGAAGCCCAGCCGGTTGATCAGCGCGCGATGCTGCGGCAGCCGGAACATCCGCGGCTTCGGATTGCCGTCCTGTGGGCGCGGGGTCACGGTGCCGATCTCGACGAAGCCGAACCCCAGCGCGAACAGCGCATCGATGTGCGCGCCGTTCTTGTCCAGACCGGCGGCAAGGCCGACGGGGTTGGGAAAGCGCAGGCCGAAGGCCTCGGTCGGCAGCGGTGCCGGCGCGCCGCCGAGCATCGACGACAGGCCGGCGCGGTGCGCGGCATCGAGCGCGGCCAGCGTCAGATGGTGGGCGCGCTCGGCGTCGAGCCGGAACAGCAGCGGTCGGGCGAGTCCGTACACCTCAGCTCGCCGTCCCGAGCCAGAACAGGCCGCCGAAGAACAGCAGCAACACCACGATGCCGACGACCGTCGCGACGAACTGCACATAGCCCAGCACCAGCCCGGCCACGGCCATGCCGTCGCCGTCGAGCTCGGGCGTGCGGCGGATTTCCGCACGCGCCAGATGGCCGGTGATCACCGCCACCAGGCTGCCCAGCCAAGGCAGCAGGCTCCAGCCCAACAGACCGCAGACCAGGCTGGTGACCGCCAGGGCGCTGGTCCGTCTCACAGGTCGAACTTGATGCCCTGGGCGAGGGGCAGGGCGTCGGAGTAGTTGATGGTGTTGGTCTGCCGGCGCATGTAGGCGCGCCAGGCATCGGAGCCCGACTCGCGGCCGCCGCCGGTCTCCTTCTCGCCGCCGAACGCGCCACCGATCTCGGCACCGGACGTGCCGATGTTGACGTTGGCGATGCCGCAGTCCGAACCGCGCGCCGACAGGAAGCGCTCGGAGGCCTTGAGGTCGTTGGTGAAGATCGCCGACGACAGGCCCTGCGGCACGTCGTTCTGCATGTCGATCGCCTCGTCGAGCTGCTCGTACTTCATCACATAAAGGATCGGCGCGAAGGTCTCGGCCTGCACCACCTCGGCATCGTTCGACAGGCCGGTGACGAGGGTCGGCAGCACGAAGAAGCCCTTGCGGTCGTCGAGCGCCTTGCCGCCGCTCTCGATCGTGCCGCCGGCGGCCTTGGCCTTCTCGATCGCCGCCAGGTAGGCGTCCACCGCGTCGCGCGAGTTCAGCGGGCCCATCAGGTTGGCGGCATCGGTGGGGTCGCCGATCCGCGATTCGACCTGGGCGTAGGCGGTCTTGAGCTTGGCCAGCACGTCGTCGAAGATCGAGGCGTGCACGAACAGCCGGCGCGTGGTCGTGCAGCGCTGGCCGGCGGTGCCGACGGCACCGAACACGATCGCCGGGATCGCCAGCTTCAGGTCGGCGGTCGGATCGACGATGATCGCGTTGTTGCCGCCCAGTTCGAGCAGCGAGCGGCCCATGCGACGGGCGACGCGCTCGCCGACGTGGCGGCCGACCCGGGTCGAGCCGGTGAAGCTGACCAGCGCGATGCGCTTGTCGTCGACGAACGCCTGGGCCAGATCGCTGCCGGCATCGTTGAACAGGAAGAAGATGTCCGGGAAGCCGCCGGCACGCAGCGCCTCGTTGCAGATCTTCATCGACGCGATCGCCGACAACGGCGTCTTCGGCGACGGCTTCCAGATGGTGACGTTGCCGCAGACCGCGGCGACGAAGCTGTTCCAGGCCCAGACCGCGACCGGGAAGTTGAACGCGCTGATCACGCCGACCAAGCCCAGCGGATGCCACTGCTCGTACATGCGGTGGCCGGGGCGCTCGGAATGCATGGTCAGGCCGTAGAGCTGACGCGACAGACCGACGGCGAACTCGCCGATGTCGATCATCTCCTGCACTTCGCCGTCGCCTTCGGGCTTGGACTTGCCCATCTCCAGTGCGACCAGCGAGCCGAGCGCGTCCTTGTGGGTGCGCAGCGCCTCGGCGCACAGCCGGATCGCCTCGCCGCGGCGCGGCGCCGGCGTCGTGCGCCATTCGCGGAACGCGGCCTGGGCACGGGTCACGATGGTCTCGTAGTCGGCCTGCGAGGTTGCCAGCACCTGTGCCAGCGACTCGCCGCTGGCCGGGTTCACCGGAGTCAGCGTGCCGGCACCGGTATCGCGGGCCCATTCGTTGTTGCCGAGATAAGTGCCCGATTCGGTGGAATCGAGGCCGAGCGCGGTGAGGACGGGATGGGACATCGCGAAAAACTCCTGGTGTGCGCTGGCGCCGCGGGGCGGCGCTGGCGAAGAAGGGGGTGCGACGCGGCGGGACAGCCGCTGGGGGATGGTCGCGGAACTGGCGACCCCGGCACGATTCGAACGTGCGACCTTCCCCTTAGGAGGGGGATGCTCTATCCAGCTGAGCTACGGGGCCATCTCTTCATTATAACGTCCGGGCGTTCCCCGGACGACCGCGCTGCCGGCCGGCGAGCGGCCTGGGCAAGCGCGCAGAACGGGGTGGCGTGATGCGCGGTCGCCCAACAACGACACGGTGGCGCAGGGGGGGTGCCGGCACGCAAAAGTAGGGAAGGCCGGTTGCGGGGGCCCAGGAACCGGGTGCGCAGGCGCCGCGGCTCAATGGAAATCGCGCGAGGGCAGCGGCATCGTGCCGAGCAGGTCGCTGAGGTCGTGCAGGTCGCCGGCGATGAGGTGGGCGACGCCGTCGACCCGTTCCCAGCGGCCGCGCACGGCGAGCAGCCGGGATTCGAGCAGGGCGCGCCGGCGGCGGATCGCCAGGTGCGACCAGACGATGACGTTGATCATGCCGGTCTCGTCCTCGAGCGTGACGAAGATCGTGCCCTTGGCCGTGGCCGGGCGCTGGCGCTGGGTCACCAGGCCGGCGACGTGCACGCCGCTGCCGTGGCGCCGGGCCTGCAACTCGCGCAGGCCGATGATCCGCCGCGCGGCCATCTGCGGACGCAGCAGCGCCATCGGATGCGGGCCAAGGCTCAGGCCCAGGGCCCGGTAGTCGGACAGGATCTCTTCGCCGGCGGCGGGCGCGGGCAGGGCGACCTCGGCCTCGTCGGGGCTGCCAGGCAGCAGCGGGCGCCGCTGCTCGATGCCGGCGACCGCCCAGCGCGCGGCATTGCGATGGCCGGCCAGCCCGCGCAGCGCATCGGCCTCGGCCAGCGCCTGGCGCGCCTTGGCCTCGAGGCCGGCGCGCAGGACCAGGTCGGCGATGTCGGCGAACGGGCGCCGGCCGCGTTCGGCGACGATGCGGTGCGCGGCCGCCTCGGGCAGCCCCGCGACCAGGCGCAGGCCGAGCCGGATTGCCGGCTGGACGCCCGGATCGGCGTCGCTGCGCCAGGGCCGGCCGCCGACCAGCGTGCTGTCGTAGTCGCTGTGCAGCACGTCGACCGGCAGCACTTCGACGCGTGCGCGCTGCGCGCTGCCGCGGCGAGCGTCCTGCACGATCTGGCTGGGCGAGTAGAAGCCCATCGGCTGCGCGTTGAGCAGGCCGCAGGCGAATGCGGCCGGCTCGTGGCGCTTGAGCCAGCAACTGGCATAGACCAGCTTGGCGAACGAGGCAGCGTGGCTCTGCGGGAAGCCGTAGGAGCCGAAGCCCTTGATCTGGTCGAAGATCTGGTCGATGAACTCGGGCGAATAGTCCTTCCGCAGCATGCGCTCGCGCACCCGCACTCGGTGCTGCTCCATGTCGCCGCCGCGCCGCCAGGCCGCCATCGAGCGCCGCAGGTGGTCGGCCTCGCTGTCGGTGTAGTCGGCCGCCTTCATCAGGAGTTCCATGACCTGCTCTTGGAACAGCGGCACGCCGAGCGTGGGTGCGAGGATGCTGCGGATCTCGTCATTGGGATAGTCGACCGCCTCGCGACCCTGCCGCCGGCGCAGGTACGGATGCACCATGTCGCCCTGGATCGGGCCGGGGCGCACGATGGCCACTTCGACCACCAGGTCGTAGAAGCGCGCGGGCTTGAGCCGGGGCAGCATCGCCATCTGCGCGCGCGATTCGATCTGGAACACGCCGACGGTATCGGCGATCTGGATCATCTTGTATGTGGCCTTGTCCTCGGCGGGCAGGGTCGCGAGTGCGAAGTCCCGCCCACGATGGCCGCGTACCAGGTCCAGCGTCTTGCGGATGCAGGTCAGCATGCCCAGCGCCAGGCAGTCGACCTTGAGCAATTGCATCGTCTCCAGGTCGTCCTTTTCCCACTGGATGATCGTGCGATCGGCCATCGCCGCGTTCTCGACCGGAACCAGGTGCGAGAGCGGGGCATCGGAAATGACGAAACCGCCGACGTGTTGCGACAGGTGCCGCGGATGGCCGCGCAAGCCCTCGGTCACCAGCAGGATCTTGCGGATCAGCGGGTTGTGCAGGTCGAAGCCCGCCTCGGCGATGCGCTGTTCCATCGGCGTGTCGCCGTTGCCCCAGCCATAGCAGGTGGTCAGCAGCGCGATCTGATCGTCGGGCAGGCCGAAGGCCTTGGCGACATCGCGCACTGCGCTCTTGCCGCGGTAGCTGATCACCGTCGCGGCGAGTGCGGCCCGCTCGCGCCCGTACTTGGCGTAGACGTACTGGATGACCTCCTCGCGCCGCTGGTGCTCGAAGTCGACGTCGATGTCGGGCGGCTCGTTGCGCTGTTCGGACAGAAAGCGCGCCATCAGCAAGCGGGTCTCGTCGGGGTTCACCGCAGTGATGCCCAGCGCATAGCAGACCGCCGAGTTCGCCGATGAGCCGCGGCCCTGGCACAGGATCTCCCGCTTGCGGGCGAACGCGACGATGTCGGCCACGGTCAGGAAGAAGGCTTCGTAGCCCTTCTTGGCGATCAGCGCGAGCTCGAATTCGATCAACTCGCGCACCTGGGGCGTCGGGCCGTCGGGCCAGCGCTCAATGATGCCGCGCTCGGTCAGCACCCGCAGCCAGGTGGTCGGGGTGTGGCCGTCGGGGACCAGCTCGACCGGGTAGTCGTAGCGGATGCTGCGCAGGTTGAAGCTGCAACGGCGCGCCAGCGCTGCGGCCGCCTCCATCAGCGCCGCGCCGTAGATGTTGCCCAGCGCGCGCCGGGTGCGCAGGTGGCGCTCGCCATTGCGGAACAGGTGCGCGCCGCAGTCGGCCAGCGGGGTGTTGCGGGCGATCGCGGTGAGCGTGTCCTGCAGCATGCGCTCGCGCCGGGTGGCCATATGCGCATCGCCGCTGGCCAGCGCCGGCAGCCCCAGCGTGCGCGCCAGTGCCAGCAGCGCGTCCAGGCGCGCGGCGTCATCGCGTTCGCGGTGCAGCTCTACGGCCAGGTACGCGCGCGCGCCGAACAGGCCGTGCAGCCAGCGGCCCTCGTCCGGATCGGGGGTTTCGCCCGGCAGCCACAGCGCGAACAGTCCGTCGGCCGTGCCCTGCAGCACGGTGGCCATGTCCTCGCGTGTGAGCCGGTAATGGCCCTTGGCGGCAGCGCGCCGTGCCTGGGTGATCAGCGCGCACAGCGTGCGGTAGCCGGCGATCGTCTCGACCAGCAGCACGCAGCGCAGGCCGTCGACGAGCCGGAATTCGCTGCCGACGATCAGCTTGAGCCCGGTGCCTTCGGAGGCTTCGAGCGCGCGCACGATCCCGGCCAGCGAGCACTCGTCGGTGATCGCTAACGCCTCGTAGCCGCAATGCAGCGCACGGCGGAACAACTGTTCGGCATCAGAGGCGCCGCGCAGGAACGAGAAATCCGACAGACAGTGCAATTCGGCGTAGGGCGGCGATCCGGCAGCGCGCGCATCGGGGGCGACCGCGTCGTTGGCCGCCTCGCGCAGCCGGTGCGCGACCGTCCAGGCCCGCGGCGGCTGGCCGCCGGGCGTATCGCGGTCGACGCCGTCGATCGTGCTCATCGCAGCGCTTCCGTGGGCGTTGGAATCGGCCTGCGCACGCTGGTCATGCGAACCACCCGTGCAGCATCCAGCCGTCGCGTTCGCCGACCGGCACGAAGGCCCAGGCGCGTTGCCCGTTCGAGGTCTCGACGCAGTAGTAGTCGCGGCGCGCGTCGCCATCGTCCCACCAGCCGCTTTCCAGCCGTTCGGGCCCGGACAGCACGCGCAGCCGCGGGTCGCGCAGGGGGACCGGCTCGGGCAACAGCCACGCCGGGCGCGGCGGCCGGGGCGGGGCGGGTTCGATGGTGATGTCGTCGCCGGACACCCGTCGCCAGGCGCGTTCGGGCCGTGGATCGCCGGCCGGGGCGACGCGATGCACGGCGTCGTCGCCCAGCCGCGCGCGCAGGCGCTCACGCAGCTGCGGCCAGTCCACGGCCTGCTGCGGACGCGGATCGAACAGGTCGCGGCTGGCTGGCACGAATGGCGGCAACTGGTGGGCGACCAGACCCAGCGCGACGACCGGGCGGTCGACCCCGGTGCGCTCGAGCCGGCTGCGTGCCAGTTCGAACAGCAGCGCCGGGTCGCGCTCGGGCGCGAGCAGACCGACCTCGACCTCGGTGCGGCCGCTGGCGTGCTCGAGCCGCAGCGTGAAGCGCTGCACGCCACCGTCGCGGATCGACAGATAGGTCGCCAGATCGCCGGTCAGCCGGCGCAGCGGGAACAGCAGCGCGGTATGGCTCTCGACCTCGTAGCCCAGCTCGACGCGGGCATCGAAGCGGTCGGGCGGGGCGTAGCAGTCGAGCGGGTCGTCGACGTCGCCGTAGAGCCGATCGAGATGGTCGAGCACCGCGATCCCGCAACGGCGTCGCAGCGCATCGCGCGGCAGGCCGCGCACGTCGGCCAGGTGGCGCAGGCCCATGCGGTGCAGCCGCTCGCCGGCATCGTCGGGCAGCGCCGCGCGCCGGATCGGCGCGCGGTCGAGCAGGGCCCGCAGCGCGCCCGGTTCGGTCACCGCCAGGCCGTCGCGCAGCCCGGCGAGCACGCGCGCCGCACGCGGTGTCGGCGCCAGCGCGATGCGGTGCCGGAAGCCGAGCGTGTCGAGCTCCTGACGCAGCCGATGTTCGAACGTGGGCCAGGGCCCGAACAGGCGGAAGCTCGCCTGGGCCTCGAGTACGATCGCGCGCGGCCACTGCGCGCTGACCAGCGAGCTGTGGCGATAGGCCCAGGCGGCGAGGAAGCGCTGGCAGCGCGCTTCGGCCCCGGCGTCGTGATCGACGGTGCGCACGTCGGCCAGCAGTGCATGCGCGGCCGACAGCCGCATGCCGGATTTCAGGCCGGCGGCAGCGGCGGCGGCGTTGACCGCGTGCAGGCGCCGCAACTGCGCCGGGCCTTCGACCAGCGCCAGCGGGGCGTCGGGATCGTCGAGACGGCGCAGGACGGCGTCGAGCGCCAGTTGCGGCAGCAGCAGACAGGTCCAGAGCATGGTGGGCTCACGCCTGTGCGCGGGCGAGGGCGTGCGACCGGCGCCCCGAAAGCCGACGGGCAGACGGCCGCGCGGTCGGGACTGCGCTGCATGCGGACGGGCGTGGCGGCATCAGTGGGCCAGCCGGATCGGGCGCGCCGGCGGCTGCGCGCCACGGCATTTGCGCACCTGCCAGGCGTCGTCGGCGGGCAGATATTCCAACCGCAGTGCGGCGGGGGAGGCGTTGACCGCATGCCGGCGGTCGCGCACCGCGAAAGCGCAGCAGTCGCCGGCATCGGCTGCGACCTGCAACCGGCGCAGCGCACGGTCGTCGGCCGTCCGCGGCCAGCCGAGCACCGCCGCGCAGGCGCCGCTGCGCAGGCACTGCTCGAAGGCCCACAGGGCATCGCGCGGCGGCGCGACCACGATCTCCAGCCGGGCCAGATCGACACCGCCGGCCTGCCAGGCCGGCGCATAGGCGACATAGGGCGGATCGATCAGCACCACCCGCCCGCCGGTGGCGGTCATGCGCGCCAAGGCCGGCAACAGCAATGCGATCTCACCGACGCCATCGGCCGGTAGCAGCAGTTCGGTCAGCGCACCGCGCGGCCAGCCGCGATCGGGCAGCACCGCATCGAGCGCGGCCATCCCGGTCGGTTCGCCATCGCCGGCCGTCGCCGTCCCGCGACCGGCGTGCCAGACCGTGCGTGCGGCCAGCAAGGCGTCCAGGGGCAGGACCTGGCCCATCAGCCCTGCCGCACCAGTCCGCAGAACAGGCCCTCGATCGCGAAGTCGGCGCCCGGGGGTACCACGATCGGTGCATACGCCGGGTTGCGCGGCAGCAGGCGGATGCCGTCGGTGCCCCGCTGCAGCCGCTTGATCGTCAGTTCGCCGTCGAGCCGGGCGACCACCGTCTGCCCGTCGCGGGCATCGGCGCTGCGGTGCACCCCGACCAGGTCGCCGTCGAGGATGCCGTCGTCGATCATCGAGTCGCCTTGCACCTGCAGCAGGTAGTCGGGCCGCAGCGAGAACACGCCGCGGTCGAGCCACAGCTGGCGGTCGAGGCCGATATCGGCACCGATCGGCACGCCCGCCGCGACCCGGCCCAGCACCGGCAGCGCCAGCAACGGCGGGCGCGCGTCCTCGCCGGGCAGGCTCAGGCCGCGCTTGTGATGTGGATGTGCCTCCAGCAAGCCGACGGCGGTGAGTGCCTGGACATGCTTGTGCGCGGCGCTGCGCGAGGCGAAACCGAAGTGCGCGGCGATCTCGGCCAGGCTCGGCGGCCGGCCGGCACGGATCCGGTCGCGGACGAAGGCCAGCACGGCGGCGCGTTGGGGAGGAAGAGAGTGCATGGTGTACATTTGTACACCTTCCGCGCCCCGTTGGCGAGAGGGCAGGACCCCCGCCCGCGCGCCGCCGGCAAAACCGGGGTCAGAGTGCAATTTTGCAAGGCGAAATTGCACACTGACCCCGGTTTTTCTGATTTCCGACGAAGCCTCTTTTTCACCCGCTGGCCATTGCGCCGGTCCTATGGTCGGGGCCCACTGCGGCACGCAGCCCCGTCACCGGAACCCGGCGCCATGGCGCGCAAGAAGACCCTCAAGCTGGCCACGTTCAACGTCAATGGCATCGGCAAGCGGCTGCCGCAGTTGCTGGCCTGGCTGGAGGCGGCGCGCCCGGACATCGTCGCGCTGCAGGAACTCAAGGCTGCCGATGCCGCGTTCCCGGCCCAAGCGCTGGAAGCGGCCGGCTATGGGGCGATCTGGCAGGGGCAGCGGGCCTGGAACGGCGTCGCGCTGCTCGGCCGCGATACGGTGCCGGTCGAGAGCCGGCGCGGCCTGCCTGGCGATCCGGACGATGCGCAGAGCCGCTACATCGAGGCGGCGGTGCACGGCATCGTGGTCGGCGCGCTGTACCTGCCCAACGGCAATCCGCAGCCCGGCCCCAAGTTCGACTACAAGCTCGCGTGGATGCAGCGGCTGGCCAAGCATGCGCGCACGCTGGTCGGGCTGGCGCATCCGGTGGTGCTGATGGGCGACTACAACGTCATCCCGACCGATGCGGATGTCTACGACGCCAAGGCCTGGCGCAAGGACGCGCTGATCCAGCCCGAGGTGCGCGACGCCTTCGAGCGGCTGCTGGCGCAGGGCTGGACCGATGCGCTGCGTCAGGTGCTCGGCGATCAGGCGCAGGTCTACACGTTCTGGGACCATTTCCGGCAGCACGCCGAGCGCGACCGCGGCCTGCGCATCGACCATCTGCTGGTCAACGCGGCGCTGGCCGAGCGGGTGCGCAAGGCGGGCGTGGATCGCTGGCTGCGGCTCGAACCCGGCGCCAGCGACCATGCGCCGACCTGGATCGAGGTCGCGGCCGTCTGACGCGGTTCACGCACGGCCCACATCCACGGCGGGAAGGTGGCGCCACCGCAGCCTTTGGAGACCACCATGTCGGACGACAAGCGCAAGACCGGCGCCGCCGATCGCGATCGCATCAACGTCGACGAAGATGACGAGCTTCGCGACTGGACCCAGGCGCTGGATGTCACCCCAGAGCAGTTGCGCGAAGCAGTCGCGGCCGTGGGGCCGATGGCCGCGGATGTGCGTCGCCATCTGGGCAAATAGCGCGTAACGCCAGGCGAGTGGGCGCGCCCCTTGGGCAGAACGACGAAGGGTTGGACGGCGGACCGTCCAACCCTTCGTGTTCGAACCGGGAATGACTTGGTGGAGCGGAGGAGGATCGAACTCCCGACCTTCGCATTGCGAACGCGACGCTCTCCCAGCTGAGCTACCGCCCCACGATGGGCGCAATTATACGGAGCGTTCGACCAAGCCGCCAGCCTTTTCTAGCAACGGCGCGAGCGTGGGTTCGAGCTGGGCACGGCGCCAACCCGACAACGCGCCGGGCCAGTCGGCGCCTTCGACCAAGGCTTCGAGCCACTTGCGCGAAGCGAGCACGCCATCGGGCAGGCCGAGTTCGGCGCTGCGTGCGGCCACCGCCTGTTGCAGTTGTTTCAGGCGCTTGCGATCCGGCTCCTCGGCGCGTGCGATCGGCGCCTCGGCCTCGTCGAGCAGTTCGGTGTTCAGCGCGTCCCAGATCGCGGCGCCGAGTTTGCGCGGGGCCTTGGGATGGGCGTCGAGCCGGCGCTGCAGCGCGGCCGGATCGACCGGCGGGTCGCGAGCGAGCAGCGTCGCCAGTTCGTTGTCGAGAATCCAACTGCGTGGCCGGTCGTGACTGCGGGCGTAGTGCTCGCGCCAGCGCAGCAGGCGCAGCAGGCGGCGCTGCGCGTCGGCATCCAGAAACAGCCCGGTGCGACCGCCCAGTTGCGGCCAGCGCTCGCCTTCCATGTTGCCGGCCGTTGCCACCAGCCGCGCGCAGTCCTCCTGCAGCCAGGCCTCGCGGCCGAGCGCCGCGATCTTCGCGGCCAGCGTTTCGTGCAGCGCGAACAGGTGCTCGACATCGTCGGCGGCGTATTCGAGCTGGGTCGGCGACAGCGGCCGCCGCAGCCAGTCCGAGCGGGTTTCGCCCTTGGGCAGCGCGATGCCGAGCGTGTCCTGCACCAGCCGCTGGTAGCCCATGCCCGAACCGGTGCCGGCCAGCGCCGCGGCGATCTGGGTGTCGAACAGCGGCGCCGGCGCCACGCCGCAGGCATGGCCCAGCGCGACCAGGTCCTCGCTGGCGCTGTGCATGATCTTGACGATGGCCGGGTCGGCCAGCAGCGGGCGCAACGCCTCGAGCATGCCGGGCACCAGCGGGTCGACCAGCAGCACATCGATGCCGCCATCGTCGCGCTCGAGCGCGACCTGCACCAGAGCCAGTTGGGGCCAGAAGGTCCGCTCGCGGATGAATTCAGTGTCGAGCCCGACGCGGACGGAGGCCGCCTGGAGTCGGGACTGGAGAATCGCCGGATCGTCGATCCAGCAGGCATTGGAAGAGGGCATGCGCGACAGCCTAACGGCGGCATGCGGGAGCGGCAATCGTGAAGCCGGCGCATCGTCGCCTCGGCTGCGATCGATTAATCTGACGCGATGCGGTCATGGGAGCCAGCGTTGCGCGCAGTCGTCGTGGTCGGAGTGCTGGGCGCGTTGCTGCTGCTGGGCAGCGGCTGTGACGGCGACACCCGCAGCGAAAAGGCCTCAGGCGGCGACGGCAGCGTGACCATCAGCGGCGACGACCGGATCGCCGGTGAGCTCAACTGGCAGCCGCCACCGGTCACGATCGCCCCCGAGGCCGTCGACGAAGCCCGCAAGCGCGCGGCCGAGGCGCTGGCCGCAGACGACCTGTACGCGACCGCCGACTCGGCGATCCCGCTGTATCTGGCCCTGCAGCAAGTGCCCGGTCACGCGCGCGCGGCGCGCGCCGCGCTGCGCCGGGCCCAGGCCAAGCTGCTCGCACTGGGCGATCGTGCGCTGGACGAGGCCGACAACCGCGATTCGATCGCCGGCCTGCGCGCCGCGCACGAGTTTGCCGCGGTCGCGCGCTACCTCGCTGCCGACGACGAGGCCGTGGTCCGGTACCTGGAGCGCGTCGACGAGAGCGATCGGCTGTGGGACCTCAACCGCGAGGCCGAGCGCGCACTCGCCGCCGGCGAACTGGGCGAGGAGGGCGGCGGCGCATTGGCGGGTTTCCGCGAGGCGGCGGCGTTGCGACCCGGCCAGCCACGCGCGCTACAAGGCCTGGCCGCGGTCGAGAGCGCGCTGATCCGGCGCGCCGAGGACGCCGGCACACAGGGCGATTTCCGTACCGCCGCGCGCTGGCTGGCCTACGCCACGACCGTCCGGCCCGGCTTTGCGACCGTGCCCGATGCCGAGCGGCGCATCGCGCACATGCGCGCGGTGCGCATCCAGCGGCTGCGCGATGCCGGCGTGGAGGCGCTGCCGAAGATCAATGGCGTGGCGACCGCGCGCGCGCGACTGGCCGAGATCCTGGCGATCGCCTCGCCGGGCGACCCGGTGGCGCTGGACCTGCGCGAGCGCATCGATCGGGCGGTCCACTACGGCGACTTCCGGCCCGGCCAGGTATTCACCGATGCGCTGGAAGGCGGGGCGCGCGGGCCGCAACTGGTCGTACTGCCGCACGGCGGCTTCATGATGGGCGCACTGCCCGGCGACGAGACCGCCGACGACAACGAAAAGCCGCGCCATGCGGTCCGGTTCGAGCGGGGCTTTGCGATGGGCGTGCGCGAAGTGAGCGTGGCCGAATTCCGGCGCTTCATCGAGGCGACCGGCTACCAGACCCGGGCCATGCGCCGCGGCTTTTCGATGGTCTACGACGAGCGCACCGGCAACTTCCTGCGCCGCAGCAACGTCGACTGGCGTTCGGACTATGTCGGTCGCCCAGCTGGCGACACCATGCCGGTGCTGCATGTCAGCGCCAAGGACGCGCAGGCCTATGTCGACTGGTTGTCGGCACAGAGCGGGCAGCGCTACCGGCTGCCGAGCGAGGCCGAGTTCGAATACGCCTATCGCGCCGGCACCAGCGAGCGCTGGCCGTGGGGCGAGGGCACGCCGCCGCCCGAGGCCGGCAACGTCACCGGCGCCCTCGACCGTTCGCCCTCGGGGCGGACCTGGGGCAATGCGTTCGCCGATTACGGCGACGGCTACTGGGGGCCGGCCCCGGTCGCCAGCTTCCCACCCAATCGCTGGGGGGTGTACGACCTGGCCGGCAATGTCAGTGAATGGATGGCCGATTGCTGGCATGCGACCTACCGCCGGGCGCCGGAGGACGGCTCGGCCTGGGTCAATCCGGGCTGCCGCGACCAGGTGATCCGGGGGGGCTCTTGGGCGAGCTCGCCGGCCCAGACCCGCGCCAGCTGGCGGGCACTCGCCTCCGTCGACACGACCAATGCCAGAATCGGCTTCCGCGTCGTCCGCGACCTTTGACCGCCGCCGGCCTTTCCGGCACTGGAGAACGAGATGAGACAGGATCCCTTCGGTGGCAGCCGGCAGCAGCCCGGGCGTGCGCCGCGTCGCGGCTTCAACCTGCGGTGGGTGATCCTGCTGCTGTTCGGGCTCTACGGCGCGTACTACTACATCTCCAACCGCTCGGTCGATCCGGTCACCGGGGAGACGGTGTTGATCGACCGCGGCCTGAGCGTCGACGACGAGAAGGCGCTCGGCCTGCAGGCCTACGAGGAGATTCTGGGCCAGGAGCGTGCGGTCGCGCCCGACAGCCCGGTCGCCCGCGACGTGCGCGCGATCGCCGATCGGTTGATCGCCAAGGTCGGGGTGGTCGAGGCCGAGTTGGCGCGCGAGAACGGACTGGCGCCGACGCGCTTTTCCGAGACCTTCGACTGGGAGGTCAATGTCATCGAGTCCGACCAGGCCAACGCCTTCTGCCTGCCCGGCGGCAAGATGGCGGTCTACACCGGGCTGGTGCCGGTGGCGCAGACCGCCGATGCGATGGCGGTGGTGATGGGCCACGAGATCGCGCATGCGCTGCTGCGCCACGGCGCCCAGCGCATGGCCCAGCAGCGGCTGACCCAGATCGGTCAGACCGCCGGCGCGATGAGCGGGATGGATCCCCAGCAACAGCAGATGGTCATGGCGGCCATGGGCTACGGCTATCTGCTGCCCTATGCGCGCAAGCACGAGACCGAAGCCGATGCGGTCGGGCTGATGCTTGCCGCGGCAGCGTGCTTCGATCCGCGCGAAGCGGTGCCGCTGTGGCAACGCATGGGCGAGGCCAGCGGCGGACAGGCGCCGCCGGAGTTCTCGTCGACCCATCCCAATCCCGGCACCCGCATCCAGACCCTGGAGGGGCTGATGCCCAAGGCGCTCGAGTACCGCGCGAAGTTCTGCGAGGACGCACAGACCGCCACCCGCTGACCGTGCGCGGCCGGGCGCCTCAGAAGCTCATGAACAAGCCGCCGTTGACCGGCAGGTTGACGCCGGTGATGTAGCCGGCATCATCGGCCGCCAGGAACGCGACCGCACGGGCGATGTCGTCGGGCTGGCCGACGCGGCCCACCGGCACGCTGGCGACGGTGCGCGCGAGCACCTCAGGCGGCATCGCCGCGGTCATCGGTGTGGCGACGTAGCCGGGCGACAGGCTGTTGACGGTGACGCCCTTGGCGGCGACCTCGCGTGCGAGCGCCATCGTGAATCCGTGCAACCCGGCCTTCGCCGCGGCGTAGTTGGTCTGGCCGAAATTGCCGGTCTGGCCACTGACCGAACCGATGTTGACGATGCGCCCGAAGCCGCGCGTCGCCATGCCCTCGACCGCATGGCGGCAGAGGTTGAACACGCTGCCCAGGTCGATGTGCAGCACTTCGTCCCACTGCGTACGCGTCATCTTGCGCAGGGTGGCGTCGCGGGTGATGCCAGCGGCATTGACCAGGATGTCGAGCCGGCCATGCCGTGCTTCGATGTCGGCGACTGCCGCCGCGCAGGCGTCGAAGTCGCCGACGTCCAGCGCCAGCGTCTCGATCTGCGTCGGCAGCGGGTCGGGACCGGCCTGGCGCCGCGCAGGATCGCGAGGCAGGTCGGCGGCGACCACGCGGCAGCCAGCGGCGGCCAGACGCATGCAGATCGCGCGGCCGATGCCGCCCAGGCCGCCGGTGACCAGCGCGATTCGAGGGGATGAGTTCATGCGGGAGGGCGCCCGGTCGGGCACGGACACGGTGCGTCGGCTCAGCGGCCGCGCTTGTCGCCCGGACGATCGGTGTGGACGCCGCCGGTCATGGTCTTCTGGAATTCCTTCCACATTTCCAGATTGCGCTCGGTGAGCTGGTTCATCATCGCCCATGGCGTCTGCCCGAGCAGGCCACCCATCTGCTGGCGGAACTGCTGCTGCTGGTCGAGGAAGACCTGCATCGAGCGTTCCAGGTAGCTGCCCATGAACCCCTGCATCGAATCGCCGTAGAAGCGGATGATCTGGCTCAGCAACTGGGTCGAGAGCACGGGTTCGCCGTCCGACTCCTGGTCGGAGATGATCTGCAGCAGGACCGAGCGGGTCAGGTCCTCGCCGCTCTTGGCATCCCGCACCTCGAAGTTCTCGCCGTCGACGATGAGTTGGCGCACGTCCTCGATGGTGATGTAGCTGGAGATTTCCGTATCGTAGAGCCGACGGTTGGGGTACTTCTTGATGATGCGCGTGGCGCCCATGAAGCCGGTACTCAAGTCTTTGATGCCGCGCAGCATGGCGCAGCGGGGAAGGGGGCGCAACTGGAACAAGGCATGAATGCGGCCGGCCGCAACGCGCTGCAGACCGTTCGCCGCGGTATGGACGCGCGGCGCGGTCGCCCCCTCACCACCCCATGTGGTGGCCACCGTTGATGTCGAGGTTGGAGCCAGTGATCCACGACGCTTCCTCGGCCACCAGGAAGTTGACCGCGTAGGCGATCTCCTCCGGGCGTCCCAGTCGCCCGGTCGGGATGTCGGCGGCGATCTTGGCGCGCACCTCCTCGGGCACCGCCATCACCATGTCGGTGGCGACGTAGCCGGGCGAGACCGTGTTGACGGTGATACCGAGCTTGGCGTTCTCGCGCGCCAGCGAAATCGTGAAGCCGTGCATGCCGGCCTTGGCCGCGGCGTAGTTGGCCTGGCCGTACTGCCCCTTAAGGCCGTTGATTGAGCTGATCTGGATGATCCGGCCCCACTTGCGCTCGCGCATGCCCTCGATCACCGGACGGGTGACGTTGTAGACCGAGTTGAGATTGGTGCCGATGACGTCCTGCCACTGCTGCGGTTGCATCTTGTGGAACGTGCCGTCGCGGGTGATGCCGGCGTTGTTGATCAGGATATCGATAGGCCCGAGCTGGGACTCCAGCTCGCGCACCATGCGCTCGGCCTCGACGTGGTCGGACACATCCCCGGCCGCGATCGCGACCTCGTAGCCGGCCTCGCGCAACTGCCGCTGCCAGGCTTGCGCTTTTTCGGCGTTGCGGTAGTTGGTGGCGACGCGATAGCCGCTGTCGGCCAGGCGCCTGACGATGGCCGTGCCGATACCGCCGGTGCCGCCGGTGACCAATGCCACGCGTGCGCTCATTGCCGCCCTCCCATTGCGATGCAGGCGTCGCCCCCATGGCGACGACAAGCCAGTCTAGCCATGCTGACAAGCGCGTCCAGTGTGCGATGCACCAACCGGATCGACGATCGGAATGCGCGCCGGATCGAAGCACGCGAGCGCGCGCGCGCGCCAAGCCTGCACGCTGTCGGCCGCGAGCGGCGATTGCCCCAGCGCCTGCCAGGCCGCGCGCAGGGCGGGCAGGGGATCGGCCGGGTCGGGCGCCTCCGCGCCGAAAGACTTGGACAGCTTGCGCCCGGTGGCGTCGCGCAGCAGCGGCAGGTGCGCGTGGCGCGGGATGGGCAGCCCGAGCCGCTGCTGGAGCAGGATCTGCCGTGGTGTGGAATCGAGCAGGTCGGCGCCGCGGACCACGTCGGTGATGCCCTGGTCGGCATCGTCGACGACCACCGCCAACTGGTAGGCCCACAGTCCGTCGGCCCGGCGCAGCACGAAATCGCCGACCTCCGTCCACAGGTCCTGTTCGATCCGGCCGCGCAGCGCATCGTCGAACGCGATCTGCGTGCCCGGCGGCACGCGCAGGCGGATCGCCGGGTCCGGGCGCGGGCGGGGTGCGACGCAACGACCGCGATGGATCCCGCCGTCCGCCGCCAGCGTGCTGCGGGTGCAGTGGCAGACGAACGCATGGCCGTCGGCCAGCAGCCGGTCGAGCGCCGCCTGGTACAGGGCCTCGCGGGCACTCTGGCGCACGACCTCGCCGTCCCAGTCCAGACCGCAGGCGCGCAGCATCGCCAACTGGGCGTCGGCCGCGCCGGCGACCTCGCGTGGCCGGTCCACATCCTCGATCCTCACCCGCCACTGCCCACCGCTGCGGCGCGCCATCAGCCAGCTGCCGAGCGCGGCGACCAGCGACCCGGCATGCAGGGGCCCGGTCGGGGACGGCGCAAAGCGGCCGCAAGGGGGAAGGGCAGAAGGCGACATCGCGCCGGAACTGTCTCGAACATGAACTGTCACGGGGCGCACACTGTGGCATCGCGGCCCGTGAATTGAAATCATGGGGGCGCGTGCGCAAATTCTTCGCACACATTCCGATTCCCGCCAGACGCAGGCAGACCTCAAAAAGGCCCCCGATGCTCAAGCGCTACGCCCTCCTCATCGCCACCAACTTCGCCGTGCTGGCCCTGGTCAGCATCGTCATGGCCGTGCTCGGCATCAATCCTTCGACCTATGCCGGGTTGCTGGTGTTCGCCGCGCTGTTCGGATTCGGCGGTGCGTTCTTCACGCTGGCGATCTCCAAATGGTCGGCCAAGCGCTTCACCGGTGCCCAGGTGATCACCGAGCCGCGCAACGAGGCCGAGCGTTGGCTGCTGACGACCGTGCAGCGGCAGGCGCAGATGGCCGGTATCGGCATGCCCGAGGTCGCGATCTACGACGCGCCGGAGATCAACGCGTTCGCCACCGGCGCCCGCCGCGACGCCTCGCTGGTGGCGGTATCGACCGGCTTGCTGCGCGCGATGACGCGCGAAGAGGCCGAGGCGGTACTGGCGCACGAGGTCAGCCACGTCGCCAATGGCGACATGGTGACGATGACGCTGCTGCAGGGCGTGCTCAACACCTTCGTGATCTTCCTGGCCCGCGTGGTCGGCCGTGCGATCGACGGCTACCTGAGCGGCGGCCGCGACAACGGCGGTGGTGGCATTGCCTATTTCGCGATCGTGTTCGTGCTCGACATGATCTTCGGCCTGTTCGCGTCGATGATCGCGATGTGGTTCTCGCGCCATCGCGAGTTCCGCGCCGATGCCGGCGGTGCCCAGTTGGCGGGTCGCGAGAAGATGATCGCCGCGCTCGAGCGGCTGGCGCAGACCTATGGCGAGAGCACGCTGCCCAAGCAGGTCGCTGCGTTCGGCATCAGCGGCGGCGTCGGCGGTGGCCTCAAGCGCCTGCTGATGAGCCATCCGCCGCTCGAGGAGCGCATCACCGCGCTGCGCAACGCCAACCTCGACGGCAGCAGCGTCCGGCAGGGCGTGGTGGCCTGAGCCTCATGTGCTAGTGGAACGAAAAGCCCGCCTCTTCGGCGGGCTTTTTTTTGTGAGGTGCGGTGACCGACTTCTATTTCGGATGGGCATCGGCCGGCCGGAAGCCGCTCTCCCCTCGGCAGGTCCCGTGCGCGGTCCGGCCACGCGAAGCACGCGTGGCGTTCGCATGGATGCGCGGCATGCCGCGCACGCCATCCATGCTCACTCTGCCTTGACTCGGGCGCGGCCACCGGTGGCCAGTCCGCTGCCGAGATCGTTTGAGACGGAAAACCGGGGTGAGAGTGGAAATTAGCCACGCGCAAATGGACACCGGCCCCGGGGTTGCAAACCAGGGAGGGTGACC
>NZ_JBDJMI010000029.1:0-41645 GCF_039673825.1 Luteimonas sp. TWI662 | reverse complement strand
GCGCTCGATCGCATCCAGCGCCCACAACGCCTCGCGCAGCGCGAAGGTCAGGCCGGGGCCGACCTTGAGGATCGCGAAGTGGTCGCGCACCAGCGCGGCCAGCGCCTCGGGGGTCTGGTAGTCGGTCGAATGCGCCTCGAACACCAGGCCCGGGACCTGTTCGATCGCGGCGCTGAGGGCGCGTGCGGCGGCCGGCACGTAGTCGATGACCTGGTGGTGGTCGAACTCCACGCCCGGCTGTACCACCGAGGCGATCACCCGCGTCCACGCGGCTTGCAGGCCGGCGGCTGCGAACGCGTCCCGGTGGGCCTCGATCGTCGCCAGCGCCGCCGCGGGCGCAGTGACCGCCAGGCCGTCGATGGCCTCGGTCGCGCCACCGGGCACCGGCACCTCGGTGCCGATCACGTAGACCGGCGGCTCGCCGCCGGCCCGGGCATGCGCGGCTTCGGCCGCGCGGCACAGCCGCACCGCACGTTCGACGATCGTCGCCTCGGGCAGCGGTACCGGATCGCCCGCGCAGGCCATCGAGCAGTCGAGATGGAGCTTGCGGAAGCCCGCGGCGACGTAGGCGGCGACCATCGTCTCGGCCTTGGCCATCGCCGCCTCGGCCTTGAGCGCGGTCCAGGGATTGGGACCCAGGTGATCGCCGCCGAGCGCGATGCGCGCCGGATCGAAGCCGACTTGCCGGGCGATGTCGCCGACGAAGGCGACGAAGTCGGCCGGGGTCATGCCGGTGTAGCCGCCGTCCTGGTTGACCTGGTTGCAGGTCGCCTCGATGAGCACCAGCGGCAGGGCGTGGCGCTGGGCATGGCGCAGCGCGGCCTCCAGCACCAAGGGGTGGGCGCAGCAGAGGGAGGGGATACCGGCGCCGTCACCACGCGTGTGGCGGGCGATCAGCTCGAGCAGGGCGTGCATCGCGGTCCTCGTCGTATCTCGGAAAGAGGGCGTCAGTCGGCCGGGGTCGGGCGTTCGGGCTCGAGCGCCAGCAGCACCGAGGCGACCAGCGCCATCGCCAGCCCGACCAGCTTCAGCGGACCGGGCACCACACCGGCCAGCACCAGCGACAGCGCCGCGGTGATCAGCGGGCCGCCGGCATTGGTCAACGGCGCGACGACGATCGCCTTGCCGTAGCGGAACGCGTAGACCAGGCACAGCGCGCCGACCGCATTGAGCACCTGGATCGCGGCGACCAGCCACGGCCCCTGCAGACCGGTGGCGATCGGCTGGCCGAAGTCGGTCATGCGCCAGGCCACCGGCACCAGCGCCAATGCGCCGACGGTCATGTAGAAGAAGATGCTCTCGGCGCGCACGACGGTGTTGGCGCGCTTCATGAAGTAGGCCTGCACGCCCCAGGCCAGCATGATCAGCAGCGACAGCACGAACCAGCCCAGGCCCTCCCCCTCTGCGCTGCCCAGCGACAGATCCAGCAGCGGCAGCGCCAACAACGCGAGCACCACGCCGACCGCACCCACCCGCGTGGTGCGCTCGCGCAGCAGCGTGAACGACAGCGCGATCGTGATCACCGGCGACAGCGAGATGATCGGGAAGATGAAGTACGCCGGCCCGCCGGCCAACGCCTTGAACAGCAGCATCTGCCCACCGGCCCCGAGCAGGCCGATCAGCAGCCCGTAGACGATCGCCCGTGGACTGCGGTCCACACGCCAGCCGTTGCGCCACAGCACGAACAGCGCCGGCGGCACCATCGTCAGCGCCCACACGCAGTACACCAGCGTTTCGGGAAAGGCCGGGCTGGCGGTCAGGCCCGACAACGTGCCCCACACGCCCCACAGCACCACCGTGGCCATCGCAAAGCCCAGCCAGGCACGGCCACCGGGCAGCGCTGCGGCGACCGCGCTCATGCCGCGCCGTCCGGCGTAGCCTGCAACAGCGCGAAGGTCTCGAAGGGCACCGAGGCCAGCGTATCGCTGCGCGCGTCGACCGTGCCCAGGTCGGCACCGTCGAACAGGTTGCGCACCCGGTAGCGGCCGCGGCCGAGCCCACGCAACTGCAGCGGGCCGTCCCAACGCTCGGCGTAGAACGCGTAGTACAGCGCGCCGTCCTTGCCGATGACATGGGTCTCGGGTCGATCGAACCCGATGTCGTACAGCGTGCCCAGATAGTCGCCCTTGGGCAGCATGTGCGCGCGATACAGGTCGATCCACTTGCGCCACAAGGCTTCCTTGTCGGCGCCCAGCACCAGCCCGCCGGGCGGCATGTCCAGCTTCGGCTCGGGGATGTCGGCCGGCCAGGTGAACTTGGTCGAGATCACCGCGCCGATGCCGACACTGGATGCGAAATCCGCGCCGCCGTCGGCCAGTTCGACGTGATCGCCAGCGTAACTGCCGCGCTTGCCGATCAGCGCCTTGATCGTCTTGCCCTTGTGGCGCACCTGCCACGACGACAGCGGATCGGACGACGGGTACTGGTCGGTCGCCGGCAGGTTGTGGAACGCGAACGCGGTGCCGCAGGGACACAACTCGACCACCGCATCGGGATTGGCCGCATGCGCCGCGTCGTAGATCGCCTGCCAGAACGTCGCGACCGCTTCGCACGATTCCATCGGGTCGGCGTGGTGGTGCGCCGGGTTGTAGCAGGGCGCGACCGCATTGAGATGCTGGCCGTCGAGCTTGAGGCCCTCGAAACCCCATTCGCCGATGATCTTCGTCACCAGCGCCACGTAGAAGTCCACCGTCGGCTGGTAGCCGGGGCACTGGGTGAACGCGTTCCACCAGGTCACGTTCTGGCTGGCGCCATCGCGGTCGAGCAACAGCATGTCGGTGTGGCGATAGAGCACTTCGCTGCCAGGATCGGCGGCCAACGGCGCCAGCCACAGCCGCGGGCGCAGGCCCTGGGCCTTGATCGCCTGCACGAAGGCGATCATGTCCGCCTCGCCACGCGGGAACTTGCGCGTGTCGATCTGCCAGTCGCCCTCGTTGGTCTGCCAGCCATCGTCGAGCACCACCCACTCCAGGCCCAGCTCCTTCACCTTCGGCAACGTGCCCAGCACCTGCTCGGTGGTGAAGTCGCGCTCGTAGCCCCAGGCGCACCAGATCGGCGCGAACGCCGAGGCCGGGACGTCCGGGGCCGCGATGCCTTCGTCGGCCATCCAGCGGCTGTAATGCTGCAGCACGCCGAAGTAGTCGCCGGTATGGACGGCGAGGAAGCAGCGGTCGCTGTCCAGAACCTCGCCCGGCGCCAACGTGCCGGCGCGCGTGCTCTCGATCGCGATGCGTGCCCCGCCGTCGACATCGCGCGACACCGGCAGGTCGAGCAGCCGCGGCTTGGGCTCGACATGGCCCACCGCCAGCCCTACGTCACGGCGCCAGATGTTGGCGACCGGCGTGCCGCCGCCGTAGTCGGAGGAATCCATTGCCAGCGTGTTGCGCTGCGCGAACCCTTCGGTCAGCGGCTGTACCCAGTCGCGGCGGTCCGTATGCGTGGCACCCGAGAAGCTCCAGAAGCCGTCGCCGGCGTCGGCCATCGCGTGCGCCGCGTTGCGCCAGCCGGCGATTTCCAGCGGCGTCTGGCCGCCATTGCGGTAGCGCGTGCGCAGCACTGCCAGCCCCGGATGGCGTTCGTGGAACGTCAGTTCCACCGTCTTCTCGATGCCTTGCGCCGAGCGGCCACGCACCACGTGCCGCCGTCCGGGGCCATGGCGTGCACTGCGGACCCGCTCCACCCGCTCGTCGACGAATGCGAACTGCTCGATCGCGCTGCCATCGGCCAGCAACAAGGCCTCGCTGGCGTCGAAGCCGGTGATCGGTTCGCCACGCGCCAGCACCCGGCTGCGCATGGTCGCATCGAATTCGACCGACAGCAGGCTGTCGTGTGCGAGCGCGCGGGCCTGGGCGGCGATGGCCGGCGAGGCGGCCTGGACCAACGGCAGCGCAGCGGCGTAGGCCGCGGTGCCGGAGACGAGCTTGAGAACGGTGCGACGTCGGACGGGCAGCATGTGCCGGGCTCTCCCCTTTCGTTCGGTTTCGCCGAGTCTGCGTCAAATCCGGCGCACATCGCAACACATTTGTTTCGTTGTGTGCTAAAAAAGTTTCGATATCGAACTGGAGACCGGCATGCCCTTCCCGTCCCGGCTTGCGGCGCTCGTCGCCGCCTGCGTGCTCGGCGCCTGCGCCGCGCCCCGCGCCGACACCTCGTCAACGGCCCGCTATGCGATGGACGATTTCGCCACAGTCCGCAAGTTCGATGCCCATGTGCACGCCAATGCCGACTCGACCGCGTTTGTCGAGCAGGCGCGTGCCGACGGCTTCGAACTGCTGTCGATCAATGTCGACTATCCCGCATTCCCGCCGGTGGATACCCAGCACACGATCGCGCTGAAACAGGCCGCAGCCGATCCGGTCCGGTTCCACTGGGCGGCGACCTTCCGCATGACCGGCTTCGACAGCCCGGGCTGGTCGGAGGCGGTCGGCGATGCGCTGGCGGCCGAGGTCGCGCGCGGCGCGCTCGCGGTCAAGATCTGGAAGAACGTCGGGATGGTGGAGACCGACGCGCAGGGCCGGCCGATCATGCTCGACCACCCGGCGCTGGCCCCGATCGCCGAACGCATCCGCGCGCTCGACATTCCACTGATCGGCCATCAGGGCGAGCCGCACAACTGCTGGCTGCCGCTCGAGCAGATGACCACCGACAACGACCGCGAGTACTTCGGCAACCATCCCGAGTACCACATGTACCTACACCCCGATCAGCCCGGCTACGAGACCCACATGGCGGTCCGCGACCGCTTCCTGGACGCGCATCCGCAATTGCGCTTCGTCGGCGCGCACATGGCCAGCCTGGAATGGGATGTCGACCGGCTCGCCGCCTTCCTCGACCGCTACCCCGATGCCACGGTCGACCTGGCCGCGCGCATGGCCCAGGTGCAGTACCAGGCCGTCCGCGACCACGACAAGGTGCGCGCGTTCTTCATCGCCTACCAGGACCGCCTGCTCTACGGCACCGACCTGACCCAGGCGCCGGACACCGACCCCGAGGCATTCCGGCAGGCCGCGCATGCGACCTGGCGCTCGGACTGGATGTTCCTGGCGACAGCGCAGTCCCAGCGCATCGACACCATCCGTGCCGACGTGCGCGGGCTGGCGTTGCCGCGCGCGGTCGTCGACAAGGTGTACTACAGCAACGCAATGCGCGTGTTCGCCCCGCACCGGCGTTGAACGCCGGAGGCGACGTCAGGCCAGCAGCAGCTCGAAGCCGAGTTGCCGGCTGGCCTCGCGCACATCGTCGGGCGCGCCCGAATCGGTGATCAGCGAGTCCAGGTCCGCGACCGGCATGATGCGGTGCAGGCAGATGCGCCCGAACTTGGAGCTGTCGGTGATCGCCACCACCTTGCGCGCGGCCTCGATCATCTTGCGATTGAGCATCGCCTCGGGCTCGTAGTGAGTGGTGATCCCACGCTCCAGATCGAAACCGTCGACCCCGAGGAACACCACGTCCACGTGCAGCGCATCGATCGCGTCGACCGTCATGCCGCCGTAGAAGGCCATGTTCTTGCGGCGCAGTTCGCCGCCGAGCATGACGATGTCGACGTTGTTCTTGGGCGTCAACGCCGTCAGCACGCCGAAGTCGTTGGTGACCACGGTGACCTGGATGTTGGGCATCGCCTCGGCCAACTGGATGGCGGTGGTCCCCGAGTCGATCGCGATCGTGTCGCCGACCTTGATCAGCGTCGCGGCCAGCCGGCCGATGCGGCGCTTGGCGTCCAGGCGTTCGCTGCGTTTGACCTCGTAGGCCGGCTCGGCCGTCGGACCACCGACCACGCTGCTGTCGATGGCGCCGCCGTAGGCCCGCGCCATGACACCGCGCTCGGCGAGATAGCGCAGGTCCTTGCGGACCGTCTGCACGCTGACCCCGAACAGCTCGGCGAGCGAGGCGACCTGCACACTGCCGTGCTGACGCACCAGCTCGCTGATCCGCAACCTGCGCTGGCTGGTATCCCGGCTTCCTGTCATGGACGTTTTCACAATGCGGCGAAGTATGCCCGTTTTCGTTAAATTTCGCCATTGAGCGGATAACGAAACATCGGGCCGGAGCGGAGATGGCCGCATGCGCGGCAGGCTGCCGATCGGGGCGGCGGGTTCAACGGAAACTCGAGGCCTCGACGCCAGGAGGTGTCGCTCAGGCCAGCACAGGTCCCAGCAGGCGGAACTCGCCAGCATCGGCATCCATCGCGACGCGGCCACCCACCGGCACGATGAACTGCTCGCGCACATGACCGATCATCGCGCCGCGATAAGCCGGAATGCCCAGCGGCCGGACATGATCCTCGAGGATCTGCGCCAGCGTCAGCGATCCGTAGCCCGGGCCCGGGTCGCAGTCGGTGCACTGGCCGAAGATCAGGCCGGCGATCCGATCGAGCGCGCCCATCAGCTTGAGCGTACTGAGCATCCGGTCGATGCGGTACGGCGCTTCGTCCACGTCCTCCAGGAACAGGATCTTGCCGTCGAAATCGGGCAGGTACGGCGAGCCGGCGAGCGCGCTGAGCACAGTCAGGTTGCCGCCGACCAGCACGCCCTGCGCGCGCCCGCCGGTCATGGTCGTCGTGCGGTTGCGGCGCGGCACCAGTTCGTCGGCATCGTCCACCGCATTGCGATAGACCATCGCCTCGCGCGCGAAGAACAGCCGGCGGAACTGATCGGCGTTGAAGCGGTTCCAACTGCCGCTGCCGTTGGGGCCGTGGAAGGTCACCAGCCCAGTGCGTGCGTGGATCGCGCTGTGCAGCGCGGTGATGTCCGAGTAGCCCAGCAGCACCTTGGGATTGCGCGCGATCGTGTCGTAATCGAGCAGGGGCAGCAGCCGCGCCGCGCCCGAGCCGCCCCGCACGCAGATCACCGCCCGCACCTGGGGATCGGCGAACATCGCGTTGAGGTCCCCTGCCCGCTCGGCATCGCTGCCGGCCAGGTGGCCGCGTCGGCCGGCGAAATGCGCCCCGGTCTTGACCTTGAAGCCCAGCGCGCGCATCACCTCCTGCGCCAGTTCGAGATCGACCGGCTCATCCACCGGCGATGACGGACTGATCAGGCCGACGGTGTCGCCGGGCCGCAGCGCCGGTGCGAGCAGCGCGCCGGGCGACATGGCCCGTGCCTGTTGGGCGAGCGCGCCCAGCGGCAGCGCGGACGCCAGCGCAGTCAGTGCGGCATTGGAGAGGAACTGTCGCCGGTGCATGTCGCTCTGTCGATCGGGAGTTGCCGCAGCCTAGCAATCGCGACGCCCGACACCAATCCCCGCCGATCGCTCAGGGCAGGACCGCCGCACGCGCCAGTTCAGACGTGAACGCCTGCGCGGTCATCGGCCGTCCGAACAGATAGCCTTGCGCCTGCGTGCATTGGTTCGCGGCCAGGAAGTCGAGCTGCGCCTTCGTCTCCACGCCTTCGGCGATGACCTCCAGACCGAAGCTGCGCCCCAGGTAGATCACCGCGCGGACGATGGCCGCGTCCTCCGGATCGCTGATCAGGTCGCGCACGAACGAGCGGTCGATCTTCAGCCTGCTCACCGGAAAACGTTTGAGCAGGCTCAGCGATGCGAAGCCGGTGCCATAGTCGTCGAAGGCCAGGCCCAGGCCCATCGCACGCAGCGACTGCAGCAGCTTCAGCGTCGCGGCGTCGTTGCGCATCATGGTGTTCTCGAGCAGTTCCAGTTCCAGCGCCTCGGGCGCCAGGCCGGTCTCGCCCAGCACGCGCTCGACGACGTTGCGCAACTGCGCAGAGCGCAGCTGCGCCTCGAACAGGTTCACGCCGATCCGGAATCCCGGCACCCGTTCGCGCCAGGCACGCGCATGGCCGCAGGCCGTGCGCATGATCCATTCCCCCACCGCGGGCGCGATCGGCTTCTGCGCCAGCACATCGATGAACGAGACCGGCGACAACAGCCCGCGCGTGGGATGCTGCCAGCGCAGCAGCGCCTCGGCGCCGCAGATCCGGCCATCGCGCGTGACGACCTGCGGCTGATAGAGCAGCACGAACTGGTCCTGCTCGAAAGCCCGCCGCAGTTCGCGTTCGAACTCCCGGCGCGCCACCGCGACCTCGCGGAATGCGGGTTCGAACACCACGTAGCGGCCCTTGCCCGCCGCCTTGGCCCGGTACAGCGCCAGGTCCGCTGCGCCGAGCAGATCCTCGGCGCGCGTGCCATGCGCCGGGTACAGCGAGATCCCGACGCTGGCGCCAATCTCGAACGCGTGCCCCGGCAAGTCGTAGGGCCGCGACAAGGCATGCACCAGGCCACCGGCCAGCGCAGCGGCCGCGCGGCGGTCGTCACCGGCCAGCAGCAGCACGAACTCGTCGCCGCCCAGTCGCGCGATCATCCGCGCGTCGGGACATTCGGCCTTCAAGCGCGCGGCCACCAGCTTGAGGACGTGGTCGCCGGCCGAATGACCCAGGGTGTCGTTGACCTCCTTGAACCCGTCCAGGTCCAGCAGCAGCACCGAGACCGGCGTCCCCTGCTCGAGCGTCTCCTGGATACAGGCGCGCCACGCGGCGCGGTTGGGCAGTTCGGTCAGCGCATCGAGCGAGGCCAGGCGGTAGAGCCGGTCCTCGTTGCGCCGGCGCTCGGTGATGTCGCGCACGATCGCGCCGATGCTGCGCGTCCGCCCCTCCTGCCACGAGGACAACGAGATCTCGGCGGGAAACTCGCTGCCGTCGCGGCGCAGGCCCGAGCGCACGATCGTGCGCCCGATGGCCGCGATCTCGCCGCCATCGCGCAAGCGCGCCAGATCCCCGAAGTACGCGCTGCGCCAGCTCTCGGGCACGATCAGGCTGCCGCACCGGCCGGTCGCCTCCTCGGCGGCGTAGCCGAACAGCCGCTCGGCAGCGTGATTCCAGAAGGTGACCACGCCGGTGTCGGTCGTGCAGATGATCGCGTCGGGCGAGGTCGCGGCGATGTTCTCGAACCGCGCCTGGCCGATCGCCCGCACGTGCTCGAGTCGCAACAACTCCATGCGGTCCATGACCAGTTCGGCGATATCCGACAGGTTGTCGCGCTCGGCCTGGCTGAACTCTTGGTGCGGCTGGGTATCGATCAGGCACACGGTGCCCAGCCGCTGGCCGCCCGGCGTCACCAGCGGTTTGCCGGCGTAGAAACGGATGAACGGCGGGCCCAGCACCAATGGATTGTCCGCAAAGCGCGGATCCTCCAGCGCATCGGGCACCAGCATGACGTCGTCCTGCAGGATCGCGTGCGCGCAGAACGACACGTCGCGGTCGGTCTCGCACAGATCCAGGCCGACGCGCGCCTTGAACACCTGGCGGTCGCTGGCCACCAGCGAGATCAGCACGATCGGCACCGAGAACAGCCGCGAGGCCAGTTGCACCAGCCGATCGAACTCCAGCTCCGGCGGCGTGTCGAGCACGTGATACTCGGCCAGTGTGCTGGCCCGCAGCGCTTCGTCGGGCGGGATCGGGAACGGAACGGGGCCCATCGGCGAATACCTTGGCGATTGGCCATCAGATTAGTCTGTTCCCGGCCGGCGCACAGTGATCGTGACGCCGCCGGCCGTCCCCGGAATACCCCGCCTTGCCACCGCCCCGCATCGCGCTGAATTCAGGCGGTGGCGACCCAGCCGCGAAACGAGAACGCCGCATAGAACAGCGCCACGTCGTTGAAGCCGGCTTCGCGCAGCAGCGCCTCCTCCTCGTCCGGCGTTGGCCGGCGTCGTCGCGGCGTAGGACGCGACGGCCGTCGGATCATCGAACGGCGACGCGTCGACGCGTGCCATGCGCGGTCTGCCGCGCAGTGGAACATGCGGTCGGGCGTCATGGGGATCTGATCCGGGAACGGGGTCGCAGCAAGACGCCAATTCGTATCATTAAAAGATACATTTCAGGAGACACAGCGTCAATGCGCCCGATCCCACCCGGGCGCGCCGGATGCCAGTGCAATCAGAGGCCGGTACTCGCGCTCGCCCCAGCGCGCGGCGGTTTTATGCGTACAGCGCGGCGTAGCCGTCGCGATCGACCTGGCTCAGCCCCAGACGGTCGAACTGCGCCCACATGGCGTGCCAGCGCGTCGAATCGCGCACCACCGGGTCGATCAGTCGCGGGCAGGTGTCGGCAATGATCGCGTCCATCAGCGGCGTCGGCGCGGTGCCGCTGTAGGCGTACCACAGCGCGGCCGCCTGGCCGGGATCGTCGCGGCACAGCCGCGCGCCCTGCCCGATCAGCCGGGTCACGGTCGCGACCACCTCGGGGTGCTCGGCAAGAACGCCGTGCGAGGTGAACAGTTCCAGCGCCGAGAAGTTCGCCAGGCCCACCTCATCGGTGGTGATGAAGTCGGTGTCCAGCCCGGCTTGCCGTGCCTCGACACCCTCGAAGTTGGCGAAGCACAGCCAGGCACCATCGAAGCCGGCGCGCAGGTTGGCCAGATGCTCGAACCCGGCACTTTCGATCCGCACCTGTGCAGGGTCGAACGCGGCGCCCCGCGCCGTGCACCAGCGCGCCAGGATCTCCACGGCGATCGCATCGGTGACGCCGCCCGCGACCGGGGAGGCCAAACGCACGCTGCCGCCTTCGAGCAGGCGCCTGCCCGCATCGCGCTGCAGCACGATGCCGCCGTCGGTCTCGAAGAAACAGCCCAGCGCACGCAGGCCGGGCCGGTCGGCATCGATCATGTGCAACGGCTCGTTGCAGGCGAATGCGATCTCGCCGGCGGCCACCGCCGCCAAGCCGTCGTAATGGTCGTCGGGCACCCGCAGTTCGAGATCGAGGCCAGCGTCGCGATACCAGCCCAGCTCGATGCCGGCAATCAACGGCAGATGGTCGGGATTGAGGAACCACTCGAGGGACAGTTGCAGCTTCATGCGGACGACTTGCGCAGCGGGCGGCCGCACAGGGTAAAGGAATGCACCGATGCCGGCAGCGGTCGGCGGCCGTCGCGTGCATTCCGTGCATGCCCTGCGCCGCGGTCGGCACTAGCGGGCCGGCACCCGCTGTCGCTTCGACGCACCCATGCCCCGTCGTTCACGGGTGGCCTCGGGCATCGCGTCGATCTCGCCGGCCCCCGCGGAGCCGGCGATTGCCGAATCGATGATGCGGCGCCGCGATCAGTCGTCGACGGTGCAACCCAGCGACACGCGCATGTGGATGTAGCCGGTGGCCGGATCGACCCACTCCGCCAACACGGTGAGCTCCTGACCGGCCTGGCCCCAGTTGTTGTAGCACTGCTCGTAGGCGGCGCGCTCGGCGTACTCGAGCGCTTCCTGCTGGGTGCGTCCATAGCCTTCGCCGACGACGTCGTAATGATGGCGTGCGGCGAACGCCGCCGTGCTCGACAGGGCCGCCAGCAGCAGCACCCCGGTGATTGTCCGCGTCTTCATCGTGATCTCCATTCGCTGGGGGGAACCCGCATCATGCATGCGCCGCAAGACCAGGCGATTGAATGCGGGTGGCGCCCGTATGACAGCGTCTGCCGTATCGCGACCCGCTCGACACACCATTGCAGACCGAGCGCACAGTTTCCCGCCGGCCGGCGCAGCGCGACCGCACCAATGTCGAAAAAGGAGCGCTGGTTGGCATTCAGTCAGCGCCCACGCGCTTGACCGCAGTCGCTCGACCGCCCTAGGGTCGAAATGCGCCGGGAACACGCGGCACAGGCCTTGCAATCGCGGCGCGTCGTGTCAGCAAGCTCGTTCCGGATCAGGATGCCGGACGGCAATCGCAGTGTTGGACGCCCATCGTTTCGCCGCCATCGGGCCGTCGACATCGACCCCCGCGGTCGTGTCAGGTACTGCGGCGCGCCACGCCCACCCGTGCCGTCGACGGATGGACGCGGCGGCCGACGACCACGCACTGCGATGTGCCCTCGACGTCGGACCCGAGGCGGACCGCTGGGACGGCCCACTTCGAATGCACAAGGAGCAAGCACCCATGCACACCCTGCACGCAGCGGTCCGCCGCACCCTCGCCCTCGCCCTGCTCTCGGCCGCTGCCGCAGGCGGCGGCGCCCTGGCCGCGCAACCCGGCCTGCCGACCCTGGACCCCGGCATGGTCGCCGCACTGGAACGCGACCTGGGCATGACCCAGGACCAGTACCGCATGAGCGTGGATGCCGAGCGCAAGGTACCGGCGACCGAAGCCGCAGCGCGCCAGCGCTATGGCGACAGTTACGCCGGCACCTGGATCGAACACGACGCCGACGGGCATCCCCGCCTGATCGTCGGCACCGCGGTCCAGGGCGGCCAGCGGCTGCCTGCGGTCGAGGGCGCCGAGGTTCGCCAAGTGCGCTACAGCCTCTACGAACTCGAACAGGCCGTGCACGCGCTCGACCAGTCGGCCACCTCGCGCATCATGCGCCGGCTCGACGGCGTGCAATCCTGGGGCGTCGACCTGCCCAACAACCGCGTCGTCGTCACGCTGTCGCCGGGCGCCGGCCGCACCGACGCGGTGATGGACTTCCTGGCGCGCAGCGATGTCGATACCGGTGCGCTGCACTTCGAAGTCTCCGAGCAGATCCCGTCCACGCTGATCAACATCTACGGCGGCATCCAGTACAACGGCTGCTCGATCGGTTTCCCGGTGACCCGCGGCAGCACCAAGGGCTTCGTGACCGCCGGCCACTGCGGCAGTGCGGGCACGACGGTCCGCATCAATGGCACGACCGTCGGCAGCTTCCAATCCAGCACGTTCCCCGGCTCCGACGCCGCGTGGGCCACCGTGCGCCAGCAGGACACGCTGTTCGGCCGCGTGTGGCAGTACAGCGGCAGCAGCACCACGCCGGTGGTCGGCAGTACCGAGGCCGCCGTCGGTTCGGCCGTATGCCGCTCCGGCTATCGCACCGGCTGGCGTTGCGGCACGATCACCCGCACCAATGTCAGCGTGAACTACGCCCAGGGCACGGTGAACGGGCTGCGCGAGTCCAACGCCTGCGCCGGCCAGGGGGACTCAGGCGGCTCGTGGATCTCCTCGGCCGGCCACGCCCAGGGTGTGACCTCGGGCGGTGCACTCGGCAGCGACGGCACCAACTGCGGCATCGCGCAGAGCCAGCGCCGCAGTTGGTACCAGCGGCTGACGCCGATGCTCACCAGCTATGGCGTCAACCTTGTCACGAACTGAGCACTCCCTTGTCCTGTGACGCGGCACCCCGGATTGCAGGGGTGCCGCGCTGGCGACCCGCTACGCGCCTACAGCCTCGGCGACTCGCGCAGCGAGTTCGGGATGGTCGCGGTAGTAGATCGCATTCGATGCCAACGCCCGCCACCGCTCGTGATCAGACAGCGTCCGGAGCAGGTGGTAGCTCAGGCGATGCAATGAATCCCGGGACAGCGGCAGGGTGCCAAGCTCGAGCGCGCTGTCGAGCAATTCGAGCAGGCAACGCAACCGTCCCAAGCTGTCTTCCGATTCACGCTGCGCAGCGCGCTGCAGCATGCCCAATCGCGCCGCGTCGAAACCGGCAATCCCCGCATCCGCATCGTCGTCGCCAGCGTGACCAAGCAGCGCGCCTATCACCTCATCGAGCGAACTGCGGTCCAACTCGACGCCGGCCTGGGACCCCAGCGCCGTCAACCGGCGCGCCAAGGCGCGATGCGATACCGGTGCTTCCATGGCGTTTCTCCTGCTCATTGCCTGCGCTCGGCGCGGCCTGCCGGGTGGCGCTGCACCGAACCTCGTCATCGCACGAGACTAGCAACGGATGCGGCAATTGTCACTCATAGTGCGTGCTCTCATAGAGCGTGGCCCGATAGCGTCCACCTGCCTAGCCTCCCCCCATCCAACGAGGGCGATTTCAATGGAGGCAGACCCTAGAACGCTCTTCGGGCAGCGCCTTGCCGAGGTTCGTAAGGCCAAAGGCTTTTCGCAGGAGGGCCTGGCCCTGGAGAGTGGTCTCGCCCGAAGCTACCTGGGCGGCGTGGAGCGCGGCACGCGCAACATCTCGCTGCTCAACATCCACCGGCTTGCCCGTGCGCTGGGCGTCAGCGCCGCAGAACTGATGACGCCGCCCCGCGGGGGGGCGGCGTGAAGACCGGGACCAGCCAAAGGCGCAGCCGAGGCGGCGGCGCCTCATCCAGCGAGCAAGGGACCAAGGCGCCTATCGGGTGTCGTGCGCGCGCTCGAAGGTGATGATGCTGCGCGTCTCGCCCTTGTCGGCCCAGTTGGGCATCACCCGCCACGGCGTGAGCACCTGCAGCCGGTCGCCCTCGAGCTTGAATTGCCGCCGCTGCTCGGTGCCGACCCAGGCCGGGTTCCATGCGACATCCACGGCGGTGATCCAGGCATCGCCTTCGATCCGGTAGCGGCCGGTGTAGGCGATCACCGTTTCCAGCAGCCGCGCCTTCTCGCGCTCGCTATCGCCAGGCTCGCGGCCCTGCGCGGTGAGCATGAACCACACCCGCCCTTCAGGCGCGAAGATCGTGTACCCCGAGGGCGTCTCGCCCATCGGCGGGAAGGTCTCTCCGGTGGCCTTGACCTCCACCTCGTAGGACACCAGTCGCCACGTGCCTTCGACGGCCGATGCCGGATTCGCAGGACTGGCGTGAGGCATCGGGGGGGCTCCTGTGACGGGCAGCGACTGGGCGGGCTGCGACTGGGCATGAGCCGCCAGCGGCGCGGCGATCGCGAACAACAACGGCGCAAGGGATACGAAACGCATGGCCGGATTCTCCGTGACGACGTGATCGACGCCACGATTGTGGCATTTCCCCCGTCGCTGCCAGGTCGCGACCACGCCGCCCCTCGCGCGCATGGCACCACGGCAGGCGATGCGCCGTCCGCGGTTCTCGCGCCTGCTCCAGCGATGGAGGACGCATCATACTGACGCCCGCCGTCCGTCCCACCGAGTGTCCGCATGCCCGCTTCTTCCGGCGCCGCCCGCACCGCTGCGCGTGGCGCCCCCACCCTGCACCCGCGTAACCGCCATCAGGGCCGCTACGACTTTTCCCGGCTGGTCGCTGCCAGCCCGGACCTGGCCGACCACCTGCTGACCACCCCGCGCGGCGAGACCAGCATCGCCTTCGACGACCCCGCCGCGGTGCGCGCGCTCAACCGGGCGATCCTGCGCAGCGACTACGGCATCGCGCATTGGGACCTGCCCGACGGCGCGCTGTGTCCACCGATCCCCGGCCGCGCCGACTACCTGCATGGCCTGGCCGACCTGCTCGCCGCCTCTGGCGATGGCACGATCCCGCGCGGCGCCTCGGTGCGCGTGCTCGATGTCGGCGTCGGCGCCAGTTGCATCTACCCGCTGCTCGGCCACGCCGAGTACGGCTGGCGCTTCGTCGGCAGCGACGTCGACGCCACTTCGTTGCAGGTCGCGACCGCGATCGTCCACGCCAATCGTCTCGACAAGGCCATCGCGCTGCGCCACCAGCCGGCACGCAACCGCATCTTCCAGACCGTCGTGCGCGCGGACGAGCGTTTCGACCTCACGCTGTGCAATCCGCCCTTCCATGCCTCCGCCGCCGAAGCCGCCGGGGCGCATCAGCGCAAGCGCCGCCAACTCGGCAAGGCGCCGCCCGCTGGGCGCGCATCGCCGCCGGTCCCCAACTTCGGCGGCCACGACCACGAACTGTGGTGCCCGGGTGGCGAAGCCGAGTTCCTGCGCAAGATGGTCCGCGAAAGCGCCGGCATCGGCCGGCAGGTGCTGTGGTTCACCAGCCTCGTCGCCCGCGCCGAGCATCTTTCGGGCCTGCGCCGGCAACTGCGCCAGGCCGAGGCCGCCGAGGTGTGCGAAGTCGCGATGGCCCAAGGCAGCAAACAGAGCCGCTTCGTGGCCTGGACCTTCCACGATGCCCCTGCCCGTGCGCAGTGGCGAGCAGGCCAGCCCTGACGCCCTCGGCGGGGCCGCGCCGCGCCGACCTGCGGCCTCGCTGAACTTGCGGATGTCCCCAACGCGCGACAGCCACCAGCGCGGGTATAGTCCGACGACACGGCAGGCACAGGGCCCGCCGATCGAACGCAGGAGTGTCCATGGGTCTTGTGCAGGCAGTGAAAGGCGCGGTCGGCGGCGTGCTCGCGGACCAGTGGAAGGACTTCCTCACGGTGCCGGCGGGGCTGCCCCCGACCGCCGCCCTGTTCGCGGCCGTGCCCCAGGGCACCAACGCCGGGCGTGGGGCCAACACCCGTGGCTCGAGCAATATCATCACCAACGGCTCGAAGATCGTCGTGCCCGAAGGCTACGGCCTGCTGCTGTTCCAGGACGGCGCGATCACCGGCTTCGTGGCCGAACCCGGCGGCTACGAGTGGCGTTCCGATGACGTCAACTCGCAATCGATCTTCGCCGGCGACGGCATCGTCAGCCCGCTGATCCGCCAGAGCTGGGAGCGCTTCAAGTTCGGCGGCCAGCCCGGCGCCCAGCAGGCCGCGTTCTTCGTCTCGCTCAAGGAACTGCCGGACAACCGCTTCGGCACCCAGTCGGAGATCTACTGGGATGACGGCTTCCTCGGCACCCAGGTCGGCGCGATCACCCGCGGCTCGTACACGCTCAAGATCGTCGACCCGATCCTGTTCGTGAAGAACTTCGTGCCCGCCAGCTACCTGCAGCCGGGCCAGGTGTTCGACTTCACCGACATCGACAACGCCGCGGCCAGCCAGTTGTTCAACGAAGTCGTCGGCTCGCTCGCCCCGGCCTTCAGCCTGTACACCAACGATCCGGCCAAGGGCAATCGCATCACCAAGCTGCAGCAGGATTCGCTGGGCTTCGCCCAGAGCCTGTCGGCCGCCGTCGAACAGGGCTACCAGTGGAAGTCCGATCGCGGGCTTGCGATCGTCAAGACCGCGATCGTCTCGATCGAGTACGACGCCAACACCCGCGAACTGCTCAAGACCGTGCAGCGCGCCGACGCGCTGGCCGGCGCTCGCGGCAATTCCAACCTGCAGGCCAGCGTCGCGCAGGGCATGCAGTCGGCGGGCGAGAACGGCGGTGCCGCGGGCCTGGTCGGCCTGGGCATGGCCTCCGGCATGGCCGGCGGGCTCGGCAGCCTGCAGCAGCCCACCACACCGCCCGCAGCCGCGGCCCCTGCTGCCGACGACCCGGTCGCCAAGCTCACCAAGGCCAAGGAGATGCTCGACCTCGGCCTGATCACGCAGGCCGATTACGACGCGCTCAAGGCCAAGGCATTGGGTCTGTAAGGCCACCGGCAACCGCGCCCATGTCCGACTCCAAGCTGCCCCCGCCGTTGCCGGCCCGGCCCGTCGACGGCCCGGGCTCGCCGCGCGATGTCCCGCCGCTGCCCGGGACGCATCCCATCGACCCGGCCACGCTGCCGGGCGCGATCCGCGACGAGCTCGAGGCGCCCGACCCCGTCGCCATCGACACCGCGTCGGCCGAACTGCGCGACGGCCTCAACCGTTGCCCCAAGTGCGGCTCGACCGACATCCGCCACAAGCCCGGCACCGACCTGCTCGTCTGCCAGTACTGCCGCAACGAATGGCACGGCGAGCGCGTGGAGGAGGCGTTTGGCTTCGGCGAAGGCATCGACACACTGCGCGGGACGGTCATCGCCTCGGGCGCGCGTGACATCGACGCCGATGCCGCCAGCCTGATGACGTTCAAGTGCGCCGGTTGCGGCGCCGAGGTCACGGTCAACACCGAGAGCACCATGACCGCGCGCTGCCACTGGTGCCGCCACGTCTTCGGCATCAACGAGCAGGTGCCCAACGGCGCCGTGCCAGACGCCGTGCTGCCGTTCCACATCAAGAAGGATGACGCGGTCGCGCGTATCCGCCAGTTCGTCGACAAGCGTCGGCTGCTGGCGCTCGGGCGGTTCAAGAAGGAGTTCACTCCCGAGAACGTCGTTGGCGTCTACCTGCCCTATATGATCGTGGACGGTAACGCGAGCGCCTCGGTCGCAGGCCACGGGGAAATCAAGACCCGCGAGTACACCCACGGCACCGGCGACAAGAAGACCACGTACTACGATGCCGACGTCTACAGCGTGGAGCGCCACATCGACTTCACCGTCGACGACCTGCCCCTGGAGTCGTCCGCCGAGCGGGGCAATCTCGATACCACGGCCAACACCAACAACATCATCAATACCATCCTGCCGTTCGACACCAAGAACGCGGTGAAATGGAATGCGTCCTACTTGAACGGATTTACCTCCGAGAAGCGCAATCGCGATGTCGAACACCTTCGCCCACGGCTGGAGGACCAGCTGCTGTCGATCGCCCGCGCCCAGGTCGTGAAGTCGGTGCGCCGCTACAACCGCGGCGTGCGCTGGGAACAGGAACAGCTCGAGGTCCACGGGACGCGCTGGGTGTCGATGTACCTGCCGGTGTGGTTGTACTCCTACCACCAGCCCGGCAGGAACGGCGGCCTGCTGCACTACATCGCCGTCAACGGCCGCACCGGCGAAACCATGGGCAGCGTGCCGGTGCAGCAGTGGAAGCTGCTGCTGGCCGCGCTGGTCACCGGCACGATCATCGAATCGGCCGTCATCGCATTTCTGGTGAGCACCGTATGAGCGACGAAAACGGACTCTGGCTGCTGGCCGCCGGCCCCCTGGGCGCGACCGCCCTGTACTGGGGCCTGTACCGGTTCTATCGCAACACCGACAAGTCACACGCCTTCGAGCGCGAGACCACCGTGGAGGCCAAGCCCGTCACCGGCACCAACACCAAGGTCGGCACCGTGAAAGGCACGCAGGCGACCCGCATCCGCGGCGACAACGTGCACGACTACCGGGCGCGGGTACGGCGGGTGGCGAGTGTGGACGCTGGGACCGTGCAAGACGATCGACGCGACGCACCCGACTGATCCGAGACGGTCGGGACGATCGGCACAACCGCTGGCCCGACCGGTCGGAATGCGACCGGTCGGCCCCTCGTCCCCATCCGCACGCCTGGATGCGCGTTGCGCCCCAGCTCGCGATGACGGCACGGCCCTGCAGTCAGGGCTTTGATCGTTCGCGCGGGTCGGCGATGATCCTGGCCGGACTTCCGTACAGCACCAGGACCTTGCTACCCGGAGGCAAGGCGGGATCGGCGCCCTGGACCACCGTCATCAGGTTCCCGTTTCTGGTCTCGACAACGTACTCGATGCCGTGCTGCGTGGACGCACTGCGCTCGACAGCAGCGCCTGCGATGGCGCCCACGACAAGCCCTCCGATCGCGCCGACGGCGCCTGCGGCATCGCTGCCTCCGATCTGAGAACCAGCGACCGCACCGGCCGCGCCACCGGCAGCCGCACCGCCGCCACGCGAGCCGTCGATAGTGACCGTGCGCGCGCTGATGATGGTGCCTTCGGTCGTCCGGTTCACCTGTCCGACGCTACCGACCGAGTAACTGTCGGGTCTGACGTTGGGCACGCAACCTGCCGTCATCAGCGCCACCGCGATCCAGACCGCCTTCATGGCGACGTTTCGGTCCGGCCTGACGGGAACATCGGCCGCGAGGCATCCACCGTTTCCAGCGCCTGCAGGAATTGCGCGATGTTGTTCTGGACGGATCGATTGATCGACTCACGCGCCCGGATGACGCCCGCGAACGCATACCCGGCCGGCACGACGCCGTCCGCGCTGATGTCCTGGGTGTAGATGATCGCCCCGGTAGCGCGATCGATCAGCTCGTAGCGCGCAGTGGTGGAGGTCGTCATCGAGGCACCGAACATCGGGATGTCCAGTTCGAGCACCTTGACCGACAGACTGACCTTGCGAAGGGAGTTGTCGTCGAACACGGCCATCCGGTTCAGGGCTTCAGTGAGCGCGTTCTCCCACATCTGCGGAATTCCGTACTGCGCGTCCGCCGGGATCTTGCCCTTCGCTTCGTCCGGACGTGCAAGCGTCACCGTGAGCGAGCGCATGTCGGCATCGACCTTGTTCTGACTGACCCCGACATTCGGGACCGAGAAGTTGAGCGGCGGATTCGATGCACAACCCACGAGACCAAGCGCGATGAGCATCGCGCCGACGAACTTCTTCATTGTTTCCCCCTGATTGCCGTGACCGGCGTGATTGATGGACCTAACGAACGACGAGCGACAACAACGTCTCGCCGCCCACATCGAGCGTGTACTCGAAGTTCTGATGCATCCCGCCATAGCCCGTGTCGCTAGGCGCGTAGTTGGCACCGATGCTGAGCGTGTGCCGGCCACGCGGCAGCGGCGCGATCATCAACCAGTAGCCGTCTGACGCTGACAGCGCGGATGGCGTGTCGGGATCGAGCTGGAAGCAGCCATCGCTGGGCACGCGCAATGCCCGGACATCGCCGACGGGCCGACCATCGAGCATCGAGCATCGCCACCGCGCTGACCAGCTGATCGTTGTTCACCGCCACCCAGCCCTGCGCCGCCGCACAGACATCGGCTTCCACGGCACCGCTGCCCTGGAAGTACGTATTGATGACCGGAACCAGCAGATACTTGCCTTCAGGCACCACGCAGCGCCGCTTCGGCGTGAAGCTGCCATCGGTGCCGGCGAGGAACCAGACCGGGCTGTCGGGATTCTGGCCGATGGCGCACCAGCGCCCGTCCGGGTCGAGATACGGCGCGATCCATTGCCCCATTGCCCAGCGCCACCATCGAGCGGTCCACTCTGCCTGGCTTGTCCCCGCCACCGCGCCTTCCGCCAGCCGTGCATCACGCACCGGCGTCGGCTCGCCAACCGCGAACTCCGCAGGAGCCGCCGCCACGATACCCAGGCTGAAAATCGACGCGCACAGCGTCGCGAGCAGCCCCCCTAAATCCCGCATTCCCTTGCCCCCCCCCCGGCGTCTGCCGGAATGCGAAGTTTATCGCGTGGGTGCCGGCTTGACGAGAGCGCTCGCAGACGCTCGGAAGGTATGCAATGTACGTCCCTGCTCCAGTCGATTTGCCGGCATTGCGGTAAGAGCGAGCTAGCGGAGTAAACCGATTTCGTCCAACCAGCGCAGTGCATCCTGCGTCCAACGGTCGCTGTCGGTACCCTGTGGGCGCATGCCGAACGCATGTCCGCCCGTCTCATACCGAATCAGCGTCACATTCGCACCCGCGTCGCGCAAAGCCGCTGCGTAGACCTCGGAGTATTCGACGGGATCGACCGAATCGTCCTTTGCATGGATGAGCAATGTCGGCGGCACCGCCGCGGACACCACGATGTCCGTATTGAGTTCACGTGCTGCCGGCGAATCCGAGGGGCGCAGGTTCTTGTGCGCCATGGTCAGGTGCCCGGGATAGACCGGGATCGCGAAATCTGGGCGGAGGCGCGTCCGGTCCGCCGCATCGACGGGTTCGTAGGTGCGCGAGACATACGCCGTACTCGCCAACACTGCCAGATGACCGCCCGCGGAAAATCCCATGACGCCGATGCGATGGGGATCGACCCCCCATACGTCGGCGTTGTGGCGCACCAGAGACATCGCCCGCTGCGCGTCTTGTAGCGCCATGGGAATAGCGGGCGACTCATGCCGCTTCGTTTCGGGATTCCAGTTGCAGCCCGTGTTGGGCACACGGTACTTGACCAGCACGCAGGTGATGCCGGCATCGGTCAACCACTTGCAGACATCCGACCCATACAGGCCCAGTGTGCTTGCTGGTCCGATCCCCAGCGCCTTGTAGCCACCGCCCGGGAAGACCAGTACTGCGGCGCTCGCTGAACGGCCCGTCGGCCGGTAAACCAGCATGCTGGGATGCGTGAGCGCCCATGCCTCGTGCGCCAGCGCTTGGATGCCCGCCTGCAGCACCTGAGAGTCCTCCGGCCAAAGGGGGATCTCTCGCCAGTAAACCATCGAAGCCTGGGCTGTCGGTGCATCGTCCGATGGCGGTGCTTCGAGGGTGGACTGCCTCGGTGCCGGCTGGGCGATCACGACCACCGGCAGCACGCCAGAGGCGAACAGCATGGAAAGTCCTAGCAAGCGACCCATCGTTCGACGCATTGTTCCGCCCTGCCGCTCCTCAGAGCGAAGATCGTGAGTAAACACACTAGCGCGGTTTGGTGACGCACCCAATGGTCGGATTTCGGCATGAGGCGCCCCGGGACCATCACTCCGAGTCGTGCTCCCCATCTCCGATGACAGCCGCCCCCGCCTCCCGCATGAAGATCCCCAGCGTCACTGGCCCCGCGCCCTTGAACGCGAGCAGGCGACGCTCGAAGTCTTCGCGGCTGCCGGCGGCTTCGGCGATGCCGAGGATGCGGCCGTCGTAGTCGTCGATCAGCGTCCGGCACAGCAGAGAGAGGCGGGTCGCGGTGGACTCGTCGTAACGTCGGTAGCCGCCTTCGCCGAGCATTCGCACCAGTTGCGCATGGCTGCAGGCGCCAAGCTTGCGCGGCGTGTCGCGGCCATGCACCTCCACGATCACCCGCCACGTCTCGGCCGCGATGGTCTGCGAGATGCGGTTGCCGAACAGGAAACTGGCCAGGAACCACTTGAACAGGGTCGACTCGTCATGGGGCTTGATCTCGAAGCCGAGATCGCGCGGCAGCAACTGGCGACGCATGCGTCCTCTTCTCCGTACGCGCACTGGACAGGCCCAGGCGCTTGCTCACAGTTCGCCATGGCCGCTGTGAACCCGGCGCGGTGAGCGGCGCTTGGCGCTATGCTGCCCCGCCCCTTCGCCGTTCTTTTTTGCCATGTCCCTTCGAACGCACCGCCATGCCGCCCTGCTCGCTGTCCTGCTGCTCGCCGCGTGCGGCGGTCCAGCGCCCTACACTGGAGGCGACGTTGCCGAGTTGCAGCGCAACGATATGACCGTGGGCGAAGGCGCCCCCGCAGCAGCCGGCGACGAAGTGGCGGTGCACTACACCGGCTGGCTCTACGACGAGCACGCGCCCGACAAGCGCGGGGCCAAGTTCGACAGTTCGCGCGACCGCGGCCAGCCCTTCGTGTTCGAACTGGGCGCCGGCCGTGTGATCCGCGGCTGGGACGAGGGCGTGGCCGGCATGCGGCCCGGAGGCACGCGGGAACTGCACATTCCCGCCTGGCTCGGCTACGGCAGCAGCGGTGCCGGCAAGGTGATCCCGCCGGGCGCATCACTGGTGTTCGAGGTGGAGCTGTTGGAGGTCCGGCCGCACCGACAATGACGGTGCGAGTCGCGGTTGCTGAGGTTGACCGGACGAACGATTCCTTCAGCAAGCAGGTTGTTGAGCGCCGCCTTCACCGCAGACTAAAAGGAAATGCGAGAAACCTTATAGAGCTGGCGCCGCATCATAAGGTTCTTATCGGCTCGCCATCGAGACTATTCCCACCTGAGCTAAACGAGCGGCGCCCAGCGGTCGCCGCAGCGAGCCATCACGACGCTGCACGATGCCACTCATGACCGCGCCTTCTCAAGCCGCGCCTTCAGATCCGCAAACGGGTTGGACGTGGCCGCGGCCGGCACGTCCTCGGCGTTGCGCGCGCTCACGCCGGTGTGGTCGAGTTGGCGGGCATGCTCGTTGTCGTGGCAGTAGATGCACAGCAACTCCCAATTGCTGCCATCGGCCGGATTGTCGTCGTGGTTGTGGTTGCGGTGGTGCACCGTCAACTCGCGCAGGTTGGCGCGGGTGAACTCACGCGCGCAGCGGCCGCAGATCCACGGGTACAGCTTCAACGCCCGCTCGCGGTATCCGTTGTTGCGCTGCTCAGCGCTCCGGCGCGCCTCGGCAACGATGCTGTCGAGCCTGGTCTGGTCGGGTGTCGACATGGTCGGAGTGTAGCGCCACGTGACGGCGCCAGGCGCATGCCCAGGGCGCCGCGACTTCGAATCAATCGGCGCCCTTCGCCGCGTGGCTTGCCGCGAAGTCCGGAAAGGTCTCGGCAATCGAATCCTTGTCCGGCAGGATGTAGAACACGCCCCCCTTCTCGAACGTCGAGCGGACAACCTGCTCATAGAAGTCCGATGCGACGTTGATACAACCGTGGGTGACGCGATTGTCGTCCGGTGACGGCGATGCCAGACGTTCGGCGCGTCGCTCGGCCGGCGTGCCGCTCGCAGTCGGGTGCAGCGAGACCGCGGAGTCGTAGTCCACCCAAAGCACGCGCCCGGCATCGATCGACGGCCCATAGCCGCCCACGAAGCGACCGGCCGGCGTGGTGCGATCGCGCCCCGGAATCTCGCGAAGCGCAAGGCCGGCGATGCCAGGCGCTGCGTGGTCGCCGACCGCAGACCCGAACAGCCCGGGGGCTGCGCCACGCAGCTTGCCGTCGCCACCGAACACCAGGATCTGCGCGGCGGCCTTGTCCATCACCGCGAACGGATAGCCGTGATTGTCGTTGGCCGCGATGACCCAGCCCGCCAGCTCGATCACCGTGTCGGACACCTCTTGCCCCGGCGGAAGCTGGTCGACCGAAGCGGCAGGCAGCGCCGCGGCATCTTCGGCCATCGCCACGCCCACACTCGCGGAAGCCAACGCAAGCAACAGGGCACCGTGAAAGACCCGCCTCGCAGCGTGTGTGGACTGAACCATGCAACAACTCCTCGACAAAACGGATGAAACACCGGGACCCGTGGCCGGCAGGCCCGCAGGTCCCGGTTCGATCAGATCAACCGCGCGGCGTACGGCGCGGCGCCGTTTCGAGCTGCTGGACGCGACGCTCCATCTGATCCAGGCGCTGGTTGGCCTGCGTCGCGGACTGGTTGGCGGATTCCGCACTCTGGGCCGCACCCTGCACACGCGAGTCGAGGGAGTCCAGGCGCGAGTCGATGCGTGCGAAGTCTTCCTTGTAGGTGGCACAGCCACCAAGAGCCACAGAGGCGACAAGCGCCACGCCGATCATTTGCGCCGCTCTACGGCGCTGAGGGGTGAGCAACATTCGGGTTCTCCTGCTTCGGGGGAGTCAGGAATATAGCGGCGTTCTTGCAGTCGCCTCCATGCGCCTTCAGGCGAGATTGGACTACGTAAATGGCAGGTGAAAGACCGCTCATTTCCCTATCTAGGGCAGCCCCTAGATGGCAGAAAGACGTTTGTATGCTGCGCCCATCAAGCGGTCGCTGGCGGGCAAAGCTTACGCCGACATCCGCGTCGTCAACGTACCGGCACCGGTGTACGCGCGGCGGCGCATCACCCTTTTCGTTGGAGCGTGCGGCGGGCCAGCAAAAACCACTCCTGCAAATCGTGCGAGCGAACGCAGACACCGATGCGACCCGCAGCACGCAACGCGGCTGCGGGCCGCGCTCGCTCAATGCAGATCGCTGCGATGGTCGCGCTGCGGCTTGGCGGCTCCACCCGCATGCACGTTGTACAGCGGCGGCACCTCCCGAACCCGAAGGCCTGGCGAGGGCTCGTCGTCGAGAGGTTGCGAGCTCACCTGCCGCATGATCGTGTGCGCGGCATCGGCGTCATTGAAGATGGTGGTGCCCGTGACAATCAGCGTGCCCAGCGCGAGCTCCCCGCCTTCACTGGCCATCAAGAGATCGCCTTGCGCCGTCAACTGATCGAGCAGCCGGTTCACTTCGTCGAGCTGATCGAGCGTCACGCCGAACGCATAATCGTGGTCTACGGACGCGCCCGGAGCGTCCGAGCCGACGGGGAACGCCGCATCCGAACTGCCGGCTTCATCGCCGTCCTCGGCTTCCTCCGTCGCAGCCGCCGTCCCGCTTGGCCTTTGCAAGGAGTTCGGCTCGGACACCTCATCCATCACCAACTGCACCTGCTCCGCCAGCATTTCGAAGTAACTAGACAGCGCCGGGGTATCGATCGGCGGCCCGCTTTCCTGCTCACCTATGCGGGGCTCCGACAGACGCGCCAGCAACTCAAGGTGCTGGTACAGCTTGCGCAGCCGCAGCCCACCATCCTCGGACAGCAGATAGGCAAACGCCCCATGATCTTCCGTCTCGAACTTCGCCATCATCGCCGCCTCATTCCATGAAGTGCCCGTCCGCCAGACGGAGGACGGGAAGTCGGGAGGTTCGAAACCGCTTAGAGCCGGCGGGCGTATTTCCCCGAAGGGTGTTGTATTAGCCGCCCTCCCGACGCAGACATCGCGTCGGTCCATGCCCGCGAACAAGCGCACGGGCACAAAAAACCCACCGGTTTGACGGAGGTGGGGACCGCTCTAAGAGGAGTTTCGACGCTCCTTAAAAACGAGTCTGCTACGGCCGCGCTCAAAGATCAAGTCACGCGAGAAACAACCGAAAGATCTGCTCGGTCGCAGCTCGCGATGCGCCTCACGTCAGGCCTCATCCGCAACAAGCTCTTCTGGCGGAACTTCCATTTGCAGTTGGAGCCAACGCTGCGCATCCGCGTTTCTCTGTTCGAGATCTTCTTCAATCGCCCGAGTTTCCCGGTACTGAGCGGCTTCCGCAGCCAGCGTCCACATTGCTTTGATTCCGGTGCTCTCGACGACATTACGAAGTTCTCCGATCGATACGCGGAAGAACTCCTTACGCGGATTGACCTTGTTGACCTGCGCCGTGACAAAGCTCTTATGCAGAACGTTCTCCAAGGCAGGCGCGTCGTCGGTCCATATCATGGCGTGAACATCGAAAGGAAACGGCACACTGGCGTCGCTCAGCTCGCGGACCCGATCCCAAGGCTCCAGTCGCCGCGTCATTCCGATCTTGAAGAAGTGCTCACCGAACGATCCGACATTGGAGATCACGTACACATGGCCAGCTTTCGTCTGCTGCGCCATCGAAAGCGCCCTTCGATTTCGAACTTCGGCCTCAGCGAGCTTCAACTGCAACTCAGCCAGTTGCTTCTCGAGCTGGACGCGCTGCGCCTCGCTGGCCTTAGCCACCTGCGCTTCGGCACGAGCGACGGCCTTCTGCAACGCGTCCTCTTCCTTGGCAGCCTCGCGAAGTGCACGCTCGATCTCACGCCGAGCACGTTCCTCCTCACGGATTTGCTCCCGGATTCGGCGCTGTTCGTCTCGCTCGCGCTCCTTCAGCGCAGTCGCTGCCGCCGCCCACTTCAACTCTGACAACCGGCTGTCACGAAACTCGGGTGTGATACGGGCTGCGCGGAATGCATTGCCATTGTGATTCACCAACGCAAACGCATCGTGGATCTGCTGTTCGAGCGTGCCTGCGTTGTCTGACTTCACTCGGCTAAGGATGGTGTCTACCTTTCCGTTGAAAGCGTCCAGTACGAATCGCACAGCGGTCTCGCGACGATTCCTCTCAACGTACTCGCAAACTGCCGCACGATCAGACTCGATCATGCTCCGGGTATTGGCACGAGCTTTCTTCAACTCTCGACCTGCCTCGTCAAAGCTCAGATCGTCTGCCAGTTCATCCAGCAAACTGTACGTGGGCCGTAGGTATCGGTCTCCATACCCCTCAATCACGTTCCGCATCGCGATCGCGGCTTGCTCGATCTTCTGGACGTCCTTCAATGCCCTATAAGCATCGCCCGCAATTTCATCGGCGCGCACCTCTGCGTCGATGATCAAACGAGCAGCGCGATCGTTTGCATCCTTGATCAGTGCTTCCGCCTTCTGCCGAGCCTCGGCGTTACCCTGACGGGCGACGCGTCGTAGCTCTTCAGATTCCCGACTTGCCTCGTCCCGAACTGACTGCGCATCTGCGAGCGCCTTGTCTCGAATATTGCCAGCCTCCTGTTCAGCGGCCGCGAGCGCCGCACTTGCCTCGCTGCGAAGTCGAGAAGCTTCAACTGAGGCATCCCGTACATCCCGAAAAATCTGCAGGCTGCTGTTCTCAGCCATCAGTGCTTCGTTGGCGAGTCGCCAAGCTGCCTCGGCAGACCTGTATCGAGCATCAACTTCTCGTGCAGACTGAGCGGCCTGTGCGGATTCACGCCTTCGCATCAGCATCAGAACTGCCAGAGCGATCAGAGCCAACAAGAACATCATCCATCCCATAAAACCTCCTTCCTCATTGGCGCGCTAAAGCGCTAGGGGCAGAGCAAACGCAAAACGTATCGGTCACAGCGTTTCGACCTAGCCGACGCGCTACCAAGCGAGGCACTCACATCTCCGGCGTGGAATGTCGCAGCACATCCATTGCGGCATCCGCCTTACGTTGTGACTCACGGACTTCTGCGGCCGTCGGCTTCGAACGCGTAGCGTGTTCGACGCAGCGATCGACGGTCATGCCTGTGCGAGGGTCGCGTTCGATACAGAAGTTGGGAACTGCAGGCACCGACGTAGCCACTGCCCGAGATGGCACCTTCGGTGGCGACGCTTCGTAACGCGCCGGCCCGACGACGGCAGATCGCTCGACGTTCTGGAGGCTCAGGTTCAAGTTCCGGCTCAGGCCTTGGATCACTTGATGTCCAACCAGCAAGAGGAAGCACAACGCTGCGAACTTAAGCAAAAGCGCCATGCCGGTGGCTTTGGCATACGACGTCGCGGCCTTACGGCCAGCAGGCACAGCGCGACTTAGTGCGGCATTCAGTAGGTGCTCGCCGACCTGGGCGGCCTGCGTGCCGACGGCGCGGGTTGCGGCAGGCGCTGCGTCCGGCAGTGGGCCGAGCATGGCGCGGAGTTCGTCGCCGTCGATCAGTTGCACATGCCCGTTGCGGGCGGCGGCTTCAATCGCGGCACGGGTGAACTCACCGCTGGTCACGACAATGGCCCCATCGGCCCTGGCGTTGACCATCACGCCGATCAGTTGATGCACGTCGTTGTGCGGCACCTTGTAGGCGTTCCAGTGCTTGACCTGCACCAGCAGCAGTCGCCCATTACGCCGCAACTCCAGATCGACACCGCCATCGAACCGGCCAACCGCCGCGCCCGTCCCCACGTGTGCGACCTGATAACCCGCGTGGCGATAGTGCGCGGCGAGCAGATGCTCCAGCCGGTCCCACCGCACCCCTGCCAGCGCATCGTCCCGACGATGCGCCACCCGCCTAAGCCCCTGTCGCATGCCGCCCCCTGACTGGCCTACGTTGCCGCTGGCGCGGCTTCATCTTAGACAAGTGAAACTTACCCCGTTTATTGACGACAATCAAACGCGACGCCGTTATCGCTCACATTTAAATATCAACATAATTCCGAATTGACTCAAGATCATCTACAGGACAGCGCTGCGCAAGGCGAAAGCCAATTGATGCGCTCGTCGAATTTATTTTAGATAAAGTTCTGGAACGAAGAAGAAGAAGCGGTAAAAGATAATCTTTTCCAGAAACTCCATCGGAAAATTTTGGCTTAGAAAGCGAAGCTGAGATTTCGCCAAAGGCACGATCAAAGAACCCAACCCCATGAACGATATCCACTCGATCACGAATTTCACTTACCACCCTATCTACCTTGACCTCATCCAGCAACGCCGAACCATCCCTAACAAAGTCCTTCACCGACCGACCAGTCGTTGGCAATTCCGGCGCAAATCGGTGAGAAACCGAGTAGGAGATAAAGAGCTTTTCCAGCAGCGGGGCAATAGCCGCAGCCCAAGAATCAAAATCAAGAAGCAGCCTCAGCTGCTCTTCATCTTTCCCGGAAATCTCGTCAAATAAAACAGAAACAATTGCGTTGTGATCAAAAAGAAAGTTTTCCACACAGTAACGAGGCAGTACAAATAATCTCTTTAATCGCACATAGCTATAACAGCTCCAGATGGAAAAATCTCCATCAACCACAAACACCCTCCTCCTACCCTCCTCATCCTGATCCTGCCAGCACTTGTCAATGAGAGCAGCCTTACCGCCAAGTGGAAATACTTGAGAGAGCCGAACCTGTCCACCTAAAGCACGCCCCAACAAGATAGAAATTATTTTTATTGTTGCATCGCACGTATCTTCAACATAAACGTCAATATCATTAATATGTTCATAGAATGCCGCCTTGGCGAACTTAGCATTCGCGCTCCTCTCAAGCATTTATTTAATCCCCAGATTAATCGATCTTGATTTCATTGACGATATTATTTCCGGCGAATGCGTCGCGAGCACCAGCTGTGCGTTAGGGCTGGCTCGAACCGCCCTTTCGACAAACATTTCCTGCCAACGAAGGTGAAGTGAAAGCTCTGGTTCGTCAATAATAAATACGTTACTACGCGCTCCAAATCGATTAAAAAACAGATGGCCAAATATCACTAGAAGCTGCTTTTCACCCGATGAAAGCCCTTCGATCCCCACCCTAACTTTATCAGGCCTTACAACTTTCAGAGCACCCACCTGATCGACCTCTATCTCTTTCCGCGTATCAGAAAGAAAAGAATTTATTGTGGTAATAAAGCTGTTTATCTGAGAATAAGCCTGCTCTGTTGATGACTTATGCTCATCGATTAATCTTATTAGCTGCTCAATCCGCTCAATCTGCGCTTTATTCGTCAGCATCTCGACTTCGAAACCACCAGAATCCGATTTCTTCCGAAAAAGCTTCTCTAAGCGACTAAAAAAGTCATTAAGCTGCTTGGTGACCTCAGGACCGCTAATACCCAAGTTCTCCAAGGCATGTCCAATTTCCTCACGCCTACCAAGAAGAACGCGAGAGTCGAAGTTCAGCATCCGTCCAAAGTCGTTAACTTCCGTGTACTTGAAGGCGGACAGCATTACTTCCCGACGAAGCCGGCCAGTCATAGTTTCCTGAGAGCGCCGAAATCTTCGGTAAGCCTCTTGCGCCAAGCTATGCACATCATAAATACCACCTCCGGCTGAATTCCGATAACCTCGACGATCCATCGGATTTCTTACGTGCCGCTGCCGCTCATAATCTAAGAATTCATCTTCACCCTCACCCGCCAGAAGCCTGCGGTCAAGGCCCAAGAACATTGGCGAAGTTAGTTTATGCAGATACTCAAAAACACGAGATGACATAAGCTTCGACCTAGTCATCTCCATAATGCTTCCAGAGCGCGATGAAGACGGTCGCAATGAATCAATCCTATCCACGTCTATTTCAGGCAGTTCAAGTGACTCATCAATCCCATCAACAGTAATTACAATTCCTTTCTTTCTCCTAACTTCAATATTACGCGTTCTACTCCCATCATCCAGCATAATATTTGCCGCTTCAAAAGATATTGAGTAAAGATCTTCAAAAGCAGGGCCAAGAATTGCATGAATTATTCTGAGCGCAGTGGTCTTTCCGCTACCATTGGGCCCCACTAGGAAGGTCACGTCCTCATTGAAATCCACCCTAATGGGCAGATACCCGAATGCTTTCGTAACCCTAAGCGATATCAGCTTCATTAACTCTCCGTTACCATATTAATTATCTCGCTGATGCTCTCCCGCCAACATAGATAGATCGAATCAGCTCGATCCCGGTAGCGACTTCGCCATAGCGTTCTCTAGGCAGGAACATTTCACTTCCACCAGAAGCAAAGCGCCGTGTTGCTTCTAATGCTCGCAGACCATAGACGCTTCTGGATCTTGCAGCGCTGGACCACAGTGCCTAAGACGCCCAGCAGGCCGCCCCGCTCGCTGATGGTCTCGAACTCCTCTATAGGCCGCCTCCTCCCCACGAGGCGGATGAGAGTGTCGACAGCGAAGCTGCCCGGCCCAGGGTTGGCAATGAAGTTTGCTCCCCGCTCTGGCCGATACGTATGAATGACGCACGCGTTCTTCCTTGGGCGTGGTGATGGTTAAGTCTAAAGTAAGAACTGTCTCAATGCGCCGCCGTAAAGGCATTTCCCTGAGACTGTCCGGCCCGGCCATCCCTGTCCGTTGAGGCTGCGCGCCGTAGCGTCGGGAGTCGATATCCCCATTGGAGTCCGCCATGACCCCACTCGACAAGCCCATCAAGCGCGAAGTGCAGATCGACGACGCGCCCTACGTGCTGACCATCGACCCGGACGGCCTGAAGCTGGTGCCCAAGGGCAAGCGCAATGGGCTGCTGCTGCGCTGGACCGATCTGGTTAGCGGCGACGCGGCGCTGGCGACGGCGTTGCGGGCGTCGTTGGAGGCTCGCTGAATGCGCAGGCGGCCCATCGGCTGTTGCTGATTGACCGAAGCGTTGCAGTGTGTAGGATACACATCCATGAAGAGCGGAGACCTCATCAAGGCGGTGGAAGCTGCGGGCTGGACGCTGGATCGGATCAGCGGTTCGCACCACATCTTCACCAAGCCGGGTCATTACCCCCTCTCGATCCCACACCCCAAGAAAGACCTCGGCCGGGGACTGGTGGCGAAACTGAAGAAGGCCGCAGGTATCTGAGGAGGCCCTATGCGCTATCCAATCGCAATCGAACCGGGCGATGACAGCACGGCGTTTGGCGTTGTCGTTCCCGATCTCCCCGGCTGTTTTTCGGCCGGCGACACCATCGACGACGCCATGACCCATGCTGAAGAGGCGATCCATCACTGGATCGAGGCCGCCATCGATCAGGGCATGGAGATTCCTGCCCCCTCCACAGTGGCGCGCTGGGCGAACGAGGACGATTACTCGGGCTGGACGTTCGGCTTCGTCAAGGTCGATCCCGCCGCGCTCGACGATCGAATCGAGCGGGTGAATATCAGTATTCCGCGCCGCGTGCTGCATCGGCTCGACGAGCGGGCCCGGGCGGCCGGCGAAAGCCGGTCGGGTTACATCGCCCGGATGGCGCTTGGCGCCCCCTGACGGGCAAGCACTCCGGCAAGTGAGCAGCCCCGCTTCGTGCGGGGCTTCTTTGTAAGACCTTCGAATGTCCCGCGACTCGTCCGTCTCGACGCCGCTGCGCGCATTGTCCGCCCGGCGCACTGCCATGGCGGGGCTGCCCCCTTTAGACCAACAGCGCGGCCAGCGATTGCACGCAACCAAAAACTGTGCCTAGACTGCCGGCGCGGATCGCGGCGCTTGTGGGGGAAGATGCGCAGACGCATCGGTTCGCGCTAGGACAGTAGGAACGCAACGGGTGTCGGTCTGTTCCGCGGTCGGTTTGCGGTCGTATCGGCGGTTTTCCCCGTTGTTCTCGATCTCATGACGACACAAGGAGACAGGATCATGAAGCGTTTCGTGCGTTCGGTGCTGCGTACCGGGTCTGGCCGCCAGAAGGCCGTGTGGAAGTACGCCTACCTCTGGCCGAATATCTATCTGGGCTGAGTCGCGCGTCGACACTGCGCCGCGCAGCTTCGTGCTGCGCGGCGTTTGTTTTATGGAGAAGGACATCCATGCTCGACAAGCTCCCCGTCGTGGGCCGATTCCTGGGCGGCCGCGTCGCCGACGACGCCGGTTGGCGGCGCATGGAGGCGTTGCTGCGCAAGTGCGAACGCCGCCCGGTCTACCGCGCCTGGATCGGTGATGTGGTGGTCTGCGATGCCGCGCTGGCGCGTCGGGCCTTGCTCGACAGCGACAACTGCCTGGCGCGCGAGCCGAGCGTGTGGCAGTTCGGCGACAAGCAGCGGGTGCCGGCCGCCACCGTCACCGAACTCAACCGCTGGCTGCACGGCGTCGCTGCCCGGCACGATGTCGATGCGGCAGCGCGTGTGGCGGTCGTGGCGCTCGCGGCGGCCTCGGGGGATCTGCATCGCGCTGCCCTGCTGGCGGCGCTCGATTCGGTCGCCAGCATGCTGGGCTTCGACTGCAATCCCGAACTGGCGGCCGCGGTCCGGGCGTACATCGGCGATGTCTTCCACGCCAAGCTCGTCGGCGGGCAACTCGATGCTGCCCAGCGTGCACGCGCCGAAGGACTGGCGTCGCGGGTCGCGGCGATGCTCACGACCTGCGATGCCGAGCTGCCGGCGGTGTTGCGCGCCGATGGTGTGCTGACGGGAGCCGCGCGCGGCGAGGTCTATCTGCACGCCGTGCTGTCGGTGGTCGGCGCGTCGGGCGTCATGCTGGCGTGGCTCGCGTGCGTGTTGCACATGGACGCGGTGGCCGGCATCGACACCTCCGCCGAGGCGCGTGCCCGTGTGTTCACTTGCAAGCCCGAGCATGTCGCACTGGAACTGCTGCGGCTGTGGCCGCCGGCCTCGGCGCATGGCCGGCGCGTGCTCAAGGACCATCAGGTCGGGCCGGTCAAGGCGCTGCGCGATGACGACCTGGTGATTCCGGTGTTCGTCCTGCATCGGCATCGTGACGCCTGGCCCGATGCACGCGCCTTCGCGCCACAGCGCTGGCAGGAGGACCCGCGGCCGGCGGCGTTCATGCCCTTTTCGGCGGGCCCCGGCGCGTGCATCGGCTCGCAGTTCGAGATCCGTTGGCTGGCGGCCGTGGTGCGGCACGCCGCGGCTCTGGGCAGCCTGCAACTCGTCCAGCTCGGCAGGTCGCCGTGCGCGAACACGATGTTCTCGCCGCCGCGATCCCAGCTCGAGGCGCCTTGAGCATCGCCGGCCTCCGAGGAGCGACGCGGTGATGCGCCCCGCTCTCGTCTAGCGCCGCACCGGCGCAGTATCCAACGCCTCGCACAGCCGGTTGCGGGTGTCCTCCAGCCCGGACTCGGTCCGATGGATGCGCACCGGGGCGCGGCCGTCGCGGCGGCCGAGGATGCGGCACACGGTGGCCTGCAGGGTTTCGGGGTCGTTGTCGAAGTCGCCGTGCCGGGTCGCCGCACTGCCGTCGGCGACGCTGGCGGGCGGCTCGCGGGCCGGGGACTGGATCCAGTCCAGCCGATCGGTGGCCAGCAGGTCGCGGATGCCCGAATGGGCCTCGATGAAGCGAGCCATGCCCAGCAATGGCGTGCCATGGCGATGCTCGCTGCGCACCCAACTGCGCGCACGCACCTCGAAGGCATGGGCCACGAGGTACAACAGGGACTTGTTGTAGATGCGTGCGCAATGGTCATCCTGCTCGGCACGGTCGGTCAGCGTGAACAGCGCGGCGTGGCCAATGCGTTCGTTCCGCAGCGCCGGCAGGAAGGTCTGCTCGAACAGGGCCATGGTCATCGCCGGCGCCCATAGCGTGAGGCTGGCGATGCGCTGGTCGATGCCCTGCATCGCGGCCGCCGGGCCGTCTTCGACGCGGCCGTCGCTGGTCAGCAGTTGCGCCAGCGGCGCCAGCAGCACGGCCCCGGCGCTGTGGCCGACCAGGTGCAGTTCGACGTCGGGGTCGGCCTGCATCCATTCGCCCAGGAGGCGGGCGACCTGGGCCGCGCCGCCGGCTTCGGTGATCGCATCGCCACTGCGCACAACGGCGTTGGTCGCCAGCAGGGCGTTCTCCTTCATCTCGTCCCACAGCGCCTTGCCGCCCAGGGCGCGGGCCAGCGGCTCGATGGTGTCGTCGACGCGGTCGAGCAGCAGGCCCTTGGCACGGTCCATCAGGCCCTCGGTGCGCGGGCGCACGGCATCGCGCAGCAGGTTGCCCAGCGTGCTCCAGAAGCCGGTCTTCCAGACGAAGCACAGCGGGTAGACCTGCTGCGGCAGCATCAGCTCGCGCAGGTCGGCGACGCGCTGGATGGCGGCCTCCTCGGGTACCAGGCCGCCGTGCGCATAGAGCGCGATGCGCTTCTTGGGCCAGTCGCGGGTGATGCGCGGCAGGTCGTCGCGCACGAGGTTGCGCACCGCCTCCTGGCCGGTGCCGAAGCGGCCGGTCGTGCGCAGGCGGCCGTCGTTCCCGAGGCCGACGATGTGCGGGCGCAGGTCGGCCTGGGCATAGCTGTTGGACTGGCGGGCCAGGAACGAATTGCTGGTGGCCGTGGCCTGGACGCGTTGCAGGCGCACCGGCACGGCCAGCCGCGCCACCCAGACGTCGGTGCCGCGCTGCAGCCACTCGTCGTAGCTCACCCAGCCGTAGCCGCGCCGGCCCCAACGCGTGCCCCAGGAGTTCTGCAGCCAGAAGCCGTCACGGTCGTAACCGACGATCGCGAACGCATGCCAGCCGGCGATCGGTTGCTCGGCCCACGTGATGACGCCGGTGGCCGGCGGCGCCAGCCAGCCGTCGTGCACGGCCGCCGAGGCGTAGAGCACGCCGGCCTCGGCAAAGGCGGCGTGCATCGCCACCAGGTCCTTGTGGTTGACGCGGTAGTAGGCGCCGAGCGGGTGCTCCTGCGCGGCCCGGGCGCGTTCCTCGGTGTAGACCTCGTGCAGCGGCCCGGGGCGGGCCGGCCAGCACTCTTCGGCGCAGACGCCGTGGCGGTGCCAGCCCTTCATCGCGCCCCGGCAGCTCGAGCCGGTGTAGTCCTCGCCCTCCCATTCGTCGTAGCGGCGTGCCATGTCGTAGAGCATGCGCGTGCTCACCCGCCGGGTGACCGGCTCGGGCCGGCGGCGGCGCAGCAGCGTGTGGGCCACGGTGGCCAGGCCGTAGGCGGTGCAGGCGCCGTCGCTGCGCTGGTCGAGCACGGGGACCTTCAGCGCGAGGAAGTGCGCGAGCGGCATCTCCGAGGGCACGTCGACCAGCGTGGGCTCGAACATGCGGTCGCGGAAGTCGGCGGTGTCGGGCCGGGCGTCGAACAGCCGCGGCGTCGCCGCTGTCGTCCGAGGCGCCTTGCCGGCGCGGGTCGTCGTGGTCGCCATGCTGCCTCCTGCGTGCCTGCGTCGAACGCGGCCGATGCCTGCCACCGGCCTTGGCGGATCCCCGGCTGCAGTGTGCACCGGTTGTGTGTCGCCGTCGCGGCAGCGTGCGCGAGGGCGGTCGCATCGGCCGCGACCGATCAGTCCTTGACCAGGCCGCCGTCGACGACGAGGTTCTGGCCGGTGACAGCACGCGCCCACGGCGAGGCGAAGAACAGCACCGCGTCGGCGAATTCGCCCGGCGTGGTCACGCGGCGCAACGGCGTGCTGGCCGCGATCAGGTCGAACACCGCCTCGGGGGTTGCGGCGCTCGCATCGGTGGTCCGCAGCAGGCCGCCGGAGAGCATGTTCACGGTGATGCCGTGCGGGCCGAGATCGGCGGCCATCGTGCGCGTGAGCGAGAGCAGCGCGGCCTTGGCGGCTGTGTAGTCGTGGTACGGCACGACCGGGTTCTGGAACAGGTTGGTGCCGATGTTGATCACACGCCCGAACCCACGCGCGCGCATGCCGGGCACGGCGGCCTGGAGGGTATTGAGCGCCCCGCGCACGCTGCCTTCGAACTGGGCAGAGAACCGCGTCCAATCGATCGACTCGCCGTGCGGGCGGGCATCGCCGTCGAACGCGAAATCGACGAGCGCGTTGTTGACCACGGTGGTCACCGGCGCACCGAACCGGACGCGCGCTTGCTCGAACAACGTGGCGACCTGCATGGGATCGGTGACATCGGCCCGCAGCGCCAGCGCGCGCTCGGGGCCGAATTCGTCCTGCAGCGCCTGCGCGGCCGCAGCGCTGCGGAAATGATTGACCACCACGCGCGCGCCCTGGCCCAGGAACGCGCGCACGATCGCGGCCCCCAGGCCGCGGGCGCCACCGGTGACGAGGACGATCTGGTCGGAGAGCGGGAGGGACATCGGCGGATCCATCAAGGCGAGAACAGTCGGCAAGCATGCCATTGCTGCGCGGTTTCAAGGCGTGCGCGAACCGTGCAGCGAAGAGCGAAAAGCCCCCCCATCCCAACCTTCCCCCGCAAGCGGGGGAAGGACTAGTCGTGCGCGCCTTAAGTAAGCCGCGGGTCGGCGCATTGTTCGTCCCAGCGCGCGGTAAGACGTCAGCGACGCCGCGTCGCATGGTCACCTCCCCCACGCGTGGGGGAGGTCGACACGCGCAGCGTGGCGGGTGGGGGCACGGGGCTGGCGCGATGACGTCTCCGCATCAATACGCGTGCGGGCAGAACGCCCCACGTCATGCGCCGTCCACGACTTATCTTTCCGGAGCCCCGGCTTCGCCCGTAGCCTCGGTATCCGCCGACACCCCCGCCCCGCCCGCCTCCCGCGTTGCCTGCGCCGCGATCTGCCCGTCGACCATCGCGTCGAACGGTGCGAGCAGCGCCTCGAAGCCGCCGCCAGGCTCGAGCAGGTCGAGCGCGGCGGCGATCGCCTCGACGGTTGCGAGGGCATGCGGTTCGCGGGCGCGGCGCACGCGATAACGCGAGCGCCGGTCCGGCGCGAGGGCCAGCCGCGGCAGCGCGGCGAGCGCAGGGTTCAGGCGCAGCAGGCGACGGGCGGTGCGCCAGGTGCCGTCCGGAACGACGAGCAGTGTCTGCGTGCCCTCGCCTGCCGCTGTCCAGGCCTCGGGATCGACGGCGGCCTCGCCCGGAAACAGCAGCAGCGCACGCACGCCGGGCGTCTCGAGCCAGGCCGGCAGTTCGGCGAAGCGCTCGCCCACCCACAGCGTGGCTTGGCGCAAGCCAAGCGCGGCCAGCCGCGCGGTGTTGAGCGGATGCGCGGCCTCGTCGGGATGCTGCAGTACGAGAACCCGGCTGCGACTGGGCAGATCAGGGATCCACGCACACAGGCAATGCGAGACCGGGCGCAGGCAGCGGGGGCAGCGGAGGCGGGCCATGGCGCGCGGTGCGGCGTCCGTGAAATGGTGGGCGGACGCGCCGCCTGCCATCTCAGTCGGGGATCGCCAGCGCCAGTGTCTCCTTGATTTCCTCCATTACGATGTAGCTGCGCGATTCGCGCACATGCGGCAGCGTCAGCAGGCTGTTGCCGAGCAGTTCGCGATAAGCGGCCATCTCCGGGATGCGGGCCTTGATCAGGTAGTCGAAATCGCCCGACATCAGGTGGCATTCGAGCACGTTGGGCACGCGCAGGGCCGCGCGGCGGAACTCCTCGAAGATGTCGGCCGACTTGTAGGCCAGGCCGATCTGCACGAACACCAGCAGGCCAGCCTTCAACCGCGCCGGATCGAGCCGGGCGTGGTAGCCCTGGATCACACCCTCGCGCTCGAGCCGGCGGACGCGTTCGGTGCACGGCGTCGTCGACAGGCCGACCCGTTCGCCGAGCTCGGTAAACGAGATGCGCGCATCCGCCTGCAGGATGCGCAGGATGCGCGCGTCGATGCGGTCGAGCGGGCGGCTGCGGGGGGTGCGCGGGACGGGCATGAAAACTCCGGGCAAGAGCGATGCGCGACAGGACAATCCGCCATGAACCACGCCTCAAAACAGCGGAATCGCCTATCGGGCCGCCACTATACTGCGCGGATTGCGTGCCGGTCGCGCCCTGCGTCGGCGAAATGTCTTGCGGAGTGGCGCACATGCGCGTGGTGGTGCTGGGGAGCGGTGTGATCGGCGTGACGAGCGCCTGGTATCTGGCGCGTGCCGGATTCGAGGTGACGGTGGTCGACCGGGCGCATGGTCCGGCCTGCGAGACCAGCCATGCCAACGCCGGACAGCTCTCGCCCGGCTATGCGTCGCCATGGGCGGCGCCGGGCGTGCCGTTCAAGGCGATCCGGTGGCTGATGCAACGTCACGCGCCGCTCGCGATCCGGCTCACCTCCGATCCCCAGCAGTATCTGTGGCTGGCGCAGATGCTGCGCAACTGCACTGCCGCGCGCTACGCGGTGAACAAGGAACGGATGGTGCGGCTGGCCGAGTACAGCCGCGACTGCCTGGACGCGCTGCGCGCCGAGACCGGCATCGCCTACGAGGAACGCCAGCTGGGGACGCTGCAGGTCTTCCGCACCCAGGCGCAGCTCGACCACGCCGGGCGCGACACCGCGGTGCTCGACCAGGCCGGCGTGCCCTACGAGCTGCTCGACCGCGCCGGCATCGCGCGCGTGGAACCGGCGTTGGCCAGCGTCGCCGACCGCCTGACCGGCGCGCTGCGCCTGCCCGACGACCAGACCGGCGACTGCCGGCTGTTCACCGAGCGGCTGACCGAACTGGCCCGGGACGCGGGCGTGACATTCCGCTTCGGGCAGACGATCGAGCGCATCGAGGGCAGCGGCGACCGGATCGACGGCGTGCGCATCGATGGCCGCCTGGAACGCTTCGACCGCTATGTCATGGCGCTGGGCAGTTGGTCGCCGGCCCTGCTGCGGCCCCTGGGCCTGGACGTGCCGGTGTATCCGCTCAAGGGCTATTCGCTGACGATCCCCATCCGCGACCCGGCGATGGCGCCGGTCTCCACGGTGCTCGACGAAAGCTACAAGGTCGCGATCACCCGCTTCGACACCCGCATCCGCGTCGGCGGCATGGCCGAGGTCGCCGGTTTCGACATGCGCCTGGATCCGCGCCGGCGCGCGACGCTGGAAAAAGTGGTCGGCGACCTGTACCCGCACGGCGGCGACCTCGCGGCAGCCGACTTCTGGACCGGCCTGCGACCGGCCACGCCCGACGGCACGCCGGTGGTCGGCGCCACCCGCTATCGCAACCTGTTCCTCAATACCGGGCACGGCACGCTGGGCTGGACGATGGCCTGCGGCTCGGGCCGCTACCTGGCCGACCTGATGGCGATGCAACCGACCGCGATCCGCGGCGACGGACTCGACCTCTCCCGCTACGGACACGCGCGGGACACTGCGTCGCGGTCGGACACGCGCAGCGTCGCAGGCGCGACAATGGCGCGCTGATTTCCCCCGCAGCAAGGACACCGCAATGCGCCCCGCTCGCGCGCTGATCGACCTCGACGCCCTGCGCCACAACTACCGACTCGCCCGCCGCCTCAGTGGCGGCAAGACCTTGGCGGTGATCAAGGCCGATGCCTACGGCCATGGCGCGGTGCGCTGCGCGCAGGCACTGTCGAGCGACGCCGACGGGTTCGCGGTCGCGTTCCTCGAAGAAGCGCTGGCGTTGCGCGAAGCCGGCATCACCGCGCCGATCCTGCTGCTGGAGGGCGTGCTCGCCGCCGACGAGCTGCCGCTGGTCGCGAAGCACGATCTATGGATGGTCGTCCACGCGTCCTGGCAGGTCGAGGCACTCGCGCGCACCTCGCTGCCGCGGCCGCTGGACGTGTGGCTCAAGCTCGACTCGGGCATGCATCGGGTCGGCATCGATCCGGCCGCCTATGCCGCCACCTGGCAGCAGCTGCACGCCCTGCCGCAGGTCGGCCGCCTGGTGAAGATGACCCACTTCTCGCGCGCCGACGAACCCGACCAGCGGCGCACGCGTGAGCAGATCGCGACGTTCGCCGCGGTCACCGCCGGCCTGCCGGGCGAGACCAGCCTGTGCAACTCCCCCGCCCTGCTCGCCTGGCCGCAGGCACGCGGCGACTGGGCGCGTGCGGGGCTGATGCTGTATGGCGCGTCGCCGTTCGCGCCCGGCCATCCGGCCGCGGCGCAGCTGCAGCCGGTGATGACGCTCGAATCGCAGGTCATCGCCGTGCGCGAGCTGCCAGCCGGCGAGCCCGTGGGCTACGGCGGCACGTTCGTCACACCGCAGCCCACGCGTGTGGGCGTGGTGGCAATGGGCTATGCGGACGGCTATCCGCAGTTCGCCGTCGCCGGCACGCCGGTCGCGATCGACGGGCGGCCGGGCCGGCTGATCGGCCGAGTGTCGATGGACATGCTCACCGTCGACCTGACCGAGCATCCGCAAGCCGGCGTCGGCAGTCGTGTCGAACTGTGGGGCCGCCAGGTCCCGGCCGGCGAGGTCGTCGCGCGCAGCCAGACGAGTGCGTACCGGCTGCTGTGCGGCGTCAAGCGCGTGCCGCTGGTGTCGATCGCGGAACGCTGACGGCGCTTGCCCCCACCCGGCGCGCGCTGCGCGCCGACCTCCCCCGCGAGCGGGGGAGGTGATTCCGCGCTTGGCCCCTTCCCCCGTTTTTTACGGAGGAAGGCTGGGATGGGGGCCGCGTTCCGCGACAAGCACTTACCCCCACCCGGCGCCTTCGGCACCGACCTCCCCTCGAGCGGAGGAGGTGATTCCGCGCATCCTCTCAGGCGGTCGAGGTGTTCTCGTGCAATGAAGGCTTTTGGCCCCTTCCCCCGTTTTTACGGGGGAAGGCTGGGATGGGGGCCCTGTCCGCGACAAGCGCTTGCCCCCACCCGGCGCGCAGTGCGCACCGACCTCCCCGCGAGCGGGGGAGGTGATTCCGCGCACCGCCTCAGGCGGGGATGTGTTTTCGCGCGATGAGGGCTTTTGGCCCCTTCCCCCGTTTTTTACGGGGGAAGGCTGGGATGGGGGCCGCGTTCCGCGACAAGCGCTTGCCCCCACCCGGCGCGCGGTGCGCACAGACCTCCCCACGAGCGGGGGAGGTGATTC
>NZ_JBDJMI010000028.1:0-41668 GCF_039673825.1 Luteimonas sp. TWI662 | reverse complement strand
GTTGGGGTGGGGGCAGCTTTCCAGGCAAAGCCCCCGCCCCCTCCCGACGCGCGTTGCGCGTCGGCCTCCCCCGCGTACGGGGGAGGCGAAGAGCGCCGGGCATTCACGCTAGAAGCCTCCTGCCATCTCCTCAACTTGCGTGGCATCGCCTTCTTAACGGGCGCTCGCGAAGGTCAGGCGTCGAGAATCTCGAAGCGGTCGGCGTCGAGCATCGCCGGGAAGCGTTCGCGATGCGCGGCCAGTTCCGAGGCCAGCAGCGTCGTGGTCGAAACGACTTCGGCGTCCGTGCATTCGCTCAGCGGGGTGCCAAGGAAATCGAGCACGGCGCTGTTGCCGCTGTAGTCCAGACCGTTGCCGTCGCGGCCGACGCGGTTGACGCCCACCACGTAGCACAGGTTCTCGATCGCACGTGCACGCAGCAGCGTCTTCCACGCATAAGCACGCGCCGCCGGCCAGTTCGCCACGAACAACTGCAGGTCGAAGTCCAGTTGTCCCGGGCGCTCGACATCGAAGCGGTTACGGCAGAACACCGGAAAGCGCAGGTCGTAGCAAACCTGCGGATTGATCCGCCAACCTTTGAGTTCGACCGTCAGCCGCGCCCGGCCCGGCGCGTAGCGCTTGTGCTCGTTGGCGTAGCGGAACAGGTGCCGCTTGTCGTACCACTGCAGTTCGCCATCGGGCGTGGCCCAGAGCATGCGGTTGTAGACGCCATCGCCGTCGCGCAGCTGCACGCTGCCAGTCACGGCCGCATCGAGCGCGACCGCCTGCGCGCGCATCCAGGCCACGGTGGGCCCGTCCATGTCCTCGGCCCGTTCGATCGCGTCGTTGCTGAAGCCGCTGGTGAAGGTCTCGGGCAGCACCACCAGATCGCTGATACCGCGCAATGGCGCGATCAGGCCGCCGTAGTAATCGCGATTGGCCTCCGGATCGTGCCAGATCGTGGCGCCCTGGACGATGGAAACGCGGAGGTTGTGCATGATGCGGCCTTGTCGACGACCGCGACGCGGCCGGACTCCCGATTCTCGTCCGCGACGCCCGCCGACTCAAGCCAGGCGCTGCCGGCGCCTGCGATCACTCAGGCGCGGCGACGCGCAGTGGCTGCTCGGCCCAGCGCTCGACCGAGCCGTCGCGACCGACGATCTCCAGCCCCAGCCAGTACAGGCCCGGCGGCCGGTCGCGCAGATCGAGCGTCGCGGTGAAGGCGATGTCCGGCTGCCCGGGATCGCGCGACCGGCCCCGCAGGAAGCCGCCGACGAACGCGTTGCGCAGCCCATAGCGGGCGGTGGCGACGGGCGCCCCATCCAGGGTCACGACGACCGATTCGACACCGGTCACGTCCTTGATCGCCCAGCCGGATACCTCGACCTGCCCCGCCACGCGCGCGCCCGGTGTCGGTGCATCGACATGCGCCACGACCGGCGACACGCACGCGGCATCCGGCACGGCGTCGCGATCGAGACGCAGCAGCAGGAACCGCTGCCCACCGCGATCGACGTTGACCACGCGCGATACCGGCAGGCTGCCCAGCCGCGCGCACAGCTGCTGGTAGCGCTCGAGCAGCGCGCTGAACTTCACGTCGGTCGCGCCGACCACCACCAGCGCCGGCCGCCCCCCCAAATCGGCGCGATCGTCGAGCTGCAGCCCCCACAGCTGCAGCTGCGGCGCGCGGCCGTGATGGCGGTTGAGCGGATGATCGAGCACGCGGATGTCCGGATCGCCCAGCGCGAAGCCGAGTTCGGCACCAATCTTGAAGTTATCGGCGATCAGCACCGTGTCGTCGGGCATGTCGGCGCGCATCTCGCGCACCGCATCGGCCAGCTGGTCCCAGCCGGCGAAGTTCGACGGATACCACTTCAGCGCGGTGGCGCGCTCGCGCACCTGTGGCGACGACACCGCGACGTAGTAGCCATTGACCAGCAAGAAGCCGGCGACCAGCGTGACCCAGGTCAGCGTCCGCAACCAGCGCGGCCAGCCGACCAGCACGAAGCCGGCCAGCGGCAGCAATGCCAGATAGCCCGGCAGCGGCCAGTGGAAGCTGACGCGCTCGGTATCGGCGACGAAGCCCAGCGCGAAGAACCCCACGACGATCAACACGCCGCACAGCGCAAGAAACCGCGCGGCGTCGTCTGGCATGCGGCGCATGCGCCAGGCCGCGAGTGCGAGCACCGCGAACACCAGCGGCGTCACCAACCCCGCCTGGATCACCAGAAACTGCCAGCCGTCGAGGTGGAACGCCCACGGGTGACGGTCGACCATCTGGAAGCGCAGCCCGGCCTCGGCGTTGGCCAGATTCCAGGCCAGCAACGGCCCCCAGGCCGCGGCGCCGAACGCGATCGCGATCCACACCCGCGGGTCGCGCAGGGCCAGACGGCCGGACGGGAGCGATGCCAGCGCGACGATGCCCACGGCGATCACCGCGATGAAGCGGTAATGGCTCAACGCGCCCAGCGCCAGGCCGAGTGCAAGCAACAGCGACGCGCCGTAGGTCACCCCCCGCAGCAGCCGCGTGCCGGCGTCCAGACACAACACCGTCGCCAGCGCCAGCACCGCATCGGGCAACGCCATCACGCCCAGCGAGCCCAGCAGCGGCAGCAGCAATGCCAGACAGCCAGTGGTCCAGGCCACATCGGCGTCGAACTCACGCGCGGTCAGGCGCACCAGCAGCCACGGCACCAACGCCGAGATCGCGACAAACGGCAGGCGCACCGCCAGCAGTCCATCACCGAAGAGCTCGGTGCCCAGCCGGATCAGCCAGGCGGTCAGCCCCGGCAGATCCGAGTACGCCCAGGCCAGCCGCTGCCCCTCGAGCCAGTAGAAGGCCTCATCGACGAACAGCGGCAAGCGCATCGCGATCGCCAGCTTCAGCGCGACGACCAGCACCCACAGCGCAATGAACACCGTGCGCATTTCGATCCGCCGCATTGAACCCGACCTCGCTACACTCGGAGAAGAACGTCGCAGGGAAGACCGCGCATGCCCGATCCGTCCACGACCCGCGCCATGCTAACCGACGCACAGCGCAACGCCCTGTCGTCGGCACGCGCCCAGGTCAATCGTCTGGTGCTCGGCAAAGAGACCGCGGTCACCATGACCTTCGTCGCATTGCTCGCCGATGGCCACCTGCTGATCGAGGACCTGCCCGGCCTGGGCAAGACCACGCTCGCGCACGCGATCGCCGCGACCGTCGGGCTGGGATTCCAGCGCGTGCAGTTCACCTCCGACCTGTTGCCATCCGATGTCGTCGGCGTCTCGGTCTACGACGGCGCCGCGCGGCGCTTCGAGTTCCACGGCGGCCCGGTGTTCACGAACGTGCTGCTGGCCGATGAGATCAACCGCGCGCCACCGCGCACACAGAGCGCGCTGCTCGAGGCGATGGCCGAGCACCAGGTCACCGTCGACGGCACCACGCACGCCCTGCCCGACCCGTTCTTCGTCATCGCCACGCAGAATCCAGTGGACCTGTCGGGCACCTATCCCTTGCCCGACTCGCAGCTCGACCGGTTCTTGATGCGGCTCAACCTCGGCTATCCCGACCGCGACGCCGAGCGCGCGCTACTCGCCGGCGAGGACCGGCGCGTCCTGATCGCCGGCACGCTGCCGCAACTGGGGGAAGCCGACCTGCATCAGATGCGTGCCGCCGCCACCGCCGTCCACGCCAGCCCTGCGCTGATCGACTACGTGCAGGCGCTGCTCGCGCGCAGCCGCCACCACCCCGGCGTCCGTGTCGGCCTGTCGCCGCGCGCCGGGCTGGCCCTGCTGCGCGCGGCACGCGCACTGGCCTTGCTGGAAGACCGCACGCACGCCTTGCCCGACGATGTGCAGCGGCTGTTTCCGTTGATCGCCGCGCACCGGCTGGTCGCCGACGACGCCGGCGACGGCGATGCGCTGGCGACCGGCATCCTGCAGGCCGTGCCGGTCGACTGACGCGATGGCCGCCACCGGTCTGCGCCGCCGCCTCGAACGCTGGATGCGCCCGCGCCACGCCGAAGCGCTACCGGTCCGCATCGACCGCAGGCGCATCTACGTGCTGCCCACCCCATTCGGCGGCTTCGTCATCGCGCTGCTGGCGACGATGGCGGCCGGCGCGCTGAACTACAACAACAACCCGGCGCTGCTGCTGTGCCTGCTGCTCGGCGGCGCGACGCTGTCCAGCCTGTTGTGGACGCAACTGCAACTCAGCGGCCTGGAGGTGCGCGCCGTGCGCGGCGAGCCGGTCCCGGCCGGTCGGCCGATGTCGCTGCACGTGCACGTGGGCGCAGCGCCAGGGCGCGAGCGCCGCGGCCTGCGGGTCGATTGCGAGGACGCCGTCGCCGCGCCGCTGTCGCTGGACGAGACCGGCGGCGAGGCCACGCTGACACTGCCGACACAGCGCCGCGGCTGGATGGCCTCGCCGCGCATCCGCATCTCCAGCACCCGGCCGCTGGGTCTGGCCCGCGCCTGGGCCTGGGTGCGCCCCGATGTGCGGCTGCTGGTGCATCCCACACCCGAGCCGCACGGCCCGCCGCTGCCGCGGGGCGCCGGCGAGGATGCACAGGCGCGCCTGCACCCGGCCGGCGACGACCTGCATCACCTGCGCGACTGGCGCCAGGGCGATGCGCGGCGCGCGATCGCCTGGAAATCCTCGGCCCGGCGCGATGCCCTGGTTGTGCGCGAGTTCGAGCGGCCGCAGGGGACCGACGTCGTGCTCGACTGGGCGACGCTGGGCGGCCTCGCTCACGAGGCACGCATCGGCCGGCTCGCGCGCTGGGTCGACGCCGCCGAGCGCGACGGCGTGCGCTCGCTGCTGCGCGTGCCCGGCCATCCGCCGCTCGGCCCCGACCGCGGTGCGCACCACCGCCAGGCCTGCCTGCGCGCGCTCGCATTGATGCCCGAGCGCCCATGACCCGCGCCACGGGCCAACTGTTGGACGACCGCGGACGCCGCCGCACCCTGCTCGCCGCGGCGGTCTGCCTGCTGCCGCTGCTGTTGCAGCTTGCGCTGCCGGTGGCGATCGTCGTCGCCGCGGTGGGCGTGCTGGTCACGTCGGTCTCCGGCCGCCGCCAACTGCCGGCCTGGCTGCGCGGCGCCGCCGCCCTCGCTCTGTTGGGCTGGGTGCTCGCCCAGGCCGGCGGCACGGTGGGACGCGAGACCGGATGCGCGTTGCTCGCGGCGATGCTGGCGGTCAAGCCGTCCGAGCTGCGCACGCTGCGCGATGCCCGCAGCCTGCTCGGCTTCGCGCTGTTCGCGCCGTTCGCCACCTTCTTGCTGGATCAGGGCCCGCTGTCGCTGCTGCTGGGCCTGGCCGGCACGCTGCTGGTGGTGGTCGCCCTGCTCGCGCTGTCGGATGCGGAGTCGGGCCTGGCGCCGGACAGCGACCGCCGCCGATGGACGACCGCGCTGCGGCTGATCGCGCTCGGCCTGCCGCTGGCGCTCGCGGTGTTCTGGTTGTTCCCGCGCCTGTCCACGCCCCTGTGGGGCGTGCCGGACCGCGCCTCGGCCACACCGGGGCTGTCGGACGAGATGGGCGCAGGCCAATGGCTCGACCTGCTGGCCGACGACTCACCGGCCCTGCGCGCGGCCTTCACCGGCCCGGAGCCTGCGGTCTCGCAGATGTACTGGCGCGGGCCGACGCTGACCGACTACGACGGCCGGACCTGGACGCGCTCACGCCGGCAGCCGCCGCCCACGCCGGACCTGGTCGCCCACGGCACGCCGACCTGGGACTACGAGGTCGTGATCGAACCGACCGGCCGCGACCTGCTGGTCGCGCTGGATCTGCCCACGGCATTGCCCGACGGCGTGCGCGGGACGCGCGACTACACCCTGCGCAGCCCGCGCCGGCTCGACAGCGTCAGCCGCTGGCGCCTGCGCTCGGCGCCGCCGCTGCAGTTTGAGGCCGAGCTATCCGCACTCGCACGCACCGAGGCGCTGCGCGTGCCGGCCGGCCTGAACCCGCGCACCCGCGCGCTCGCCCGGCAATGGCGCGCCGACACCCCCGACGACGCGGCGCTGGTCGCGCGCGCGCTGGCCTGGATCGAGCGCGATTTCGCCTACACCCTGGACACCCCGCTGCCCGGCCGGCACGCGATCGACGACTTCCTGTTCGACCAGCAGGCCGGCTTCTGCGAGCACTTCAGCTCGGCCCTCACCGTGCTGATGCGCGAGGCCGGCATCCCCGCGCGCGTGGTCACCGGCTACGTCGGCGGCCGCCGCAACGCCTACGGCCACTACTGGCTGGTACGGCGCATGGACGCCCACGCCTGGAGCGAAGTCTGGCTCGCCGGCCGCGGCTGGGTGCGCGTCGACCCGACCGCCGCGGTCGCGCCCGAACGCATCTACGACACGCTCGAGGACCGCCTCGCGGCCGGACGCATCGGCGGCGCACGCTTCGCGCCGATCTTCGACCTCGGCGACTGGGCCCGACGCGGCTGGAACGACTTCGTGCTCGGTTTCGATGCCGACCGCCAGCAGACGATGCTGCAACGGCTCGGCCTCGGCGCCCTGGGCGCGAGCGGCCTGGTCGTGCTGCTCACCGTCGTCGCGCTGCTGGCGCTGGGCGCAATGGGGTGGCTGATCGCCCGCAGCGAACGCGAGCGCGACCCCGTGCTCCGCGCCTGGCACCGGCTGGGCCGGCGCTATGCCCGCCGGGGCCTGGGCCGCCTGCCGCACGAGCCCGCCTCGGCCTGGGCGGCGCGCATTGCGCCGGCCACCGGCGACGCCGTCGCATTGGCTGCACTCACCCGCCGTTTCGTCGCCGCACGCTACGCTGTGGGCCCGGCCGACACCACGCTGGCGCGCGACCTGCGCGAGCATCGCCCCACCGCAACGCCCGCTGCGAAGGAGACCTCCCGATGAGCCCCGCCCGTCTGTTGCCCATCAGCGCCGTGGCGCTGCTTCTGGGCGCCTGCGCCTCGCAGCCCAAGCCGCTGCAGGGCGGCTTCGCCGAATCGCCCACGCCGCATGCCGCCGTGCAGGGCGACTACACCGGCACCGCGGTGCGCTGGGGCGGACGCATCGTCCAGGTCGAACCGCGGCCCGACGCCACGTGTTTCGAGATGATCGCCACCCGGCTCACCGCGACTGGCCGCCCGTACTGGGCCAGCGACGACACCAACGGCCGCTTCATCGCCTGCCGCGCCGGCTTCTACGACCCGGCGGTGTTCGAGAAAAACCGCGAAGTCACCTTCACCGGCCGCATCGCCGGCTACGACACCCGCCGGATCGGCGAGTACGACTACCGGTTCCCGCGCCTCGATGCCGACGTGGTCTACCTGTGGCCGGTACGCGAGACGGTCGACGTGCTGACCCGCCCCGCGCCCTGGCCGTGGTGGGGCTACTGGTAAGCCCGCGCCCGCGCGCTTACGCGGGCGTGCCGAAGCGCCCGAGCGGCGCGCCGGCGAGCAGGTGCAGATGGATCTGGTACACCGTCTGCCCGCCGTGCTCATTGCAATTCATGACGATGCGATAGCCGTCCTTGTCGAAGCCCTGCGCCTTGGCATAGCGCGCGGCGGCGAGCGCGAGCCGGCCGATGATCTCCGGCGCGTCCTCGGGCACATCGTTGAGCGTCGCGTAATCCTGCTTGGGCACGAACAGCACATGCACCGGCGCCTGCGGGCCGATGTCGCGGAACGCGATCAGGTGCTCGTCCTCATAGACGATGTCGGCCGGGATCTCGCGGCGGATGATCTTGTGGAAGATGGTCATGGAGCCGTCACTCGTGATTCGCGATGGCGCAGAGCATACCGCTGTCGCGCCTTCGGCTCAGACCGAACGCATCCCCGCGCGTGGATCACGAATCGCCGATTTCGCTGCGGCTGCCGAACGCATGCGACAACGTGCCGCGATCGACGAACTCCAGTTCGCCGCCCAGCGGCAGGCCATGCGCGGGGCGGCTGGGCCGCACGCCGTGCTGGCGCGCGATCTGCGCCAGGTAATGCGCGGTGGCCTCGCCCTCGACCGTGGGATTGGTGGCGATGATCAACTCGCGCACCTCGCCCTCGGCCAACCGCGCGGCCAGCAGATCCAGGCCCAGCTCGCGCGGACCGATGCCATCGAGCGGACTCAGCCGGCCCTGCAGCACGAAGTAGAACCCGCGGTAGCCGGTGGCCTGTTCGATCGCCAGCCGGTCGGCCGGCGTCTCGACCGCGCACAGCGTCTGCGCATCGCGCGACGCGCTGGCGCAAGTCGCACACACCGGCGTCTCGCTGAAGTCGCGGCACCGCGCGCAGTGGCCGATCTTCTCGACCGCCTCGGCCAACGCCGCGGCCAGCCGCGCGCCGCCCTCGCGCCCACGCTCGAGCACGTGATAGGCCATGCGCTGCGCCGACTTCTGCCCGACCCCGGGCAGCACGCGCAACGCATCGATCAGTTGTTCCAGCAATGCGGACATGCGCGATGAACGCTAGAAGGAAGGGCCACGATGCGCGTGCCGCAGTGAACCGCGGTGCGCCTCGGCGAACGGGGCGCACCCAGGCGCCCCGCCCTGGAGACCGCGGGTCTTAGAACGGCAGCTTCATGCCCGGCGGCAGCGGCATGCCGGCGGTGGCGCCGGCCATGCGCGCCTTCGATTCCTCATCGACCTTGTTCGACGCGTCGTTGAACGCCGCCGCGATCAGGTCTTCGGCCATCTCCGGGTCCGACAGCACCGACGGATCGATGCGCACCTTGCGGCAGGCCTTGGCGCCGGTCAGCGTGACACTGACCATGCCGCCGCCGGCACTGCCCTCGACCTCGAGGTTGGCCAGCTCTTCCTGCACGCGCTGCATGTTTTCCTGCATCTTCTGGGCCTGCTGCATCAGCTGGCCGATATTTCCACGCATCATCAAAGTCCTTGTTCGTCGTAGGGGCGAATGGAATCCGGCACCACGCGCGCGCCCTGTTGCGACATCAGGCGCTGCACGTCCGGATCGGAGAGGAAATTCTGCTCGGCCGCCGCCTGCAGCGCATCGCGCTGCTGCGCATTGCGCTCATGCAGCGTCGGCGCGGTGCGCGCGGCCGCCGTCTCGAAGCGGATCTGCGGCGTCGCGCCCAGCGGCCCGGCCAGCGCAGACGCCAACTGGTGGACCATGATCGGCGCCTTCAGGTGCTCGTCGGATTCGGGCAACGCCAGCTTGAGCACATCACCGTCGAGCGCCACGAAGGCCGCACTGGCCGCCAACTCACGCACCGGGCCGCGCAACGGCAGATCGGCCACGAGGTCCAGCCAGCCGTCGGCATCGAGCGTCATCGACGGCTTGGCCACCTGCGGCGCCGGTTCGGCGCGCGGCGCGGGCGCCGCAGGCGGCTCGGCACGCGGCCCAGGGCTAGGTTCGGGGGCAGGTGCAGCCGGAGCGGCCGGCGGCGCCTTGCGCGGCACGTCGATGCCCTGGCCGGCGGCTGCCATCGGCACCGCATCGACCGGCGCACGCGGCGTTGGACGCGCCAGCATTGCGGCCTCCGGCGCCGGTGCGGCCGCCCGCGGCGCCGCCGCGGACGCATCGCCCAGCGCGGCCCGCGCCGCAGCCGGCCCGGATACCCGGCCCTGCCCGGCCCCGCCGCCCGCCGGGGCACCGGCGTTGCCGCCTTCGGCCGGGCGAAACGCGAACATCCGCAGCACCGTCATCTCAAAGCCCGCACGCGGACTCGGCGCCAGGCCCAGGTCGCGGCGGCCATTGAGCGCCATCTGGTACCACAGCTGCACGACCTCCGGCCGCACCGACGCCGCCAGCGCATCGAGATCGAGACCATCGGTCTCAATGCCGACCTCCGGCACCAACTGCCGGACCTGGATGCGGTGCAACGCTTCGGACAGCGCATCGAGCACGCCCGACCAGTCCGGCGAGAACTCGGCCAGCGCCGCAACCTCGGCCATCAACCGCGCGCCATCGGCCTGCGCCAGCGCCGACAACAGGTTGCCCACGCGCGTGCGGTCGACACTGCCGAGCATCGTCGCCACAGCCGTATCGGCGAGCGTACCGCCCTCGCCGCCCGCACCGGTGTAGGCGATCGCCTGGTCGAGCAGCGACAGCCCGTCGCGCAGGCTGCCATCGGCCGCCTTGGAGAGCTGCCGAATCGCCGCCGCATCCGCCGCGATGCCCTCGGCCTCGAGGATCCGCGTCATCTGGCCCTGGATCTGGTCCTCGTCCAGCCGCTTGAGGTTGAACTGCAGGCAGCGCGAGAGCACGGTGACCGGCAGCTTCTGCGGGTCGGTCGTCGCCAGCAGGAACTTCACATGCCCCGGCGGCTCCTCGAGCGTCTTGAGCAGCGCGTTGAACGCCGACTTCGACAGCATGTGCACTTCGTCGATCAGGTAGACCTTCACCCGGCCGCGCGAGGGCATGTACTGCGCGTTGTCGATGAGCTCGCGGACATCGTCGACGCCGGTGTTGCTGGCCGCGTCGATCTCCAGCAAGTCGATGTAGCGCCCCGCGTCGATCGCCAGGCAGGTCTCGCACTCCCCGCAGGGGTCCGACGAGGTGCCCCGCTCGCAGTTCAGGCTCTTGGCAAAGATGCGCGCGATCGTCGTCTTGCCGACGCCGCGGGTGCCGGTGAACAGGAAGGCGTGATGGACGCGGCCGGTCTCCAGCGCGTTGGTCAGCGCACGCACGACGTGCTCCTGCCCGACCAGCTCGGCAAACCGCTTCGGACGCCACTTCCGGGCGAGGACGAGATAGGACATGCCGCTATTCTGCCACGGCCGTCCCCCTTCCTTGTGACCGGGCCCCGGCCCAGCTAGAATGGCCGGCCCGCGGCGGTCCAGCCGTCGCAGCGTGCCGCCCCGCGGCCCGCGCGGGACAGATCCGGAGAGGTGTCCGAGTGGTTGAAGGAGCACGCCTGGAAAGTGTGTAAGCGTCTAAACCGCGCTTCGGGGGTTCGAATCCCCCTCTCTCCGCCAGATAATTCTGTAACCGATTGAAAAATAAGCCGCCCTTCGGGGCGGCTTATTTCGTCCCGTACTTCGTACCCTCCGCGTGCGGCGAAGAAGTGCGAAGTGTTCCAGCGGCTGGGCGCGACGGTCGATGATCATCGGTACTACTCCAGTTCGAGACGCGCGCTGCACGTGCAGCGCGCGGTAGGCCTGACCACATGGGTAGTGCATGGTTCAAAAAGAGCTACTGCAGCCTGCCTGCCTGCCGCCCGAGCCTGTGCATGCAGCGACGTGCTAATCAACCCAAGGCGTTGAGGGCGATCCTCACAAGGCCCACCAGCACGGTCGCAATCGCGAAAATATGTGGAAGCGTGTAGTCGGTGAACGTTCGCTCATAGGCAGCCGCTCGCCACGGACCGGAGGCGAGAGCTTTCCAGAGAACCCAGCGATCTCTTCCGGAAATCTCAATGTCATCTGGTCCATAATGGGCCGACGTACCTGCGCCGCCGCCATTGGTCATCGAGAAAAGGCTCAGGCGAGGCACCATGCCAGCGAACTTGATCCGTGGTATCGGCCCGCGCGGCCGTTCAATACGAGCCCTTCGTTCTTCAGCGGTATGCCCCACGGTCTCCCAAGCGAAACGACCCGCAAGCCGCCTCACATCCCTGCGATCACCGACTTGCCAGAGAATGTCCTCGATGAAGGCACCGAGCGGCCGAACCTGCGAAACCAGCCAGAAGCGGAACCAGAAGTAGTAGAAACCAACCCAAGCCGCCGCGATGAGCACCCAAGGGTGACGCAGCTTAACCGGCAACATTCCGGAGAAGGACGTCTCTGTTCCTACCGTGCCACCGGCCAGGTTGAAAACCAGCAACCCGATCGCGAGCACATACATATCGCGCCTCTGCCTGAGCGCATCCGGTTCGATGTCACCGCGTCCGGCGATGTTACGGCGCGCCATCAGCGCCTCTCCTCTGAGCACATTCGGTTCATCACCACTCCCATGGTTCGGTGCCGAATATACTATCTTCGCGCGGGCAGATTTCTGACCCTCGCCCCCCCCCCAATAACGGCCGACTCTGCCGGCGACTGCCTGAGGTGAACAATGGGATTACAGCACGTGCGCGCGCCGCGGCCCTAGGCCGCCCCAGGATGCTCAGCCGCGCCGCCGGTCTACGTCCAGCGTACGGTGCTGTCCCGCTTGAGCCTTCTGTCTGCCCTACCGGCCGGCTAGCTCGCGTCTCGCCGTTCCAGCACTTCGCCGGCTACCTAGGCCGCCGGCTTCATCGACACGCGGACGGGGAAGTCAGGGCCGAGAAGCGAACACATGCCAAAGCCACCGCGAAGTATTGCGATTCCGCTAACTGCAGGAATACTTGGATGGGCTTTAGGCGGCCAGCCGCTGGCTTCATGAGAAGCTTCTCCGTTACCTCTCCAGCCGATTTTCTGATCGACGATCTCGGGAGGCTCACGGCAAATACGGAGTTGGTCAGTAAGCGCACAATCTTCAAGCAGAGTTGAGATAATCGCGACCCTGCGCCCCGTGCGCCTTAACAAAAGCGCCCTCTAAGCTAGGTACCGCCCCCATGAATGCAGTCGATTCGAACGCGCAGCGCCTTTTGATCGCTTGGTACGCGGCGCAAGACGGCAAGCTTCATGTGCCACCGCACATGGCCGAACACCTTGAAGAGCTCCGAGCTGCCGAGTTGACCGCCAGTGGCCTAGTGAATGAGGGCAGCTTGTCCGAGACGACCAGGCTACTTGCCCTCAGCGCTGGCGGAGCGATGATTTTGGGAAATCAGCAACGTCGCGAGGCCGAAGATGCTGCTCGCGGTGGTCAGATCAGCATACCGGAAGTCCAGGCACAGCTGTTTGCACATTTCGCCGCGCTCTTCGAGGCACTCACCGGTACCCAGGTGCAAGCGGTACGTGATGAGGATGAGATCAGAGCGCGCATGTTACGTCGTGCACAGCAGGACTACGACGCCCTTATGCGCACAGCGAATAGCGCGATCGATGCAATCGTAAATTTCTATAACAATTACGCGACGCTCATGTTCGGCTACGCCAAGAGCCTTGGCGGCATGCGGCTGGTGCTGGGCGGACAGCGCCAGTTCGGCCCCTCCGCTCTAGGCGGCGTTCGGCTCAGTGCGCTGTACGCCGACACCCAGCTTATTCCTGACCCGATCTACCCGTTCTTCTCGGGCGATTTGCGACTGAGCGCCCTGCATCTGCAGCTCGCAATCTCACTTTACCACCTCCTGCAAATCCGTCCGCTTATAGATGCGAGGCTGCCCGTGGCGCCAGTGTTCGTATTTCCCAGCTTCGAACAGGAGCTCTCCGAGCGCGACGCCCACACCGCACAAGGCCAAGCGGACCTGGCACTCAGACTTCTTGCGCCGATATGCGACGGCAGCATCGCATCTTTGGAGGAGTTGTTTGACTATGCGCAGAGGCAGGAAGATGCGTTTGGCCTTGCGCTGATGCGCTCAGGCCTCTTCGTCCCGCCAGGAGGTGATCCGGCAGAGAAAATCTTGCCGAACGAGGCCGCAGCGCGCTACCTCGGAGAACTGCGCGGAAGAAGAGAAGCGGCAATGATCGAACGCATGGAGCAGCTCCCACTAGGGGTGCTCCTCCTACAAGGGACGCTTGAGCGCATCACGCCCTACTACCATCTCCTCGACAACGCGGGCGAGCTCGGCGCCCAGCCGCTGCTAACACAGGCAGTCCACTGGCACTACTTTGAGAAAATCTCCGAGGCGAATGCCAAGGTTCTCCGCGCGCGTAGCGTCATTTCGGATCGAGCAGCTCAAACCCTCAGGTCAATCCAGGATACGAGCTTAACCTGGCTGACCGAAATACCGGTATCCACCTTAGTGTCGCTGATTGCCGATGACCAGCACCGCTGGCTGCGCCATGAGCTTGACGGGTTCACGGCGAGACTCGCCACCCTCGACAGCTCTAACGCGAGCGAGATGGTCAAAGAGATCAATTTCGGCCTCTCGTCTCTGGTACAGCGCCAGCAGAAACTCATGCGCGACATCGAGAAGAAGTACGCGCCTCAGCGTGCTACGCTTCTTTTGAAAGGGGCGGCAGGTGCTGGGCTCGCCGCCACCGCTGCGTTTCTTCCAAGTCTGTCACCGTTCCTCGGTCTCGCGGTGCCGGCCTCAGCCGCTGCTGGCGCTGTGGGTGGCATCATGCTCGGATACGGACAGGCCAAGCTCGGCGCCGCCGTTGAAAAAAGGCAGGCGGCACGCTCCATACTAGGAGTGCTTGCCGCGGTGCGCCCCAAGTAGGTGCGAGCCATGACCAGCGCGGCCGCTCCGCGCTCAGCGAAGGCGCGCTGCAATAACTAGCTCAAGCTCAGAAGTCCTTCCTGTGGCCGGCCCCAAGATGTCATTGAGCGCAGCAATGATCTCCCGAAGGCTGCGTGACGCCTGCTTCGATCACACCTCTTAGCGCCTGCTCGTACTGCGCACGACGTTCCCCGCAATTGAGTAGCATGCCGCTTTGGCGTCCAATCCCAACGAGCTTGTGCGGCTCCGCTACTTCAGCACCTCGGCTCAAGCGTGGGAACTTCGGCTCATAGACAAGACCTCTCCGCAGTGCCCATACCGCTTGACAACCGCATAATTCACGAGCAAGCTCGACCACGGAGCGTAGAAACTCCTCTCATAGCGGTACCCACCTCCGAAAAACTGGTGGGTTTTTTGTGCCCGGATCTTTTCTGGCACAACCGACGCGATACCTGCGTCGGGAGGGCGGCTAATACAACACCCTTCGGGGAAATACGCCCGCCGGCTATGAGCGGTTTCTAACCTCCCGACTTCCCGTCCGCCATCCGGTGGGCGGGTCACTTCGATGGAATGAAGGAGGCAACATCATGTCGAACCGCGAATCGAACGACGACAACGACACCCAACGGGCTGGCTACTTCCTGCCGGAAGACGACCGGACGCGGCTGACGAAGCTGCGCGACCACATGGAATTCCTGTCGCGCCTGGCGGAGCCGCGCACGTACGATGAGGAGCAGGACGATCCGCCCGAAGTCAGCCACGGCGAACTGGCCACATGCCTCGCCATGCTGGCCGAGCAGGCGGAACTGGTGCTGGAGGCGATGGCATGGCGGCCGTCGCCGAGCGCGCGACCTGAGACGCGGGCAGCCGCCGAAGCAGACGACCCGGCCATTGACCCCGACGAGACGCAACACGCGGGGCAGAAGGCAGCGGCCGCACAGCCGACGCCGGCAGCCAGCGTGCCGGAGGGCTACGTCTTCGGCGTCACGATAGACCAGGCCGACGCGCTTGACCGGCTGGTGCAGATGCTGATGGCGCACGGCGACGTCATTGCATCCGGCCATGAGGACGACCTTGCGGATGAGACCGTGCCGGCCCTGGGGCTGGCGATCTCGGAAGGTGCGGATGCGGTGCGGGAGATCCTGGATCAAGTGCAGGAACAGTTGATCCAGCCTGCAACGACATCGCGTTGCAGTGTGCGTGAGGAACGCTCGGCCTATGGCCCGGTGCCGAAGCAGGCACCGCGTCTTTCGCTGCACTGAGTCATGGGGTTGGGCTCGCCGTCTCGGCCTTTGCCGAGCGGCGAGCTCGGCTTTGCGAGAAAAGCGGCAGCCAATTGCGTCGTTCGCGATCCCTTGACAGCAATCTCTAATAGCCCCGCGATTCCCCGCGCAGGCGCAGCCTTTCCCGCTTGCCCGTGAGCGTGATAAGCCCCCGCTCAATAGCGCATCAGGTTTCGAGGCAGATTGCCAGCCCGCATCCGCGGCGAAACAAGGCAGCCCGCTCAGAAATCCCCTGACCGAGCGGCCAGCCCGATCCAGCCTTGCAGGCACAACTGGTCCTCAATCGAACGATCGCGCCGAATACCGACCAGAGCCAACACGAAGGTTGGCTTGTTAGAACGAGCCGGGAGAGGTAAATAATGACGCAGCCCGTTCGAGTCACACAGTGCGCGTGACTGCCTTCGCCCGGATGATCCTTCGCAATGCGAAGCTCATGGCCTCAAACGCCGTGTAGACAACGCCCAGCATCGCTAGATAAGCCCAGCCACTTGCAATGCCAGGACCGCAGTAGGTCTCGGTTAGGCACCTAAAAACACGTATCGTTATGTTTGCTTCGCACCAAAGTGCAACTGCGACCAACAGCACTGTGACAGCAGCCAATGCCTTTCTCGGCGCCTGCGATGAACTTCGAGCAAACACAATGCTTAGCATCTGCCAGGCTCGAAGCGGTAGCACACCAATCGACGCAAGGCCAACCAAGCCAAACAGATAAATCATTGCGCTAAACAGTGATGCGCTCACGACAGGCCCCACCGCCGTTCACGCGGACAGGGTGATTGATTCGCAAAGCCTCCCATCGCGCACCCAACCTCCCTACGACGCTCGCCCTTCAAGCGCAAGATCCTCGAGGAAAAGGAACAACCGCGCTTCTGATCCAGATCAAGGCGCCGCGCGCGCGGACGCGCGAGGATGCCTCGCAGACGAGGAGGCTTCCCATGCACGGTGATCAGGATCCCGCCGGCGACGACGTCATCACTCCAACTCGATAGTCGAAAGCGCAGGAGGCACTGCTCAATGCCTGCGTGCTTCGGTCGGGTCGGCTCAAAGAGCCAGCCAATCTCGACAGCGATATTGACGCCTGACGCTGAGTGTACGGCCGCTAGGAAGTCGGTGATGTTGCCGAAGGACATCAGCAGATCATCGTCGTCAGGCTGCACCCGGAACAGATCGACACCTGGCAGGTGCCCTCTAAGCATGGACTCGAATTCAGCGAATAAGTCGCTATCGCCCACGGTTGTTTCCCCACCGCTCTTCACTGACTGGGCCTTCACCCCTGTTCGTACGATTTTTCTGCTCGCCGATTTTTCCAGAGCATTTACGTCTTCCTGGCGCTCGATCCTCACGATCGACGTCAAGTTACGCACAAAGATGCAACAGAATAAACGAACCGCCCGCAAGGCGTGCAGCGGGCGGCCCGCAAAGCAAAGAGCGCGCGAATCGATACGCAATGAATGCCGCGTCCGGTACCGAATCGTGCACCGATACGACAGGCGCGACTTACTTTCCCGATACAGCACGCGTACGACCCTCTTATGCCGTCGGCGCATCCGCATCACTCTCAGATCCCTGCGTCGACGCGATTCAAGCGAATCTGTACCTACTCTTCAACGCTGAACTGCGTGCCCGGGGCAACCCGGTCCAGCTTCTCATTCTGACTCGCCTCCACCGGATTTTCCGGCGGAGGCGCATGCATCGTGAAGTGCTCCGCCACCACGAAAGCCGGCGGCTGTACCGGTGGCGGCTTCAGGGCGGCCGATGTTGCCACCACCATGGTCAACATCTCCTTGAGCGTGGCGTCGTCGATCGATTCATTCATCGCCATTTGGCACATGTAGAACAGTCCAAACGACAGGAAGGTCGTCCGTTCGGTCGCAACGAGTGCTGATGTTGCATCCGATCTGAAGTCGCCTGCGCCACCGCCGCCTGCGTTGACCTCACCCGGCACATTGATAGTCCCCGCGCCGCCCCCAGACGTGCCAAGGTTGACCAGTCGCGTCGGCAACTGCATGCACGCCTTGTCGCCCAGTACGACTGCGGCGGCTTTATCAGGACTCCAAGTCGTGACTGTGCCGATCGTCCGCTTACTCTTTCCTTCCCCCTGAACGATCGGCTCTCTTTTGAGGGTCGAGCATCCCGCACTCGCTATCGCAACAACAACCACAGCCGTGATCGCTTTCATGTTGCCCCTGACCGGCAGCGTCATGCCACCGCTGAAGCGTTTTACCACAGCCAAATACTGGTGTATGAGGAGCCCAAGTTCAGGCGGTGCGGGAGTCGGCAGACGCATCGCCTGCCATTCCGGAACACGTGCTTGTGGCCACCGCGTTGGCACAGGCGCGCAGCACGCGCATCAGGCGCGACCGCCCATAGGCACCGCGGCTGTGCCGGTGAGGAATGTGCACAGGCCAGCTCGCATCGCCGCATCGGGTCTAGGCGATCCCAATGGTGCCACCAGTCGTGGAAGCCGGACACCGATACCGCCAGCAGGCGGCACAGCATCTGCAGTGGATAGCGAGTCCATTCAGCAGCGACGAAGGCACACCTCACTTCGACCCTCTGGCGAAGAACGCACCGCCGCTACTTTTAGGATCTCGCGCTCCATCGTGAAAGTGGCGCTCGCGACCCACAGCCGGGCCAGTTCGCTCTCCATCTCACTGACCGGCGTGCGGCCGGGCGAGCTCAGCGGCTGGCTGGCCGGAGGCACCCAGCCAGTTGACCAGCGCCTTGGCCGACATGCCCCGTTGCCGGGCAGCCTTGGACGGCCTGACCAACTCAACTACGCCACACCCTGGGCCTTGAAGCCATCCGGGTAGCGACGACGGGTAATGCGCTGCATGGGAACCGCCAGTTGCGATCAAAGTATCGCTAGCTGGCGTCCGCTCCTGGGGGGATTCAGTCTGACATGCTTGATGACCGATGGTTGCGGCTGCTACCAGAACGCGTTGGCCGAACGCATCACCGGAATCCTCAGATGCGAACTCTTGTTCCATCGCCCGCAGGATCTGAGGCAGGCCCGTCAGATGGTGCCTGAGACGGCGGCGATCCATAATGCGGAGCGCCCTCCCCTGTTTCTAGAATGCAAACGCCCGATGCGATGCATCGGGCTTCCTTGGCCGCCTGACGGCGGCCGAACCATTCTCCCAAAGGTGTCAACCTATGGCAGGAAGGGTCACCAGATAACCCGGACCACCCTGCAAGTCCTGTTCTGTCCAGCGCCGGTGCAAGAAATCGTGTTAGCACTCCCTGTCTGAGGACCTAGGTTGACGATTTGCGCTCCCAAGTCGCGAAAGTGCTGGGCCATCCGATCAAGGTTGCCCCCCCCATGACTGGACCAAGTTCCTTCGACTTCTGCAATATCGCTTGGAACATACTGATCCCCAGCCGTGCGCGGACTGTCGGCTTGGTACTCCCCATTCGGATTGTTAACAGTCGCCTTGAAGTACGCGTAGCTACCATCCTTAAACACGACCTTGATGATTGCAGCAGTCTGCTCCTTTAGCTTGAGATAGGAGACAGCCACCTGCCCCATTTCTACCAAGCGCTCCAGGAAGTTCGGATCAACAGCAGCGGCCAGGGTTGCGGTATCCCCGGTCGCTGTCTCCAACATCCTCTGCATGTTCTTGTCGCGTACCAAGTCATGCACCGTGCTATCCCGAACATGCGGATACTGAGTCAGCCGCTCGACCGGCACCACATAGATGGGTCGTAGGGTGTTCTTCCCGTATGAGTAAGCCTGTGTCGCTATGCGAAGCTCTTGAGTCGCCTCTGCGGGTGGTATGCGTTTCGTACCACTTTGGCCGCTCAGTACGCCGATAGACATCGGACGATCAGGCCTCCCAGGATTGCCTGGGGTGGGATCAGAGGGAATATGCCAGTACTGCATCGTTCCGGCGGGCAAGTTGTACACCAAAAAATGGCCATTGCCTGCGTTGATGGCCTGGGCGTAGAAGTCATTTTCCGTGACGCATGTGTCGCATCGAATTGGCTTGTAGAAGCCATTTGATGCGTCAACATTCCCGGCCGAGAAAAAGGCCAAGACGCCTGCCAGCGCTCCGACTGCTGAATATTTCAAGATCAACTTTCCATGTAATAATCATTGATTAATTTTCAATATTAACATAATCTACGATATGGCGTCAAGATCGCGCTTGAATTCTGAAGTTGTAAATAATAGCTGCGGAAATAATTATAATTTCTCACTTAATATCGTTTGACATTCCAATGCGCGACTCTTTGCCTCACGCGCCTAGCGCCTCTGACCGCACCCGGGAAGATATCCGCCTAGATAAGGAAGTGGTGCTAGCTACCGCCTGTCAACAACCACAGCCGTGATCGCTTTCATGTTGCCCCCTGACCGGCAACGTCATGCCACCGCTGAGGCGTTTTACCACAGCCGGATACCGAGGTATGAGAGGCCGAATTCAGGGGAAGTGAGGCTCAACAGACGCGCCACCGGCTATTCCCCCTAATGAACAACGAACCGCCCGCGACCTTCGCGAGCGGTCCGCGGATTGCCGAATGGCGAATTGATGACTCAGTGGATGATGCAGTTCCCGCTGGGATCGAACGTGCACTCATACAAGAAGCGCCATTCGCCGTCCTGACACATGAAGACGCGCTGTCCGTTCAGCAGGTCAACAGATCCGATCACGCCATTGGCGGTGCATTCGCTCGCGGGCGGCGTCTCGAATGACTGGGCCGATGCGGCTCCGATCGTGAGCGACAGCCCGATGGCGAGGGTGCCCAGCGTCTTCGTGAATAACTTCATCTGCGTTCTCCATACGTTGGCGTGATGCGGCATCGGCACGCGTGTGATTCCATCAGCGTGCACGCAGGCCGCACGACCCAATCTCGTAGGTCGATTGGAGAAATAGAATCGGAGAACTCCTCACGCACCCGTAGGAATAGTCCTACGCGCATACGTGTCACGATCGATACGGGATTTTTGCTTCGACGTTTGCGTGTGGACGCTGTGCACCAACGAAGCGCAGCATTCCATGCTCGCGGCTGTCCTGGTGGGCGTCTCCATCCTGAGGCCTGCCCGCCCCCGAACGCCCCTCCCTGGGCGTTCGAGCAAGCTTGGCGCTTACTCTTCTTCTTCGCTCTGCTCCGGCCGGCCGGGCTCACGCTGGTTGTCGTCCTGGCGCTGCTCGCGGCCACCCTGCTGCGGGTTCTGGTGTTGGCCTTCGCGCGGGTTCTGGTTGCTCGGACTCATGTTGGTGATCTCCTTGCGGCGGACATTCGCCACGTGGGCGACGCTGCGCCGCAGGGTGTTATCCGGGTGCGATGGCGCTGCATTCATCCGTCGCGCCTTTTGCCGGCTTTATGAACCAGTGTGGTTGCGCCCCAACGCGAGATCGTTCCGATGCTTGGAACAAAGGTGGCGATCTTGCCGGCTGCGCCGCATACACGCCGCACCCGCTCACACCGCATTGCGGCTGCGATTGGTTGCATCCGGGCTTTGCCCACGAGGAGATGCAATGAAAGCCCTGACCTATCACGGCACGCGGGACGTCCGGGTCGAGACGGTGCCCGATCCCGTCCTGCGCGAGCGCGACGACATCCTGCTGCGCGTCACCGCGACGGCGATCTGCGGCTCGGACCTGCATCTGTACCGCGGCAAGATTCCCGAGCTGCACGACGGCGACATCCTGGGCCATGAGTTCATGGGCGTGGTCGAGGACGTCGGCGCCGATGTGACCTCGGTGCGCAAGGGCGATCGGGTGGTAATCCCGTTCGTCATCGCCTGCGGCGATTGTTTCCATTGCCGGCTCTCGGAGTTCGCGGCCTGCGAGACCACCAACACCGGCCAGGGCGCGGCGCTCAACCGCAAGGGCATCCGGCCGCCGGCGGCGTTGTTCGGCTACAGCCATCTGTACGGCGGCATCGCCGGCGGCCAGGCGGAGTTCGTGCGCGTGCCCAAGGCCAATGTCGGCCCGCTGGTGGTGCCGGAGGTGCTCAGCGACGAGCAGGTGCTGTTCCTGTCCGACATCCTGCCCACCGGCTACCAGGCGGTGATCGATGCCAAGGTCACCAAGGGCTCGACAGTCGCGATCTTCGGCGCCGGCCCGGTCGGGCTGATGGCGGCCGCGTGCTGCCGGATGCTGGGCGCCGAGCGCATCTTCATGGTCGATCGTTATCAGTATCGGCTCGACTTCGCGCAGGCGACCTACGGCGTAATCCCGCTGAACTTCGAGGAGATCGACGATCCGGCCGATGCGATCGTCTCGCAGACCGACGGGCGCGGCGTGGATGCGTCGATCGATGCGGTCGGTTTCGAGGCCAAGGGCAGCAAGGCCGACAGCGTGCTGACCGGGCTCAAGCTCGAGACCAGCAGCGGGGCTGCGATCCGGCAGTGCATCGCGGCGACGCGGCGCGCGGGTACGGTCAGCATTCCAGGCGTGTACGCGGGCTTCATCCACGCGTTCATGCTGGGCGATGCGTTCGACAAGGGCCTGACCTTCAAGATGGGCCAGACCGATGTGCAGCGCTACATGCCCGAACTGCTGACCCGCATCGGCAATGGCGACCTGCAGCCGGACGTCATCATCTCGCACCGGATGAAGCTCGAAGACGCGGCGCGCGGGTACGAGATCTTCGACGGCAAGGACGAACGCGATGCCTGCCGCAAGGTGGTGCTGACGCCTTGAGCCGGCTGTGGCGCCGGTCCGCCGACGCCGCAATGCGCGGACCCGGACAAGGCGATGGCCCCGCCGACTGACCTCGGCGCCCGCATCGACCGATACCGTTGCTGCCTTCCGGCCCTGGCGGGATTTTCGATCTAGCGTCGCGAGGGGCCGACGGGGCCACCATGGAGACACGCGCCGGCCGAGCCGGCCCCGCAGCAGCGGGACGGGGATTCTAACAGGGCGGGCGCACTTGCGCCTATCCGCGGAGCGTCATTCGCGGCGCTCGACCATCGGCACGCCGTTGTGCTGGCGGAATCGGATCGCATACGAGAGCCGGACCGGGGTCGGCGTTTCGGTCGCGCCCGGCGCGGCGCAGGGGTCACCGTCGTCGAAGCCGTCCGGCGCAGTGCACAGCGCCGCCGGCCAGTAGGTCCAGGTGCGCACGGCGGCCAACGTGGGCGCCACGAACGCGGCGCGATCGGTCACGCCGTCCGGTGTGGCGCAGCGCGTGTCCGGACGCTCGGCGGCGGCGACGACCTGCCCGTCCGTGCCGACGACGACATCCACGCAGACCTCGACCGGCGGCAGGCGCAGCGGCAGCAACGCGGCTGGATAGTCGGGCAATGCGGCGGGCTGTTCGAGCGTGGGATAGACGAAGCGCTGGTGGCGGCCAAGCGCCATCCGGTTGCTGTCGCCGTCGGGTGCCAGCAATGCCGCACCGACTTCGCCGTGCGCAGCCGGCGCGGGTGCCGGTTCGGGCGGGACAGGTGCGCTGGCGCACGCGGCCAGCAGCAGCGCGAGCATGCCGGCCGCGACGCTGCGGCTCATCGCGGCACCCCGCCCTCCCCCGGCTCGGGGTGCAGCCAGGTGGCATCGCCATCGGCGTAGCGCTCATGCTTCCAGATCGGCACGCGGTCCTTGATCTCGTCGATGATGTAGCGGCAGGCATCGAACGCCGCGCCCCGGTGCGGGGCGGAGACACCCACCCACACCGCCATGTCGCCGATCGCCAGGTCGCCGATGCGATGCACGCACACCGCCGCGCACAGCGCGAATCGCTCGCGGGCCTCGGCGATCACCTTCGCGCCTTCGGCCTGCGCCAGTGCGACGTAGGACTCGTAACGCAGGCCGAGCACCGGACGGCCGTCGTTGTGGTTGCGCACCCAGCCTTCGAAGCTGGCAAAGGCGCCAGCGCGGTCGTGCTGCAGGCGCGCGCGCAGCGGCGCCAGGTCGAGCGGCGCGTCGGCCAGCCAGAAGTCGCGGTCGTCCATCTTCAGCCTCCGCTGACCGGGGGAATGAAGGCGACCTCGCTGTCGCCGCGGACCGCATCGTCCCAGCGTGCGAAGGCACCGTCGACCGCGACCCGCAGCCGCTCGGCCGGCAGCGTGAAGCCGTGCTGCGCGCGCACTTCGGCGTAGAGCGCGCGCAGGTCGGGCGCGGTGGTCTGCCAGCTCTCCTCGCTGCGGCCGGCGGCATCGCGCAGGCTGGCGAAGTACAGCAGTCGGACATCGGTCATGGCGTGGCGCCTCCTTCGATGGTGCCGACGTCGCGCTTGCCGCCGCGCTTGCCGACCAGTTTCGCCGGGCCAAGCACGATGGCGTGCGAGAGCGCCTTGCACATGTCGTAGACGGTCAGCGCGGCGACGGTGGCGCCGGTCAGCGCTTCCATCTCCACGCCGGTGCGGTGGGTGGTCTTGACGGTGCAGTCGATGCGCAGCTCGCGCTCGCCGCTCCAGTCGATCGCGATCCGCACGCCGTCGATCGGCAGCGGATGACAGAACGGAATCAGCTCGTGAGTGCGCTTGACCGCCATCGTGCCGGCGACGATTGCGGTGTCGACGATCCCGCCCTTGGCGCTGCGCAGGCCGCTGGCGCGCAGCTGCGCGGCCACCGGCGCGGGGAAGCGGACGCGGCATTCGGCGCTCGCGGCGCGGGCGGTCACGGCCTTGGCCGAGACGTCGACCATGGTCGGGCGGCCGTCGGGATCGATGTGGGTCAGCGTCGGGGACGCCGGGGATGTGCTGCGGGCCATGGCGCCTGCGGGGTGACTGCGGACCTCAGATGGTACCGGCCCCGGTGTCCGGCGTCCCCTGATGGAAGACCATCCGCCAGGCGCCACCGGCATCGCGACGCCACCACGAGGCGCGCAGCGAGCGGCGCACATCGGTGCCCGCGCGGCGCGTGATGCCGTACGCCACGCGGGCGACATCGTCGGTCACCGCGTGCACGCGCATCGGCCCGGTCTCGAAGGCGATACCGCCTTGTTCGGGCAGTTCAGCGAGCACCTCGGCCTTGCCGAAGACCGCTCCGGAGGCGCCGATCTCGGTGAAGTCGTCGGCAATCAGAGCGTCGAGGCGGACGCGATCGGCGCGCACGACCGGGTCGAGCAATGCGCGCTCCAGCGATTCGAGCAGCGCTGCGGTCTCCGGCGCCACGCTCAGCCGCCGACCAGGAACATTTCGACGTGTCGGCGCGGCGCGCGCGTGCTGCCGCGCAGCTCGCTGTAGCGATCGGCGCGGCGCGACCACAGGTCGGTCAGGCGCGAGGCGAACGCGGCTTCGCCCTCGGCCAGCCAGCCGCGCAGCGGCTGCCCCTGGCCGGCGAACAGGCAGGTGTAGAGGCTGCCGTCGGCCGAGACGCGAGCGCGGTGGCAGTCGCCGCAGAACGGCGCGGTCACCGAACTGATGAAGCCGATCTCGCCGGCACCATCGGCGTAGGCGTGGCGCTCGGCCACCTCGCCGCGGTAGTCGGCATCGAGCGCGCGCAGCGGCCAGTGCGCGGCGATGCGCGCATGCAGCTCGCGCGAAGGCACCACCCGCGCGCGGTCCCAGCCGTTGCAGGTGCCCACGTCCATGTATTCGATGAAGCGCAGGACGTGGCCGGTGCCGCGAAAGTGCGCGGCCATGCGTTCGACTTCGTGGTCGTTGACGCCGCGCTGCACGACGCAGTTGAACTTGATCGACGAGAACCCCGCGCGCTCGGCCGCGGCCACGCCTTCGAGCACCGCAGCGATGTCACCGCGCCCTCCGGACAGCTGATGGAACAGCGCAGGGTCGAGCGCATCCAGGCTGATCGTCAGCCGCCGCAGGCCGGCATCGCGCAGGGCCTGGGCCTGGCGGGCGAGCAGCGCGCCGTTGGTGGTCATCGCCAGGTCGTCGATGCCGGGGATCTTGGCCAGGCGCGCGATCAGGGTGGGCAGTTGCTTGCGCAGCAGCGGCTCGCCGCCGGTGATGCGCAGCTTGCGCATGCCCAGCTGTGCGAAGCCACGCACCAGGGTCTCGATCTCGTCGAACGACAGCCGCCCCGCCTGGTCGAACCCGTAGTCGTCGGGCACGCGATCGGCGGGCATGCAATAGCCGCAGCGGAAGTTGCAGGCCTCGATCACCGACAGCCGCAGGTCGTGCAGCGGGCGGCCGAGACGGTCCAGCGGGGCCTGGGGCAATTGCGGCAAGGCGCTCATGCGCCGGCATCCTGCGCGGGCGCCGGTGCACGCAATGCGAACCGCTCGCCCGGGCGGGCCACGCGCTGGCCGCGCGCGCGCAGCGCCTCGCCGTCGGCGTCGCAGGCGTAGTGGTAGAGCACGCAGCGCGCGAGCAGTGCCGGCGGGTACTCGCGCTCCAGATCGTCGATGCCGCTGTGCGAGGGGTTGCCGTGCAGCCCGCAGTCGTGGGCGATCAGCTCGTCGCGATCGGCATACCGGGCCAGCATCTCGGGAATCGGCCGGGTGTCGCCGCTCCACACCAGGCTGCCCGGCAGGCGCAGGCCGTAGGCGGTCTCCGGCCAGTGGTGGCGCACGGGGAACACCTCCAGGCGCACGCCGTCGTGCCAGAACGCATCGCCGACCGGGATCAGCCGGAACGCGTCCCAGAAATTCGCACCGCCCTCGGCCAGCACGTTGGGATAATCGGCCACGCGCCGGTGCAACAGCGGCACCACCGGCGCCGGGACGTACAGCGGCATCGCGCCGCGGCGCGCGGGATCGAAGTAACGGTCGACGAACAGGCGCTCGAAGCCGCCGACATGGTCGAGGTGCACATGGGTGACGAACAGCGCGCGCGGCGCCTCGCCATAGCGGTCCAGGTGCGCGGTCAGGCCTTCGTTGCCGCAGTCGATCGTCAGCCACGGCGCGCCATCGCGCTCGATCGTCGCCATCGGCGAGCCCAGCGCCACCGCCGAGGCATTGCCAACACCCAGAAACCGCAGCGCCCAGTCCATCAGATGCCCCGGCTCCACAGCACATCGTAGGAGCGGCGCAGGCGTGCGAAGTCCGCCGCCACCGCGTCCTCGCTGCGGGCCCCGCGCAGTTTCTGCAGCGAGCGTTCCAGGCGCGCCAGATTGCGTGCGCGCCAGCGGGTCTCGGGAATCCGCAGACGGCCGCGGTCGAGATCGATCATCCAGCCCTTGCCCAGGCTGTCGAACAGGATGTTGTGGGCATTGAGGTCGGCGTGGTCCAGCCCGGCGCGGTGGAAGCGCGCGATCAGGCGGCCGGTCTGCTCCCATGGCGCGTCTTCCGGCGCCTGCGCGGCCAGGTCGGCCAGCGAGCGCACGTCCACCAGCCGCTCCATCAGGATCCAGGCGCGGTAGGTGAGCCCCCGGCGCAGGTAGCTCGCGGCGATGGGCTGCGGCACCGGGAGATCGCGCCGCATCAGCTCGCGCAGCAAGCGGAACTCGACGAAGCTGCGCACGCGCGGCCCGCCGCGCCACAGGTGCAGATCGTGATTGACGCGGCCGACCATGCCGCCGCGCAGGTACTGCCGCAACACGCAAGGGCCGTGGGAGGCGTCGATGAACCATGCGCCGCCGCGCCCGCTGCCCGACACCCGCTGCGCGCGCTCGCCCCACTTCGCCGGGTCGAACCAGCGCGGGTCGGCTTGCCGCAGTTGCGTGCCGTCGAACAGAATGGCGCCGTACTCGCCCGTGCGACCGTCCGCCGGAATCGGCGTCAGGCTTTCGCTGGGGTCGAATCTGCTCATCCAGCGAGTCTATCAAGCCTTGGCCCCTGCCCCGACCGTCGTTTCCCCCGTGCCCGCCGGCCAGGCGCCTGCTTTCAGGCCCCGTTCGGTGTGTCTGTTGCGCCTGTCGGCGCTCGGCGACGTGACCCATGTGCTGCCGTTGATCGCCACGTTGCGACGGGCTTGGCCCGACGTCGCGCTGAGTTGGGTCATCGGCAAGGGCGAGCATCGCTTGCTCGAGGGCCTGCCCGGCGTCGACTTCATCGTCTACGACAAGAAGAGCGGATGGGCCGGCATGCGCGCGATGCGAGGCGACTTGCGTGCGCACCTGGGCGATGCGCGCCGGTTCGACGCGCTGCTGCAGATGCAGGTCGCCGCGCGCGCCAATCTGCTCTCGGGCTTCGTGCCGGCGCGCCGCCGCGTCGGCTACGACCGCGCCCGCTCCAAGGACCTGCACGGCCTGTTCGTCAACGAGCGCATTCCCGACAGGCCCGGCATCCACGTGCTCGACGCGATCGGCAGCTTCTGCGAACCGCTGGGGCTGCGCCAGGACGCCGTGACCTGGGATATGCCGGTGCCCGACGACGCGCACGCCTGGGCGCGGGCGCAGTGGGACGACGACGGCCGGCCGGTGCTGATGATCTCGCCGTGCTCGAGCCACGTGCGCCGCAACTGGTATCCCGATCGCCATGCCTCGCTGGCCGACCATGCCGCCGACGCCGGCTGGCGGGTGGTGCTGTGCGGCGGGCGCAGCGAGTTGGAGCGCAGCACCGCCGACGCGATTTTGGCGGCGATGCGGCACGAGGCGCTGGACCTGGTCGGCAAGGACACGCTCAAGCAGTTGCCGGCATTGCTGGCGCGCGCGCAATTGCTGGTCACGCCCGATTCGGGGCCGATGCACATCGCCAATGCCATGGGCACCAAAGTGCTGGGCCTGCACGCGGCCAGCAATCCGGTGCGCAGCGGTCCGTACTCGGACCGACGGTTCTGCGTGGACCGCTACGACGACGCCGCGCGCCGGTTCCTCGGCAAGCCGGCGGACGCGCTCAAGTGGGGCACCAAGATCGAGTTCGACGATGTGATGGCGCTGGTGACGGTGGACGACGCGATCGCCGCGTTCGAGCGGCGGCGCGCCGACCTCGGGCAAGCCTGAGCGGCGAGAAGATCAGGGGGCGGCGTCGTCGGTGCGGTAGTCGGCGTAGGACTTTTCTTCGACGTAGGCCGAACCCAGCGCCAGATTGATCGCCTTCTTGATGCGCGCGCGCTCGTCGTTCTCGATGTAGACGCTGCGCGCCAGCCGCACGAAGTCGGCGTCGAACGCCTGGGCCTTCTCCTTGAGCCGGATCTCGTCCTCGATGTCCCACAGCCGCTCGTTGACCGCCTTGAGGTCGGCGCGCAGGCGCACAATGTCGTGGCCGGCGCCGGGATGCGCCATCCAGGTCTGCTCGAGCGCGGTCAGTTCGCGGCGCACATTGGCGAGCTTGGCGGCATCGGTCATGCGCTCGGACTTGATCTGCAGGATCGAGATCTTGTCGAGCAGCTCGCCGAAGGACACGGGCACGGAAATCTCGGACATGGGGACTGCCGGAACGGACGGGCCGGCCAGTGTACCGCTGCCGCAGATGGGCCGCGTCGGGCGACGCCGTTGTTGCCTGCGACCTGCGAGGAAAAATCCACATGGCATCGGCCTGCTGCCCCCACCCAACCCTCCCCCGCACGCGGGGGAGGGCTTTTCCGCGGCGCCGATCGGAGCGATGCGCGCGGCGGATGGCGCAACCCCTCCCCCGCATCGCGGGGAGAGCTTTCTCGGCGTCGAGCAGATCGATGCCCGCATTGGATGGCGCAACACCTCCCCCGCTTGCGGGCGGAGGTCGACGCCGTAGGCGTCGGGTGGGGGCACGGGCTGGGCTGACCAACGCCAATGACAGCGCATCGGCCTGGGCCCCACCCTCCTCACACGCAGGGGAAGGCTTCAACGAAAAAGGGCTGCGTCCTGGACGCAGCCCCTTGTCGATTCTGGCGGAGAGGGGGGGATTCGAACCCCCGAGGCGCTATAAACGCCTGCCTGATTTCGAGTCAGGTACATTCAACCACTCTGCCACCTCTCCGGCGGCCCCGGACCTGCATGCAGAACCCGGGGGCGCAATCATACGGGGGCGGTGCGTGGCCGACAAGCGGGCGACGCTTATCGGGGCGATCGTCTGCGTCGACGTGAGGCGATGCGGTAGTCCGATCGCGGGGCCACCCCGCTTTGTGCGCCAGCCGGACCTGCGCAACTTGCGCGCGGCCATGCCGGTCGGCCGCGCCGCTGTCGTGCACGCATATGGCGCATTCATGCTCGGCGCCAGTCGAGCCTGCCCCTTCTACGTCCCATTGACCGCCGGCCGACTACAGTCGGGGTTTTCCAGTACGGACCCCTGCCATGTCGCAACCCACCGTGCTGATCCTCGACGACGACGGCACGTTCTCCCGGGCCGCCGGCCAACTCGCGTTCGCCGCGGGGCTGCGCGTTCAACTGGCCGAAACGCTCGCCGAAGCCCGCGGTTATCTGTCACGCGCACGCGCTGATTTGATGCTGCTCGATCTGCAGTTGCCCGACGGTTCGGGACTGGACCTGCTCGACGACATCGACCTGGCCGAGCACGGTCAGATCGCGATCGTGACCGGACGGCCGACGGTGGAATCGGCCGCACGTGCGGTTGCTTCACCGGTGATCGAGTACCTGGTCAAGCCCCTGGATGCGATGCAGTTGCGCCGGCTGATGGAACGCGTCGTCGCGCGCTATCAGCCGACCCCGTCTCCGGACGTACCGGGCGCGATTGGCGACATCCTGGGCAACTCGCCGCAGATCCGACGGGTCGTGGATCAGGTGCTGCGCATCGGGGCCACCGACGCGCCGGTGCTGGTGTGGGGCGAGCGCGGAACAGGCAAGACGCTCGTGGCGCGTGCGCTGCATAGCGCGAGCGGGCGACAAGGGCCGTTTGTGACGCTGGACTGCAGTGCGACCGATCCGGACCGACTCGCCACCGAGCTGTTCGACGCGACGGGCAGTCTGGGCGAGGCGTTCGTCCGCGCGCGAGGCGGAACCTTGCTGTTGGCCGACCTCACTGCGATCCCGATGGCGCTGCAGGCCCGGTTGCTGCGCGCACTTGAAGCCGGTCCGGCGCTGGCCAGTCCGGATGCACGGCTGATCGCCAGCACTCACCGCGACCCGCACGAGGCGATGCGCGAGGGCACACTGCGCGACGATCTCTATCACGTGTTGACGCCGCTGCCGCTGCCGCCGCTGCGCGAACGCGGCGAGGACGTGGCGGTGCTCGCCCAGGTGTTTCTCGACAAGCTCAACGCGCACTACGGCCGCAGCAGACGGCTGGCCTCGGGCGCCGAGTCCGCGCTGTTGCGCCATGACTGGCCAGGCAACGTGCGCGAGTTGCGCAGCGCGGTGCAGGGCGCCTATCTGCTGCAGCAGGACGACGACCTGTACATCCGCCCCACCCTGCCCAGCGAAACCGTACTCAAGGAGTCGGAGACCTCGATCATGTTCTCGGTCGGTACGACGCTGGCCGAACTCGAGCGGCGCGCGTTGCTCAAGACGCTGGCGCATTTCAACAACGACAAGACCGCCACGGCCCGTGCGCTGGGCATCAGCGTACGCACCGTCCACAACCAGCTGGCGCGACTGGCCGGGCCGGACGCGCCCCAGCGCAAGGCCGCACCGTGACCCCGGCGATGCCCGAACCGGGGACGGTCGATCCGGAGTGGCTGCACGCGCTACGCAATGCCGCCAATGCCGCGACGATCGCCGCCGCCGCAGTGCGCAGCGCGCTGGATGCGGGCGACCGGGCACGCGCGTCCCAGTTCCTCGACGAGTCCGACGCGGCCTGCCGACGCCTGCGCACGCTGCTGACTCCGTCCGCACACGGCGGCTAAGCCCACGCCGCGCGCACACCGCACCGCTCAGAAGCCCAACTGCTGGAGCGCCTGGTCGAGATCCACCGGCTTGAGGCAATGCGGGCAGGCGGCGAACTCGCTCGGCAGCATGGCCAGGTCGTAGCCGGAGGCGAACACGAACGGGATACCCGCGCGCTGCAGGCGTTGCGCCAGCGGGTAGCTCTTCTCGCCGTCGAGGTTGACGTCGAGGATGGCCGCGTCGAAGTCGGGTTCGGGCTCGAGCAGCGCCAGCGCCGCGCCGAGCGTGGGCACCGGACCGACGACCTCGATCCCGCGCGCACACAGGCCATCGTGCAGGTGCATCGCCAGCATGTACTCGTCCTCGACCACCAGGATCCGCGACGGCGGCGTCACGCCGCGCGCTCCCGCAGCACCGCGCGCGTGCCGTCGAGCGGAACATCGATGCGGCACAGGATGCCGTCCGCAAGCAGCCGGTGGCTCGTCCGTGCACCGAGCTGGTAGGGCAACGCATGCTCGATCAGCTCGCGGCCGTAGCCGGCAACGCCGTCGGCAGCCGCCATGCCGGCCACGCCGTGCTCGTGCCATGTCAGCCGCAGCTCGGTCGATTGCTGGGCCTCACCGGGGACGATTTCCCAGCGGATATCCAGTTGCCCGCCCGCGTCCGACAGCGCGCCGTGCTTGAACGCGTTGGTCGTGAGTTCGTGCAACGCGAGCGCGAGTGTCTGCACCACGCGCGAGCGCAGCGGCACCCCTGTCGGTCCGTCGAGTCTGACCCGGGCATCGTCCTCACCCACGCCGTGGGCCTCGAGCTCCTGGCGCAGCAAGGCATCGAACGTGACACGGTCTAGGGCGGCGCCCTGGGACAACAGGCCCTGGACCCGGCCGAGCGCATCGAGCCGGGCGCGGAACCGGCTCGCGAACGCGGCCAGATCAGGACTGCCCTGCAACGTGCGGCGCGCCAGCGACTGCACGACCGCGATCAGGTTGCGGGTGCGGTGCTGGAGCTCGGCGACAAGCGTTTCGAGTAGCACCGCGTGCTCGCGCTCGGCGGTGATGTCGCGGCCGATGCCCGCAATCCGCTGCACGCGGCCAGCATCGTCGAACAGCGGGAAGGCGGTGTTGCGCACCCAGATCGTGCGGCCGTCGCAAGGGCGCTGCACGCGGAACTCGAAGTCGGCGCGACTGCCGTGGCGCACCTTGCGCATCCGCGCGCGCACGTCGGCCGCATCGGCGGCATGCACGGTCGACATCCACAGCCCCGGATCGCGGATGGCGGCCTCGCGCGCAACACCGTAGATGGCCTCGAACGCCGGGCTCAAGTACTCCAGCGCGAGCGTCTGGGCATTGCGGATCCACAACACGTCCGACGAGGCATCGCCGAATTGGCGGAACCGCGCTTCGCTTTCGCGCAGCGACAGTTCGGCCTGGCGCCGGCCGGTGATGTCCATGCTGACCGCCAGGCTGCCGACGATCTCGCCGTCGGCGTCGCGCCAGGGCACCACCGACAGCCGCAGCCAGTACCGCTCGCCATCGACGAGGATGCGCTTTTCCACGGTGTTCGCCACGCCCTCGTCCAGCACGCGCTGCAGCAGCGTGGCGCTCTCGGACCAGTCCTCGGGGTGCGTGAGCTCCTCGATCCGCTTGCCGACCAGCGCATCGCGCGGGGCGCCGACGGTCCGGCAGTACTGTTCGTTGACGTAGACCAGGCGGGTGTCGCGGTCGGCGATCGCCACGCCGATGCCGGCCTGCTCGACGACCGCGCGGTAGCGCTGCTCGCTGGAGATCAGCGCGATCTCGGCAGCGGCCCGTTCGGACGCCGCGCCCGCTCGCTCGCCGACTTCGCGCAGCAGGTTCAGTTCCGCGGTGGTCCAGTGCCGCGGCATGCGCGCGGCCGCAACGAACACCGACGCTGCCTGTTGCCCGCGCCCGGCGCGCACCGTCATCGCGAGCGCGGCGACATCCTGCATCCGCAACGCCGAGCGCGACGCCGCATCGAACGCGGTGTCGCGTTCGAGGTCGTCGCTGGCCACATCGCCGTGCCTGGCCTCCCAGTCGGGCAGCTGCAGCGCCGGGGCACGGGGGTCGCGGCTCCAACCCTCGCGCACGCGCAGACCGTCCCCTGGATCGTGGGCGGCCAGGCCCACGCGATCGAGACCGAGATGTTCGCCGATCCTGCGCGAAGCCACCCGCAGGATCTCGGCCGGCGCAGACAGGCCGCGCAGCTCGTCGCCCAACGCCAGCAGAAATGCCTCGTGCCGGCCCGCCTCGCGCGCGGCGGCCAGCATCGACTCGCGGGTCAACTCGCGAATGATCGCCAACATGCCGACCGGCCGGCCCTGCTCGTCGCGCAGCGGCGAGTAGTCGGCGTCGAACAACGCACGCTCGGGCACGCCGTTGCGCATGAGGTCCAGCGGGTGGCCGCGCAGTTGCAGCGAGCGTCCGGCCAGCGTCTCGACCAGGATGTGATCCACGAACGCCTCGGCCTCCGGCCAGGCCTCGATCAGCGGCAGGCCGAGCTGGCGCGGATGGCGCGTGCCGGCCACGTCGCGATGGGCGTCGTTGTAGAGCAGCAGGCCGCTCGGGCCCCAGGCGATCGCCATCGGCGCCGGCGAATCGAGCATCGTGGCGACCACCTGGCGCAGCGCCGCGGGCCAGCGCTCGATGCTCCCGATCGGCGTCGACCGCCAGTCGAACGCGCGGATGCGCGATGCCATCTCGCCATCGTTCCAGTGCCACGGGACATCGAGTGCTTGCATTGCGGGTCGCGGGGCAGACAAGGCCATCACGATACGGCAGCCGGCTGCGCCCGCAAGCCCGCCTACACGGCCTGGGTACAGCGGGCGGCCTATGCTCGCGGGCCGACCGGCGCCACAATGCCCCATGCGCGTCCCCATCCCGCCCCAGAGCCCCGCCGCCCGAGCCCCTTCCTGCCCCGGTCCACGCCTGGCCCGTCGGCGCGGAGACCCCGCATGATCGAATTTGGACATCTGACCCACGCCGGCCTGCGCCGCGAGCTCAACGAAGACACGTACTACGGCGACAGCGAGCTCGGGCTCTGGCTGGTCGCCGACGGCATGGGGGGGCACGAGTACGGCGAGGTCGCCAGCGCGCTGGCGCGCGAGGCGATCGTGCGCGAGATCCGCCAGGGGCGCTCGCTGCCGCAGGCGATCCGACTGGCGGACGAGGAGATCATCCGCGCGTCGCGGCGGCGCAGCGACACCCTGCCCATGGGCACCACCGTGGTCGCGGCGCGCATCACCGGCAGCCGCTTCGAGGTCGCCTGGGTCGGCGACAGCCGGGTGTATCTATGGCGCGACGGCCAGTTGGCCCAGCTGTCGCAAGATCACAGCTACGTGCAGGCGCTGATCGCCCACGGCGCACTGAGCGTGGACCAGGCGCGCACCCATCCACAGCGCAACGTCGTGACCCAGGCGCTGGGGGTCACCGACCCGCAGGCGCTCAACGTCGAGACACTGGCCGGCGAACTCGCGCCGGGCAACCAGCTGCTGCTGTGCAGCGACGGCCTGACCGAGGAGGTCGACGACCGCGCGATCGCGCAGGTGCTGGCGCATGCCGAATGCAGCGCGCAGGAATGCGTCGACGGCCTGGTGGCCGCCGCGCTCGACGGCGGCGGCTCGGACAACATCACCGCGATCCTGATCCGCCGCCACTGATCCGGCGGCGCAGTCGAAGCGCTAGACGGCCTCGGCCACGGCGGCCGCGTCCCACAGGCACTGGCCGGCCTTGCGGCGGATCGCCTCCACCCGCGCTGCGTGCAGCACCTGGTCGGCCTCCGGCACCACGAGCGCAGGCCGCGCCCCCGTGGGCTGCACCGCGGTCACCTGCACCGTGGTCCGGGCCTCGACCGGCGCCGCGAAGCCAATCTCGTGCTGGCCGGCGGTCAGCGCCAGGTAGACCTCGGCCAGCAGCTGCGCGTCGAGCAGCGCGCCGTGAAGCTGGCGATGGGCGTTGTCCACGCCCAGACGCTTGCACAGTGCATCGAGCGAGTTGCGCTGGCCGGGATAGCGCTGGCGCGCGAGCAGCAGCGAGTCCTCGACCGTCACCCGGCTGCGGATATCGCCGTAATGAGGCCCCAGCCGGGACAGCTCGTAGTCCAGGAAGCCGATATCGAACGCGGCGTTGTGGATGACCAGTTCAGCGCCGTCGATGAAGGCCAGGAAGGCGTCGGCGATCGCCTCGAACGGCGGCTTGTCGGCCAGGAACTCCAGGCTCAGGCCGGTGACCTCGGCGGCGCCCTGCTCGAAATCGACATCGGGCCGGATGTACTGGTGATAGGTGCGGCCGGTCGGACGGCGCTCGACCAGTTCCACACAACCGATCTCGACGACCCGGTTGCCCTTCTTCCATTCGAGGCCCGTGGTCTCGGTGTCGAGCACGATCTGTCGCATCGGGTCGGAATTCCTTCTTGTCGTCGGGTCAGGCGATCGCGGCGCGCTGGGCGCGCGCGGCGGCGGTGGCGAGCGCGTCGGCGCGCTCGTTCTCCGGATGGCCGGCATGGCCCTTCACCCAGTGCCAGGCGATCTCGTGGCGCTGGCAGGCCTGCTGCAGGCGCTGCCACAGGTCCTGGTTCTTGACCGCGCCGCCGCCGGCGGTCTTCCAGCCACGCCGCACCCAGTTGGCCAGCCATTCGGTGATGCCCTGGCGCACGTACTGCGAATCGGTGTGCAGGTCGACCCGGCACGGTTCGGTCAGCGCCTCGAGCGCGGCGATGGCGGCCATCAGTTCCATTCGGTTGTTGGTGGTTTGCGGCTCGCCGCCGCTCAGTTCACGTTCGGTGCTGCGGTAGCGCAACAGCGCCCCCCAGCCACCGGGGCCGGGATTGCCGAGGCAGGCGCCATCGGTATAGATCTCGATCGACTTCATCAATGTCCTGTTGCGAAAGGGTCAGGCGGCGGGCGCGGCGGCCGGCAGGGCCAGGGTGCGCGGCTGGCGGACCGGGGTCAGCGGCAGATGCCGCTTCTGGCACCGCATCGCGTAGGCGGCACGAAAGCCTGGCCCGTGTTGGACGATCGGCGACGGCACCGGCCGCCAACTGGGGCCGACGCCGCGCGAGACCGCATCGGGCGCCAGTCCGGCCTCGCGCAGCCGCCGGCGCCAGGCCAGCGGCTCGGCGCTGGCGATGCCGCTACCGCGCCAGCGCCAGCGATAGGGCGTCAGCGGGTTGAGCAGCAACAGCCACAGGTGGCCGCCCGGGGCGAGCACGCGCGCGGCCTCTTCGAGCAGGCCGCGATCCTCACCGTGGGGGCCGACCACGTGCTGCAGCAGCACCGCGCCGAAGGCCTCGCTGGGCAGCGGCAACGGCCAGCCGCAGCGCACCGGGCCGTGCAGGCCGCGGCCGCCGCGCACCAGGCACAGGCCGCGCCCATCGACCGCGATCTCGGGCGCGACCGGCGTCAGCCACAGCCAGGGCAGCCCGGGATGCCCGCCCAGCGCTTCGGCCACCAGGGCATGTTCGCTGTCGAGCACCGCGCGTCCGGCCGGGGTCTGGAACCAGTCGCCGACGCGGTCGGGTTGACCGGATGGAGAAATCGCGGGCATGGTCCGCATTGTAAGGCCTCCGGCCGCCACCGACCTTCCCGACCGATGCGACTGCAGGCGCTGCGTGCGTTCGAGGACAACTACATCTGGACGCTCGAAGCCGACGATGGCGCTGCGCTGGTCGTGGACCCCGGCGAGGCCGGGCCGGTGCTGGCGGCCGCGCAACACGGCCTGCGCCCGGCACTGGTGCTGCTGACCCATCATCACGACGACCACATCGGCGGTGTCGCCGCCCTGCGCGACCGCTGGCCTGCGCTGGAGGTGGTCGCACCGGACGACGCCCGCATCCCTCAGGCGACCCGCCGGGTGAACGACGGCGATCGGCTCCAGATCGGCCCCTGGGCCTTCGACGTGTTGGCCGTCCCGGGCCATACCCGCAGCCATATCGCGTTTGTTGGCCACGGCCACCTGTTCTGCGGCGACACGCTGTTCAGCCTCGGCTGTGGGCGGATGTTCGAAGGTAGCGCGGTCCAGATGCTGGCCTCACTCGACCGCCTGGCGGCCCTGCCCGTCGATACGCTGGTCTGTTGCGGCCATGAATACACCCGGTCCAACGCGGCGTTCGCCCGTGTTGTCGATCCGGACAACGCGGCGCTGCGGCGCCGCGAACAGGAGATCGTCTCGATGCGCAGTGCCCACCGGCCCACGCTTCCCGTTCCCCTGCAGGCCGAGCTGGCCTGCAATCCGTTCCTGCGCGTCGACGCCCCGGCCGTCCGGGCCGCGGCCTGCGCGCATGCCGGCCTCGCCCCTGGCGCTAGCCGCGCCGACGTGTTCGCCGCGCTGCGGCACTGGAAGGACGGCTTCCGCGCATGAGCGCGGGTCCTCGTTTGCGGCTCGTGGCGGGCCTGCTGGCCGCCGCGGTGTCGGCGCTGTGCCAGGCCGGCAACGCCTCGGGCCCGGCCCAACCGCCGCCCACCGCGTCCGCCGGCCAGCGCGCGCATCTCGCACCGCCGGCCACCTCGCCGGCTCCGGCGCTGGATCTGGCGCCGCCCACCACCCGCACCGGACGGGAGATCTACCTGCGCTTTCGCGACGGGCTGGCCGAGCAGGACTGCAGCGACGATGCCAGCGAACGCTGGCGCTCGCATTTTGCGCATGTCCCGCGCCAGCTCGTCTCGCGCAATACCGATGTCCTGCCGCTGTTCGGCTATGTGGTCGATGCGGTGCGCCAGGCGCACCTGCCGACCGAGTACGCGCTGATCCCGTTCGTCGAGAGCGGCTACCGCCCCGGCGCCCGCAGCGCGTCGGGACCAGCCGGGCTGTGGCAGTTCATCGCGGTCACCGCACGCAACCACAAGATCCCGATCCGCGCCGGCTACGACGGCCGGCTGTCGCCCGCCGACTCCACGCGCGCGGCGGTGCGCTATCTCAAGACCCTGCACGGCATGTTCGCCGGCGACTGGCGGCTGGCGGTGATGGCCTACAACGCCGGCGAGTACCGTGTCTTCGGTGCGCTGGAACGTGCCGGCCAGGTCGCCGCGAACGCCGATCCGCAGGCGCTGCCGATGCCTGCGCTCACCCATGCCTACGTGCGCAAGCTCCATGCGCTGTCGTGCCTGATCAAGGAAGCCGAGACGCGCGAGGACTGGATGGCCGCGCTCGATCGCGAGGTGCCGATCCTGCAGGCGATCCCCGTGCCCGACGGCATCCGCGACCTCGACGGTCTCGCATCGCGGCATGAGACCGACGCCGCCCAGCTCAAGCGCCTCAACCCGGCGCACACCGACGGCCGCATCGCGCGCATCGGACAGCCGACCCAGGTCCTGGTGCCGCAGGCCGCAGCGACACCGCCGGTGTTCCTGGCCGAAGCGCCGCCGGAATTCGAACCCCTGCCGCCGGCCGGGGGCGCGTCGCGCGCGGCCCCGACACGCGGCGCCACGCCGTCGGTGCATACCGTGACGCGCGGCGAATCGGTCTGGTCGATCGCACGCCGCTATGGCCTGAGCAGTCAGGAACTGCTCCGCCGCAATGGGCTCGATCCCCGCAGCATCCTGCGGCCGGGGATGGAACTGCACATCGGCGACGCGCACTAGGCGCGAAGGCGCGGCCGGCGCGCAGCTGCCGCCGGCTCGGATGCGCGCGCAGCACGGCGTCGATGCGCATGCGCGCCTGCGTGCGGCTCCGCGGTCGAGGCGTGCGGCGGGATACAACGCTCCCACGTTTCCGCGGCTGCGCGAACGGGCTCCACTCCGTATCGAGCAGCCGCCTGCCCGCCGGACGCCGTCTGCACTGTGCACTGACGGCATCGCAATGCACAGGCGCGCCCGCGTGAGCTTGCGACGCGCATACCAAAACGCCCGGCATCGCCGGGCGTTTTTCGCTGGATCCAGGAGGCCTCGGCGGCGCACGCGCCGCCGGCCCCGAAGGACGGCGTCAGAGCCGCTCTTCGTTGACCGTGATCTTCATCTGCCGGCGCAGGGCGCGCTGCAGCACGTCGGCATCCTCGTTGCCGAGCAATGCGCCGAGCTGCTGCTTGAGCATCGCCTGCTGCTGCGGCGGCGCCTGTGTCGGATCGCCCGGCACCACGCGCTCGACCACGAACACCACGGCGCTACCGTCAGGCCGCAGCGTGCGACCGGGCGCAGTCTTGCCTTCGGCAGGCGGCATCGTCTGGAAGTACGCCGTGTTCGACGCCGGGTCGGGCACCGGCGCGCCGCGCGGGATACCCGGCACCGACTCCGGCTCCAGTCCGTGCGCCTGCGCCACCGCCTGCAGGGTCTTGCCGGCCTTCAGCTCGGCGACCATCGCATCGGCGGCCTGCTCGGCGCGCTGGCGCGTGCGATCGGCGCGGACTTCGGCGGTCACGCGCTCGCGGACCTCGTCGAGCGTCAACGCGCGCTCGGGGGTGTGTGCGGTCACGCGAATGAAGACGGTGTGGTTGGGCGCGATCTCGATCGGGTCGCTGACCGTGCCGTCCTGGGTCAGTGCTTCGGAGAACGCCGCCTGCTCCACCGCTCGGTTCGCGGCGATGCCGGTGCCGGCACCACGCGCGAACGGCGCGAGCGTGCGCACCTCGACCTGCCCCGCGGCCGCAGCCTGCTCGAGCGACATCGGGTGGCGGTTGATCTCGTCGACGATCCGGCCGATCTGCTCGTTGTAGGCACGCGCGCCTTCGCCGTCGCGCACTTCGCGCTCCATCTCCTCGCGCACATCCTCAAACGCAACCGGCTTGCCGGCCTCGATCTCGCGCAACTGCAACACGTGCCAACCGAAGTCGGTCTTCACCGGCTGGCTGACCGCGCCGGCCTGCATGCCGAACAGCGCGTCCTCGAACGGACCGGTCATCATGCCCTTCTCGACCCAGCCCAGATCGCCGCCGTTGTCGCGCGAGCCCGGGTCGTCGGAATGCGCACGTGCCAGCGCGGCGAAGTCGGCGCCCGGCTGAGCCGCCTTCGCGGCGAGGTCCGCGGCTTCTTTCTGCGCCGCCTGCTGCGTGGCCGCATCGGCATCGGCCGGCACTTCGACCAGAATATGCGAGGCGAGGCGACGCTCGGTGGTCGCGAACCGCGACTTGACCTGCTCGAAATGCGCGCGCGCCTCGGCTTCGTCGACGTCGCCGCCACCGGCCTGCGGCTGGGCCACGACTTCGATGTATTCCAGCGCGACCTTTTCCGGATCGCGGTAGCGGCCGGCGTTCTTCTCGAACCACGCCTGCAGATCCGCATCGGCGACCGGCGCCGCATCGGCCGCCGGCGGCGGCACGACCACGAAGGCGACGTCGCGACGCTCGTCGAGCAGACGCATCATGCGTTCGGCTTCCGACGGCGTCACGAACGCCGATTCGGCGATCGCCTGCGGCACCAGCGCACGCTGCAGGTCGAGGCGGATCGAGGCTTGGAACTCGGCCGGGGTGCGCGGCGGCTGCCCGGACTGCAACGTCATCTGGTAGCGCTGCGCATCGAAACGGCCATCGACCTGGAATGCGGGGATCGACGCGATGATCTCGCGCACCTGCGCATCGCCGACGACGATGTCGGCGCGCTCGGCGGCCAGGCCCAGCACCGCGCGGTCGATCAACTGCTCGAGCACTTCGCGCTTGCTGTCCAAGGTCTCGAACGCGCGCGCGTCGAAGTTCTCGCCTTCGGCCTGACGGCGCTGCTCACGGACCGAGTCGAACGTCTGGCGGAACTCCTCGGGCGTGACCTCGGTCGAGGTCCATACCAGCTTGCGCACCAGCCACATATCGGGCGCCGAGCGCCACCAGGTCGGCGGCGCCTCGACCTTGGCCGCATAGTCGGCATTGTTCTGGAACAGGTAGTGCTCCATCCCGAAGAACGCGAACGGCACCGCCAGCAATGCGACGATGGCGATGGCGATCCAACCACTGGTCTTTTCTCGAAGCGCTTGCAGCATGAGTCGGGGCACGGGATGGGCGAGCCGGGCAGTTTACCCGCAAGCACGGACCCGCGCAGGACCGCGCCGCCAAGCGCTCGCGGCAGCCTCGTCGGGCAGCCATTCAGGCCCGGACCCGCAAGGTCGTAATCGACCGGGGGATGGCGTACCATGCGCGTCCGACCGGCGCCGCCCGGCCGGCGGCGCCGTGCATGCCGGCTCAGCGTCCAGACGCTCAACGTCGAATAATTAAAAGAGGAATTCACTGATGGCCCTTAGCAAGAACGATGTCCTGGCTTCCGTCGCCGAGAAGGCCGGTCTGTCCCGCGCCGACGCTGGCCGTGCGGTCGACGCGCTGCTCGACACCATCACCGAAGCGCTGAAGAACGGCGACGCGGTGAACTTCGTCGGCTTCGGTTCGTTCGTCGCCCGTCCGCGCGCCGCGCGCACCGGCCTGAACCCGCAGACCAAGGAAACGATCCAGATCCCCGCCTCGACCGTCCCGGCATTCAAGGCTGGCAAGGCGCTCAAGGATGCGGTAAAGTAAGCGGCTCGGCTGTTCCGCATGGGTGCTTAGCTCAGCGGTAGAGCGTCTCCCTTACAAGGAGAGGGTCGGGGGTTCGAAACCCTCAGCACCCACCAAGCAACAGGTTTCCAATGTGGAGCGGTAGTTCAGCTGGTTAGAATGCTGGCCTGTCACGCCGGAGGTCGCGGGTTCGAGTCCCGTCCGCTCCGCCACTGGTTGAAAAAAACCCCGCTCTGGCGGGGTTTTTTTTTGGTTCATCGCTGAATTCCGGGGAAGGCTGCGCGGATCTTCAGGAAGAAGTACTCCTGATCGCGGTATCCGTAGGCGCGGCGTTTGATGACCTTGATGGTGTTGT
>NZ_JBDJMI010000027.1:0-42069 GCF_039673825.1 Luteimonas sp. TWI662 | reverse complement strand
GGCGGTGGCGGCCCGGCACGCGCGACGCGCGGCCGCGGCGCTGTCGCGCGCCGCCGCGTCCTCGGGCACGGCGACGATCAAAATGCAGCGACTGACCGGCGCGCTGCTGGACGTCGCGGCGCTGCTCGAGCGCCATGCCGATGGTGTGCCGCCACGCGAACGAGGGGCCGGCCATGTTGCATGAGGTCGCAGTGGGCGGCCTGTACCTGCCGCCATTCTTCGTCTACGCCTGCGCCGCGTTGCCGTTCTACTTAGGGCTCCGCCTGCTGCTCGTGCGCTGCGGGGTGCTGCGCTGGGCCTGGCATCCGGGCCTGTTCGAATTCGCATTGTCCGTCTGTCTCGTCTCGGTGTTGATCCTCCATGTCTGATCGTCCGCATCCCGCTGCGCGCATCCTGCGCGTCGCTCTCACGCTCAGTGTCGTCATCGCGGCCTGCCTGCTGGTCGGTGCGCTGTGGCGCGCCTATGTGCTGGCGCCTTGGACGCGCGACGGCCGGGTCGCGGCTCAGGTCGTGCGCATTGCGCCGGACGTGTCCGGCCCGGTCATCGACGTCGCGGTCGTGGACGACCAGGTCGTGACCCGAGGCGAAGTGCTGTACCGCATCGACCCGACGCGGTTTGCGTTGGCGCTGGCGCAGGCCGAGGCGCAGGCAGCCGCGGCGACGGTCTCGCTGCGCCAGCGGGCCGAGGAGGCCCGGCGGCGCCAGGGCATGGAGCGCCTGCTGCCGGCCGAGGACATCCAGCGCGCGCAGCAAGCGCTGGCACTCGCCCGGGCCGATCTGCGGATGGCGCAGGTCGCGGTCGACCGGGCGAAGCTGGATCTCGAGCGCACGGTCCTGCGCGCGCCGATGGATGGGGTGGTCACCCGCCTGCGGCTGAGCGTCGGCGATTACGCCGCGGCTGGCCAGCCGACGATCGCGCTGGTCGATGCCGGCGGCTTCTGGATCACCGGTTACTTCGAGGAAACCAAGCTGCGCGGCATCCGTCCCGGCGCCGCGGCGCGGATTCGGTTGATGGGGTACGACGTCGAGCTCCGGGGCCGGGTGGCGAGCATCGGGCGCGGCATTGCCGACCCCAACCAGGAGGCCGATGCGCAGGGCCTGCCGAACGTGGCGCCGAGTTTCAGCTGGGTGCGTCTGGCGCAGCGCATTCCGGTGCGTGTCGAGTTCGAGCAGGTGCCGCCTGAGGTGGTGTTGGCGGCGGGCATGACCGGCAGCATCGATGTGCTGCCGGCTGACGGCGCGCCGGCCGCACGGGGGCGGTTGGTCGCCTGGCTGCAGCGCTGGCTGTGAGGCGCGCGATGCCCACGTCATCCACGTCGTGTACATCTGCGCGAGCGCGCCACCGCGGCGGGTGGTTGGCCGCGCTGCTGGCTGGCCTGTCCGGCTGCACGACGGTCGGCCCCGACTATCGCGCGCCGACCGTGGCGGTGCCTGCGGACTGGATCGCGCCCGCCGTCGCGCTGCGCGACGACGATCGCGAGGCGCCAGGTCCGTGGTGGCGCACGTTCCAGGACCCGCTGCTCGAATCCCTCGTCACGCAGGCCTTGGCGCACAACCAGGATCTCGACATCGCGCTGGCGCGGCTGCGGCAGGCGCGGGCCGAACGCGCGCAGATCGCCTCGGCATCACGGCCCGAAGTTTCGATCGGCGGGGCGGGCGGGGCGACGCACAGCGACGGGCGCAGCGCGCAGGCGTGGCAGTTGGGCATCGACGCCAGTTGGACGCTGGACCTGTTCGGCGGCACGCGGCGGGCGGTCGAGGCCGCCGATGCCGGTATCCAGGCGCTGGCGGACGATCACGATGCGCTGCAGGCGAGTCTGGTGGCCGAACTGGTGACCGACTACGTGGGATTGCGTGCTACGCAAATACGGCTGTCGATCGCGCGCGACGAGCTCGCCACGCTGATCGACAGCGCGCGATTGGCCGAGCAGGCGCATCGCAGCGGCCTGGGCACGCTGGCCGATGTGGCCCAGGCCCGGGCCGAGCGCGCCACGGCGCAGGCACGGCTGCCGGTGTTGGAGGCCGACATCGCGCGCTTCAGCCATGCGCTGGGCGTGCTGGCCGGTGGCTTTCCCGGCGACTGGCAGGCCGCGCTGCGGGTGCCTGCGCCGATGTCGCCCAGCCCCACGTATGCGGCGCGCGCACTGCCTTCGGACGTGATCCGCCAGCGCCCGGACCTGCGCGCGGACGAACGGCGCCTGGCGCAAGCCACCGCGCAGATCGGCGTGGCCCAAGCCCAAGGCTTCCCTGCGTTTCGTATTCCGCTGGGCATCGGCACCACGGCCGGCACGATCCGCGAGCTGTTCTCGACGGCGACGCTGGCATGGTCGGCCGGTATGCAGGGCCGCCAGGTCCTCTACGACGCCGGACGCGCGCGCGGGGCGACTGCCGCTGCGCAGGCCAATGCCGACGCGGTGCGCCGGATCTACGAGCGCGACATCCGGGTGGCACTGCGCGAGGTGGAAGACGCGTTGATCGCCTGGACCAGCGAACGCGAGCGGCAGGCGTCGTTGCAGTCGGCGGTCGTCGACAGCGAACAGGCGCTGGACGATGCGACGCGGTTGTATGCCCAGGGCCTGCGCGGCTATCTGCCCGTGCTCGTCGCGCAGCGCACGGTGCAGCAGGCGCGTGACGCGCAGGTGCTTGGCCGATGGGCGGAGCTGCGCGCGGCGGTTGCGCTGCACACGGCGCTGGGAGCGCAGGTGGCGGTTGCCGGGGCGCCGGCCGTCGGGGTGGACGCGTCGATGGCGGCCTCGGCAGCGCGATAAGTTGCGGGCCGTCCTGCGCTCAGGCGCGCGGGGACGGCGCCGGGTCCGAGACGCCCGCCGCGCGCAGGCACACCTGGCGGATCGAGGCGACCAGTTGCGAAGGGCCGGCGGTCTTCTCGCGCAGGATCGGCGCGACCGGCCCGACCAGCGCCTCGGTGAACGCACCGACGATGCAGGCCGCGGTGACGTCGGCGTCCTGGGCCGGGAACTCGCGGCGTTCGATGCCGGCGCGCAGGATGTCGCGGAACACGTCGCCGAAGCGCCGGCGGCCGCGGATACGCTCGGCATCGACTTCCGGATCGACCGGTTCGGCGATGAAGGCGTAGGCCAGGGCGGGGCCGGCGAGGGCGCGGCGCACGAAGGCCTCGATCGCCGCGCCCAACTGATCGCGGGCGTCGGCGTGGCCGTCGGCCGCCGCGCGCAGGACCACGATTTCGGCATCGATCGCGGCGGTGAGCACTTCGACGAACAGTTCGGCCTTGGACGGAAAGTAGCGATAGATCAGGCCGGTCGAGACCCCGGCCTCGGCCGCGACTGCGGCGACCTGCGCCTCGCGGAAGCCGCCGACCGACACCAGGGTGCGCGCAGCCTGGACGATCCGCTCGCGGTTGCGGGCCATCCGTTCTTCCATCAGATCGGAGCGTCGGTAGCTCAAAATTGTGATCCTTGGTTCAATTTGTGAATCCTAGTTCAATTCTTGTCCGGAACCCGCTAGGCTGTGCGTTCGGACCCCAACTGCGACGCTTCGCCGCACGGTCCGCGCCCCGGGGAACCTTGGAGTCCAGCATGCGTATTCCGTCCATCGATTTCCAACTCGGCGAAGAGATCGAGATGATCCGTGAGTCCGTCCAGGACTTCGCCGCGCAGGAGATCGCGCCGCTCGCCGCGCACGCCGACGAGACCAATCAGTTTCCCCACGCGCTGTGGCGCAAGCTCGGTGGGCAGGGGCTGCTGGGCATCACCGTCGAGGACGCCTACGGCGGCACCGGCCTGGGCTACCTGGCCCATGTGGTCGCGATGGAGGAAATCTCGCGGGCCTCGGGCGGCATCGGCCTGTCCTACGGCGCGCACTCCAACCTGTGCCTCAACCAGCTGCGCAAGAACGCCAGCGAGGCACAGAAGCACCAGTACCTGCCGAAGCTGTGCAGCGGCGAGCATGTCGGCGCGCTGGCGATGAGCGAGCCGGGCGCGGGCTCGGACGTGGTCGCGATGAAGTTGCGCGCCGAGCTGCGCGGCGACCGCTACGTGCTCAACGGCAACAAGATGTGGATCACCAACGGACCGACCGCCGACGTGTTGGTGGTCTACGCCAAGACCGACCCTGCGGCCGGCCCGAAGGGCATCACCGCCTTCATCGTCGAGAAGGGCTTCAAGGGGTTTTCGACCGCGCAGAAGCTCGACAAGCTCGGCATGCGCGCCTCCGACACCTGCGAGCTGGTGTTCGAGGACTGCGAGGTGCCGGTGGAGAACGTGCTCGGCGAGGTCGGCGGCGGCGCCAAGGTGCTGATGTCGGGCCTGGATTACGAGCGCCTGGTGTTGTCGGGCGGTCCGCTCGGGCTGATGGCCGCCGGGCTCGATGTCGTGCTGCCCTACGTGCACGAGCGCCACCAGTTCGGCGAGGCGATCGGCAACTTCCAGCTGATGCAGGGCAAGATCGCCGACATGTACGTGGCCTTCAATGCCTGCCGCGCCTATGTCTACGCGGTGGCCAAGGCCGCCGACGCCGGGCGCATCACCCGCCAGGACGCCGCGGGCGTGATCCTGTACGCCGCCGAGAAGGCCACCTGGCTGGCCGGACAGGCGATCCAGGTGCTGGGCGGCAACGGCTATATCAACGAGTACCCGGTCGGCCGGCTGTGGCGCGACGCCAAGCTCTACGAGATCGGCGCCGGCACGTCGGAGATCCGGCGCATGCTGATCGGCCGCGAACTGTTCCGCCAGACCAGCTAAGAGGAGCGCGTCGATGGCTGTCCTGCAGAGCCGGATCGATCCGGCCAGCGAGAATTTCCAGACCAATGCGGCCGCGATGCAGGCGGCGCTCGACGACCTGCGGGCGACTCAGGCCCGCATCGCGCAAGGCGGCAGCGAGGCGGCACGCGAAAAGCACCGCAAGCGCGGCAAGCTCCTGGTGCGCGACCGTATTGATGCGCTGATCGATCCGGGCGCGCCGTTCCTGGAGGTCGCGCCGCTGGCGGCGCTGGGCATGTACGGCGACGACGTGCCGTGCGCCGGCGTGGTGGCCGGTATCGGCCTGGTCAGCGGCGTGGAATGCATGATCGTCGCCAACGATGCGACGGTGAAGGGCGGCACCTATTACCCGGTCACGGTGAAGAAGCATCTGCGCGCGCAGGAGATCGCGCAGCAGAATCGCCTGCCGTGCATCTATCTGGTCGATTCGGGCGGCGCGTTCCTGCCGATGCAGGACGAGGTGTTCCCCGACCGTGACCACTTCGGCCGGATCTTCTACAACCAGGCCAATCTGTCGGCGCAGGGCATCCCGCAGATCGCCTGTGTCATGGGCTCGTGCACCGCCGGCGGCGCCTACGTGCCGGCGATGAGCGACGAGACGGTGATCGTCAAGGCGCAGGGGACGATCTTCCTCGGTGGCCCGCCGCTGGTGAAGGCCGCGACCGGCGAGGAAGTGGATGCCGAGTCGCTGGGGGGTGCCGACGTGCACACGCGCGTGTCGGGCGTGGCCGATCATTTCGCCGAGGACGACCTCGATGCGCTGGCACGCGTGCGCGACATCGTCGCCTCGCTCAACTGGCACAAGCAGGGCGAGCTGCGGATGCAGCCGCCCGAGGATCCGCTGTATCCGGCCGAGGAGCTCTACGGCGTCATCCCGGCCGACACCCGCAAGCCCTACGACGTGCGCGAGGTCATCGCGCGGCTGGTCGACGGCTCGCGCTTCGATGAGTTCAAGGCGCGCTACGGCACCACGCTGGTGACCGGTTTCGCGCACCTGCACGGCCACCCGATCGGCATCGTCGCCAACAACGGCATCCTGTTCTCCGAGAGCGCGCTCAAAGGCGCGCACTTCGTCGAGCTGTGCGCCAAGCGTGGCATCCCGCTGCTGTTCCTGCAGAACATCACCGGCTTCATGGTCGGCAAGAAGTACGAGAATGGCGGCATCGCCCGCGACGGCGCCAAGCTGGTGACTGCGGTTGCCTGCGCGAAGGTGCCCAAGTTCACCGTGGTGATCGGCGGCAGCTTCGGCGCCGGCAACTACGGCATGAGCGGGCGCGCGTATTCGCCGCGCTTTCTGTGGATGTGGCCCAACGCGCGGATCGGCGTGATGGGCGGCGAGCAGGCTGCCGGCGTGCTGGCGACCGTGCGCCGCGACGGCATCGAGGCCAAGGGGGGCAGTTGGTCGGCCGAGGATGAAGAGGCGTTCAAGGCGCCGATCCGCGCGCAGTTCGAGCAGCAGGGGCATCCGTACTACGCCAGCGCCCGACTGTGGGACGACGGCATCATCGATCCGGCCAAGACCCGTCGCGCGCTGGCGCTGGCGCTGTCGGCGGCCATGAACGCCCCGAACGAAGATACGACGTTCGGCATCTTCCGGATGTAACCGGGCGCGACGAGGACACGCAATGACCGACACACCGAACATCGCGATCGCGCGTCAGGGCGCCGTGGCGACCCTGTGGATGGATCGCCCCGAGCGCCACAACGCCTTCGACGAACACCTGATCGACGCGATCGATCGTGGCCTGCAGACGCTGGGGGCCGACGATGACGTGCGCGTCGTCGTGCTGGCCGGCCGGGGCCGCAGTTTTTCCGCAGGCGCAGACCTCGACTGGATGCGCCGCGCTGCCGACTACGACGTCGCCCGCAACCGCGATGAGGCCGAGGCGCTGGCGCGCATGCTGCGACGCCTGGCCGAACTGCCCAAGCCGACCATCGCACGTGTGCACGGCGCGGCGATCGGCGGCGGGCTGGGCCTGGTCGCTGCCTGCGACATCGCGATCGCCAGCGACAAGGCCGTGTTCGCGACCTCGGAGGTCAAGTTCGGCCTGATCCCGGCCACGATCGGGCCGTACGTGCTGCGCGCGATCGGCCCGCGGCAGGCGGCTCGCTATTTCCTGACCGCCGAACTGATCCAGCCGGCCAAGGCCCGCGACATCGGGCTGGTGCACGACGTCGTCGCCGACGACGCGCTCGATGCCGCGGTCGACACGCTGGTGCAGGCGCTGGCCCAGGGTGGCCCGAAGGCGCAGGCCGAATCCAAACGGCTGATCCGCGACCTCGACGGCCAGACCATCGGCGATGCCTTGATCGCCGACACTGCAACACGCATCGCCGACATTCGTGCCACCGACGAAGCGCGCACCCGTTTGGACGCGTTTCTGTCTGCACGCCGCGCAAAGGACGCTCGATGAGCACTGAGATCTCCGAAGGCACGCTGTTCGACAAGGTGCTGATCGCCAATCGCGGCGAGATCGCCTGCCGGATCATCGCCACCTGTCGCCGTCTGGGGATCCGCACGGTCGCGGTGTACTCCGATGCCGACCGAACCGCGCGCCACGTGCGCCTGGCCGACGAGGCCGTGCACATCGGGCCGGCGGCCGCGCGCGAGAGCTATCTGCGTGGCGACCGGTTGCTGGACGCCGCGCGCCGGACCGGCGCCCAGGCCATCCATCCCGGCTACGGGTTTCTGTCCGAGAACGCCGCGTTCGCCCAGGCCTGCGCCGATGCCGGCGTGGTGTTCATCGGCCCCAGCCCTGCCTCGATCCAGGCGATGGGCGACAAGCGCGAAGCCAAGGCGCTGATGCAGGCGGCCGGCGTGCCGGTGACGCCGGGCTATCACGGCGCGGACCAGGATCCGGCGTTGCTGCAGCGACAGGCCGACGGTATCGGCTATCCGGTGCTGATCAAGGCCAGCGCCGGCGGTGGCGGCAAGGGCATGCGCCTGGTCGAAAAGCCCGAGGACTTCGCGGCGGCATTGCTGTCGTGCCAGCGCGAGGCCGAGAGTGCCTTCGGCGACGCGCGTGTGCTGATCGAGCGCTACATCGTGCGGCCGCGCCACGTGGAGATCCAGGTGTTCGGCGACCGCCACGGCAACGTCGTGCATCTGTTCGAGCGCGACTGCTCGGTGCAGCGCCGTCACCAGAAGGTGCTGGAAGAAGCCCCCGCACCGGCGCTGGGCGAGGCGCAGCGCGAGGCGATGGCGCAGGCCGCGATCGCCGCCGCGCGTGCGGTCGACTACGTCGGCGCCGGCACGATCGAATTCATCGTCGGCGAGAGCCGCGGGTCGGGCGACGGCACGGGCGAGTTCCATTTCATGGAAATGAACACCCGTCTGCAGGTCGAGCACCCGGTCACCGAGCTGGTCACCGGCATCGATCTGGTCGAATGGCAGTTGCGGGTGGCGGCCGGTCAGCCGCTGCCGCTGCGCCAGGACCAGATCCGGCACCGCGGCCATGCGATCGAGGCCCGGCTCTATGCCGAGGACGCACTGAAGGGGTTCCTGCCCTCGACCGGGACCCTGCAGGTGATGCAGTTCCCGGAGGCCAGCGCCCACGTGCGCATCGACACCGGGGTGGAGCAGGGCGACGCCATCAGTCCGTGGTACGACCCGATGATCGCCAAGCTCATCGTCTGGGACGAGGATCGGCCGCGAGCGCTGCAGCGCCTGCGCCAGGCGATCGACGCGGTACGCGTCGTCGGCGTGACCACCAATGCGGTGTTTCTCGGGCGACTGGCGCGGCAAGCGGATTTCTCTGCGGCACGCCTGGAGACCGGCCTGGTCGCGCGCGAGATCGACCGCCTGCTGGCGCCATTGCCCGAAGCCGACGATGCGGCGTGGATGCATGCCGCGCTCGGCGTCTGGGCGCAGCGCCGCGCGGCGTCGACGGACGCAGACGCCTCGCCCTGGGCGCGCGACGGTTGGCGTCTCGGCGCGTCCGCGCCGCAGTGGATCGAGCTGTCGGCAGGCGACCAGACCCGCCGGCTTGCGCTGCACCCGCATGCCGACCACGTCGACATCGGCGTCGACGGGGGCCCGATGCTAACGGCCACGGTCGACTGGGCTGCGCCGACGCTCACCGCCACCCTGGACGGCGTGCGCGGGGCCGTCGATGTGTGGATGGCGGGGGCGCAGGTCGTGCTGTACCGCGGCGCCGAGCGGTTCGTGTTCGAGCACGTCGATCCACTGCATCGGCACACCGGCGCCGAGACCCATGCGGGCGCGGTGGTCGCGCCGATGCCCGGACGTATCGTCGAACTGCTGGCGCCCGTCGGGGCGCCGATCGCCAAGGGCACGCCGCTGCTGGTGATGGAAGCCATGAAGATGGAGCACACGCTGCAGGCACCGCACGACGGTGTGGTCGAGGCGTTTCTCGCCAAGCCGGGCGATCTGGTCGCCGATGGGGCGGTGCTGGTAGATTTCGTGACCGCTGACGAAGAGAAGCCCTAATGCGCGATGTTGTCCGTGTCGTCGAGGTGGGCCCGCGCGATGGGCTGCAGAACGAGAAGGCGATGGTGCCGACGGCGACCAAGATCGCGTTGATCGATCGCTTGTCGGCCTGTGGCTTCCCGGTCGTCGAGGCCACCAGCTTCGTCAGCCCGAAGTGGGTGCCGCAGCTGGCCGACGCCGAGGACGTGCTGGCCGGGATCACCCGGCGCGAAGACGTCGCCTATCCGGTGCTGGTGCCCAACGACAAAGGCCTGGCCCGGGCGCTGGCGACGGGCGAGCGCCACATCGCGGTGTTCACCGCGGCCTCGGACGCCTTCAATCTCAAGAACACCAACATCGATGTCGACGGCTCGCTGGCGCGCCTGGCGCCCGTGGTCGAGCAGGCACGCGCGGCAGGGGTGTCGGTGCGCGGCTATGTGTCGACGGTGCTCGGCTGTCCCTATCAAGGCGCGGTGCCGGTGCGCGACGTCGTGCGCGTGGCCGCTGCGCTGCACGCGATGGGCTGCGATGAAATCTCGCTCGGCGACACCATTGGGGTCGGCACGCCGGCCAAGGCCCGCGAGATGCTGCTGGCCTGCGCGCAGGACGTCCCCATGGCGCAGTTGGCCGTGCATTTCCACGACACTTACGGACAGGCGCTGGCCAACGTCCACGCCTGCCTCGAGGCCGGCGTGCGCGTGGTCGACAGCGCGGTCGGCGGCCTGGGCGGTTGCCCGTATGCCAAGGGCGCCAGCGGCAACCTGGCGACCGAGGACCTGCTGTACATGCTCGAGGGGCTGGGGCTGCAGACCGGCGTCGATCTCGACGCGGTGACCCGGACCGCACTGTGGATCGGCGAGGCCTTGGGGCGGCGGCCGGCGAGCAAGCTCGCGGCAGTCGCACTGGCCAACCGCGCCGCCGACTGAGCGATTCGCGATGCGGATGGCGACCGGCGCGGCCTCAATGGGCAGCCCCTCGTCGCGGCGTACGCCACCGAACGGCAATGCCTGATTGTCTGATCGGAAAATCATTTGACATATCGGAGAATGGCTTGCAATCCTGCAGGCCTTGTCCGCCAGGAGCGTCTTCATGTCTGTGATCGCTGTCTGCCGCATGTCGGCGTCCGCACCGTCTGGAACGACGCGCGCGCAATGCGGGCGGGATCTGGCATGAGCGCGCCCGCGCCGATGCCGGGCCTCGCCCGCTGGTCGCTGCCGTTGCTGCTGCTGTGCGTCGCGGTGGCGGGGGTTGCGGCCTGGCGCGCGACGCAGACGCCAGCGCCGCGGCCGGCCGACATCCCGGTTGCTGAGTTCTCTGCAGCGCGTGCGCTGGTGGACCTGCGCTGGATCGCCGCCGAACCCCATCCCACCGGTTCGGCGGCGGCGGCACGGGTCCGCGACCGATTGGTCGCACAACTCGCGCAGGCCGGCCTGGAGGTCGAGGTGCAACGCACGCATGCGTTCGCCGAGTACCGCAACCCGCGGCTGCGCAACCTGCGCGGCGGCAATGTCGAGAACGTCGTCGCCGTGCTGCCGGGGCGCGACCGCAGCCTGCCCGCGGTGATGATGATGGCGCACTATGACAGCGTCGCCAATTCGCCGGGCGCGGCCGACGACGGCCTGGGCGTGGCGGTGATGCTGGAGGTCTCGCGTGCGATCGCGCGCGACGCGCGGCAGCGCGACGTGGTGTTCCTGTTCACCGATGCCGAGGAAGCCGGGCTGCTTGGCGCGCGGGCGTTCTTTGCCGAACACCCGCTGGCGCAGCGGATCGGCACCGTGGTCAATCTCGAGGCGCGCGGCAGCCGCGGTCGTGCCCTGTTGTTCGAGACCGGGCCGGGCAACGCCGGCCTGATCCGCACGTTCGCGGCCGGTGCACCGCTGCCGGCCGGCAACTCGCTGACCGGCTTCGTCTATCGCTACATGCCCAACGGCACCGATTTCACGGTGCCGGCCGAGCGGGGCATTCCCGGCCTCAACTTCGCGATCCTCGGCGGCCTGTTCGACTACCACGCCGCGAGTTCCACGGTCGACAATCTCGACCCGGGCAGCGTCCAGCACATGGGCGCGCAGGTGCTGCCGCTGGTGCGCACCCTGGCCGTGTCGCCCACCTTGCCGGCCGCCGATGTTGACCTGGTCTACAGCGATTTGCCGGGCGGGTGGATGATCGCGCTGCCGGCGTGGTCGGGCTGGGTCGTCTGGCTGCTGGCACTGTTGCCGATGGGCGTCGTCGCGCGCCGCGCGTCATGGGCCGACGGCGGCTGGCGCGGCGCCCTCAGCGGCCTGGCGCTCGTGCCGCTGACGCTGCTGTCGGTCGCACTGGCGGTCCGGCTGGCCTATCGGCTGCTCGGCGGCGGCGACGCATCACTGCTGCTCAACCGCGATCTATTGGCCGTGTTTCCGACCCTGGCCACCGGCCTGGGTCTGCTGTCGATCGGCACGGTGCTGGCGGTGGGCGGCTTGGTCGCCGGCAGCCTGGGCCGGCGGACGTTCGCGCTGGTCGCGCTGGTCGTGGGTGTGGCCGCGTCGCTGCGCGGCGGCTTCGATCCGGTCGCATTGGTGCTCGGCGTCGTCGTGGCCGGTCTGGGCTGGACCGTGGCTGGCACCCTGCGCCGTGGCGAGACGGTGCGCCTGGGCACCCTGGCCTTCTTCGGCCTGCTGGGCGCGGTGGTGCAGGCGCTCGCGCCGGAACTGGCGCCGTTGCTGCTGTGGCCGCTGCTGGGCGTGGGTGTGGTCGCGTGGTGCCTGCCGGCCAACGCACCGCTGCAGGCGGTGCGCGTGGCCGTGGCTGGGCTGGCGACGGTCTATGGGCTGGCGCATGTCTTCGGCCTGGCGCTGCAGGTCTTCGACGCCGTCGGCTTCGGCACGCCCGAGGTGCTGGCCGTCCCCGCGGTATGGCTGACGGCGCTGGCGTTGCCTTGGCTGCGGGTCGACCACGGCAGGCGCGCGCCCGCAATTGCGCCGCTCGCCGTCGTGCTACTGGCCAGCGGCGTGTTGGTCGCCGCGGCGTTTCCCCGGCTGGACCGGCAACGCTACCCGGCGCTGTCCCAGGTGATGTTCGTCGCCGATCCGGGGCAGGGCGAGTACCACCGTGTCAGCGCACTGCCACCGTCGTCGGCGTGGAGTCGCGCAGCGCTGCACGCCGATCGCGAATCGCCGGTCCCGCGTCCGTTGCTGGCGGTCGACCTGGCCAGCGTCTGGGCGACGCCCGCGGCGCCGATCGCGGTGGCCGAGCCGATCCGGTTCGAGCAGTCGCGCGATGCGGCGACCGGCGAGACAGTGCTGCGCGTGCAGGCGCCGGCTGCGACCCGCGACCTGCGAGTGCTGCTCAAGAGCGCGGCGGCCGTGCCCGGCGTGACCCTGCAGGGCGAGCCGGCCCCGTTGCTCGACACGCCCGATACCTGGTCGCGGCTGCGCTGGCATGCGCCGGGGGCCCAGGGGATCGAATTGCGCTGGCCGGGCGATGCCGGGCCGGTCGAGATCCAGGCCGCCGCGGGTATCGATGGCTGGCCGCACGATGCCGAGCCGCTGCCGCCGCGCGCGCCGGACGTGATGCCCTGGTCCACCTCGGACATGACCTGGGTGCTCGGACAGACGCGCGTCGAGCCCTGAGGGCCGCGCGGCCGCGGGCGCGTCGGCCCCCGCGGCGCCCACCCGCCGGCCACCATGGCAGTGCGCGGGCATGCGAACGCCGGCCACGGGGCCGGCGGATCATGCGGACTTCGCTTGCCGACGCGAAGGATGCCGGCGATACGGGCGGGCCTGCGGCGCAGGCCCGCTGTGCCGCGATACGCGGTCAGACCAGGCGGGTCAGCCAACCGTGGCGATCGGGCGTGCGGCCGTACTGGATGTCGAGCAGGTCCTTGCGGATCGCCATCGTGACCGCGCCAGGCCCGGCATCGGCATCGCCGACGCTGAAGTCGGCGCCCTTGAGCACGCCGATCGGGGAGATGCTGGCGGCGGTGCCGCAGGCGAACACCTCGGCGATCTCGCCCGAGCGCACGCCGTCGATCCATTCGGCGATCTCGACCCGGCGTTCGGTCACGGTGTGGCCGTGGTCGCGCAGCAACTGGATCACGCTGTCGCGGGTGATGCCTTCCAGGATGCTGCCGGTCAGCGACGGCGTCACCACGCTGCCGTCGCGCTGCACCAGGAACACGTTCATGCCGCCGAGTTCCTCGACGAAGGTGTTGGTCTCCGCGTCCAGGAACAGCACCTGCGCGCAGCCGTTGTCGTAGGCCTCGCGCTGGGGCAGCAGCGAGGCGGCGTAGTTGCCGCCGCACTTGGCCGAGCCGGTGCCGCCGCGGCCGGCGCGGGCGTAGTCGCGCGACAGCCAGATCGAGACCGGCTTGATGCCGCCTTTGAAGTAGGCGCCGGCGGGGCTGGCGATCACGTAGTAGGCCACGCGACGGGCAGGACGCACGCCGAGGAAATCCTCATTGGCGATCATGAAGGGCCGGATATACAGGCTCGATTCGCCGCCGCCCGGCACCCAGGCCTGATCGGTACGCACCAGCTGGCGGATCGACTCGACGAACAGGTCCACCGGCAGTTCGGGCAGGGCCATGCGGCGCGCCGAGTGCTGCAGGCGGCGGCCGTTGGCCTCGGGCCGGAACGTCCAGATCGAGCCGTCGGCATGACGGAACGCCTTCATGCCTTCGAAGATTTCCTGGCCGTAGTGCAGCACCGCGGCGGCCGGCGAGAAGGTCAGCGGGCCGTAGGGCCGCACATGCGCGTCGTGCCAGCCGTCCTCGACGGTCCAATCGATCGCGACCATGTGGTCGGTGAAATGGGTCCCGAACCCCGGGTCGGCGAGGATCGCTTCTCGGTCGGCCTGCTGGCGGACCTGTTGCGAGGGGACGATGCGGAAGGTGTGGATCGACTCGGTGGTCATGCGCGAACTCAGATGTGCAAAGCGTGGCCGAGTGCGCGCAGCGCCGCTTCCTGCACGGCTTCGCCCAGCGTCGGGTGGGGATGGATGGTGCCGGCGATGTCCTCGAGCGTGGCGCCCATCTCGATGGACTGCACGAAGGCGATCGACAGTTCCGAGACCTGTACGCCGACGGCCTGCCAGCCGACGATGCGGTGATCGCTTGCCCGTGCGACCACGCGCACGAAGCCGTCGGTGGACTCAAGCGACATCGCCCGGCCGTTAGCGGCGAACGGGAACAGCGCGGTCTTGGCGTCGATGCCCTGGGCCTTGGCCTCGTCCGGCGACAGGCCGACGACGACGACTTCCGGATCGGTGAAGCACACCGCCGGGATCGCGGCCGGCACGAACCGGCGCTTCTTGCCGCTGACGATCTCGGCCACCAGTTCGCCCTGGGCCATCGCGCGGTGCGCGAGCATGGGCTCGCCGGCGACATCGCCGATCGCCCAGACATGACGCATCGAGGTGCGGCACTGGTCGTCGATCTTGATGGCCTTGCCGGCGAGGTCGAGGCCCAGCGATTCGAGGTTGAAACCGTCGGTCTTCGGACGCCGGCCGACCGCGACCAGGATCTGATCGCCGTCGAGCGTGCGCTCGGTGCCGTCCGGGTCGCGGACGCGCAGTGCGCCGTCGTCCGACAGTCCCAGCACGCTGTGGCCGGTCAGCACCTGGACGCCGGACTTCTGCAGGTGGGTGGCGACCGGCTTGGTCAGCTCATTGTCGTAGGCGGGCAGGATGCGGTCCTGCGCCTCGACCACGGTGACTTCGCAGCCGAGCTTGCGATAGACGGTGCCCAGCTCCAGTCCGATGTAGCCGCCGCCGACGACGATCAGGTGCTTGGGCAGCGCGGTCGGCGACAGCGCTTCGGTCGAGGAGATCACCTTGCCGCCGAACGGCAGGAACGGCAGTTCCACCGGCACCGAGCCGGTCGCCAGCAGCAGGTGCTCGCACTTGATGCGCAGATTGCCGCCGTCGTCACCGGCGCCAGCGACATCGACGGTCTTGCCGTCGACGATCGTCGCCCAGCCCTTGATGAGCTGCGCGCCGTTCTTCTTCAGCAGCGCGCCGACACCGCCGGTGAGCTTCTTGACGATACCGGCCTTCCATTCGACGGTCTTGGCCAGGTCGATCGTCGGTGCCTGCACGGTGATGCCGAGCGGCGAGTTGCCGGCGGCGAAGGCGGCGACCTTGGCGAATTCCTCGGCGGCATGGATCAGCGCCTTGGACGGAATGCAGCCGATGTTGAGGCAGGTGCCGCCCGGGTTCACGCCTTCGACGACAACGGTCTTGACGCCGAGCTGGCCGGCGCGGATGCCGGCGACGTAGCCGCCCGGGCCGCCGCCGATGACCAGCAGCTGGGTTTCGATGGTCTTCGACATCAAGGGCTCACTCCACGAACAGCAGGGCAGGGGTTTCCAGACGACGTCGGATCGCCTGCACGAACTCGGCCGCGTCCATGCCGTCGACGATGCGATGGTCGAACGACGAGGACAGGTTCATCAGCTTGCGCGCGACCACCTGGCCCTCCTTGAACATCGGCCGCTCGATGATGCGGTTGACGCCGACGATCGCCACTTCCGGATGGTTGATGATCGGCGTGGAGACCACGCCGCCCACCGGGCCGAGGCTGCTGATGGTGATCGTCGAGCCCGACAGTTCCTCGCGGGTGGCCTTGCCTTCGCGCACGGCCGTGGCCAGGCGCGCGATCTCGCCGGCGGTCTGCCACAGGTCGAGCGACTCGGCATGCGCGACCACCGGGACCGACAGGCCCACTGCGCTTTGCGTGGCAATGCCGAGCTGCACGCCTTCGTAGCGCGTGACGATGTTGGCCTCGTCGTCGAAGCGGGCGTTCATCTGCGGGTAGTCACGTGCGGCGAGGATCACCGCGCGGGCCAGCAGCGGCAGCAGGGTCAGCTTGCCGCGTTCCTTGCCCCAGCGCGTATTGAGCTGGGCGCGCAAGGCCTCGACCTCGGTGACGTCGATTTCCTCGACATAGGTGATATGCGGAATGGTCGACCACGACTGCTGCATCTTCTGCGCGATCTTGCGGCGCAGGCCGATGATCGGGATCTGCTGCTCGCCGGTGCGGCGCGCATAGCCGCCACCGGAGGCGGCGCCGCCGACCGGCTGGGCCTTGCCGCCGGCCGCGGCGTAGGCGTCGAGGTCGGCCTGCAGGATGCGACCACCCGGGCCGCTGGCCGGCACAAAGCGCAGCTCGATGCCCAGGTCCCACGCGCGGCGGCGCACGGCCGGCGAGGCCAGCGGTTGCTCGCCGGCGGCGAGCACGCCGTTGGTCACCGGGCCGCGCGCATCGGACGTCACCGCCGGCGCGGGCGCGGCACGCTTGGCAGGGGCGTCGGCGCGCGGTGACTCGACCGCCGGCGCGGGCTTGGCGACCTCGACCTTGGGCGTGTCGACCTTCGGTTCGGCCGGCTTGGCGGCCGCTGCCTCCGGCGCCGCGGCGCCGGCCTTCACATTGCCGGCGCCTTCGACTTCGAGCCGGATCAGCTCGCTGCCGACGGCCATCATCTCGCCGGGCTGGCCGCCCAGCGAGACCACGGTGCCGGCGACGGGCGAGGGGATCTCGACCATCGCCTTGTCGGTCATGACCTCCGCCACGACTTCGTCTTCGGCGACGGTGCCGCCGACCTCGACCTTCCAGGCGATCAGCTCGACTTCGGCGATGCCTTCGCCGATGTCCGGCATCTTGATGACGTGGTGTCCCATCGCTCAGTCCTCCAGCACGCGATGCATCGCGTCGATGACCCGGGCCGGGCCCGGGAAGTAGTCCCATTCCTGCGCGTGCGGGTAGGGCGTGTCCCAGCCGGTGACGCGCTCCACCGGCGCCTGCAGGTGGTAGAAGCAGTGCTCCTGGACCAGCGCGACGAGTTCGGCGCCGAAACCGCAGGTGCGGGTGGCCTCGTGCAGCACGATGCAGCGGCCGGTCTTCTTGACCGAGGCGACGATCGTGTCGAGATCCAGCGGCCACAGGCTGCGCAGGTCGATGACCTCGGCGTCGATGCCGGCGTCTTCGGCCGCGGCCTGCGCCACCCACACCGTGGTGCCGTAGGTCAGGATGGTGACCGCCTGGCCTTCGCGCACGACGGCGGCCTTGTCCAGCGGCACCGAGTAGTAGCCTTCGGGCACCTGGTTGTCGGCATGCTTGGACCAGGCCACGACCGGGCGGTCGTGATGGCCGTCGAACGGCCCGTTGTACAGGCGCTTGGGCTCGAGGAAGATCACCGGGTCGTCGTTCTCGATCGAGGCGATCAGCAGGCCCTTGGCGTCATAGGGGTTGGACGGCATCACCGTGCGCAGGCCGGCGACGTGGGCGAAGATCGCCTCCGGGCTCTGGCTGTGGGTCTGGCCGCCGTAGATGCCGCCGCCGCAGGGCGTGCGGAACACCAGCGGCGAGGTGAACATGCCGTTGGAGCGATAGCGCAGGCGCGCCGCTTCGGAGACGATCTGGTCGTAGGCCGGATAGATGTAGTCGGCGAACTGGATCTCGGCGACCGGGCGCAGGCCGTAGGCGGCCATGCCGATCGCCGCCCCGGCGATGCCGCTTTCGGAAATCGGCGCGTCGAACACGCGCTGCTTGCCGTACTTGGCCTGCAGGCCATCGGTGCAGCGGAACACGCCGCCGAAGTAGCCGACGTCCTCGCCGAAGATCACCACGGTGTCGTCGCGCTCGAGCATGACGTCCATCGCCGAACGCAGCGCCTGGATCATCGTCATCGGCGCGCTGCCGGTGGTCTGGAGTTCGGTTTCGCTCATCTCACACTCCCAACTGCTGGCGCTGGCGGCGAAGGTGGTCGGGCATGTCCTTGTAGACGTCGTTGAACATGTCGGCCGCGCCGGGACGGTTGTCGCTGCCGAGCAACCCATGGGACTCGGCTTCCTTGAGTGCGCGCGAGATCTCAGCATCGAGTTCGCTGCGCACCTGTTCGTGCTGTTCGTCGCTCCACAGCCCGCGCTTGATCAGATGCCGCTTCAGGCGCTCAATCGGATCGCCGAGCGGGAAATGCTGCGCGTCGTCAGCGGGGCGGTACTTGGAGGGATCGTCGGAGGTCGAATGCGGACCGGCGCGATAGGTGACCCATTCGATCAGCGTCGCGCCCAGATTGCTGCGCGCGCGCTCGGCGGCCCAGCGCGAGGCGGCGTAGACGGCCAGCAGATCGTTGCCATCCACGCGCAGCGACGGAATGCCGTAGGCGGCGCCGCGTGCGGCGAAGGTGGTGTTCTCGCCGCCGGCGATCGCCTGGAACGTCGAGATCGCCCACTGGTTGTTGACGACGTTGAGGATCACCGGCGCGCGGTAGACGTGGGCGAACACCAGGGCGGCGTGGAAATCGCCTTCGGCGGTCGCGCCGTCGCCGACCCAGGCGGTCGCGATCTTGGTGTCGCCCTTGATCGCCGAGGCCATCGCCCAGCCCACGGCCTGGATGTACTGCGTGGTCAGGTTGCCGGAAATCGAGAAGAAGCCCGCGTCCTTGTACGAGTACATGATCGGCAACTGGCGGCCCTTGAGCGGGTCGGCTGCGTTCGACAGCACCTGGCACATCATCTCGACCAGCGAGACCTCTTTGGTGATCAGGATGCCTTGCTGGCGGTAGGTCGGGAACTGCATGTCGCCGTCGCGCAGCGCCAGGGTCTGGCCGACCGCGATCGCTTCCTCGCCCAGGCACTGGATGTAGAACGAGGTCTTCTTCTGGCGCTGGGCGATCAGCATGCGGGCGTCGAAGGCGCGGGTCTTGAGCATCGCGTGCATCGCGCGCAGCAGCACGGCGTCGTCGATGTCGGCCGCCCACGGGCCGACCGCGTCGCCGTTGTCGTCGAGCACGCGGACCAGTTGCGTGGTCAGCGGCGCGGTCTGGCCGGCGGTCACATCGAGCGCGGGCTTGTCGACCGCGCCGGCCGGGCTGAGCTGCAGATAGGAGAAATCGGTGGCCTGGCCCGGGCGGGCACTGGGTTCGGGCACGTGCAGCCGCAAGGGGGTGGTCGTGGCCGGGGTCTGGGACGTGGACATGTCAGGAGCCTCGCTGGACATGGGACATGGAAGAACGGACATGCCGGCGGCGGGGGGCGTCGGCGAGGGCGCGGCCGATGCCCGGACGGGCGATCGACGCGAGGGGGCACGCGCGGGGCGCGTGCCGGGACGGGGCACAGGACAAGAAACGCTTCTCCCGGTCGGGGCGGGCTCGGCCCGCGGCACTCAGGCGGGCGCGGCGCGCCGCATTCCGCCAAGCGTGAAGTCTACGGTGCCGGTCGGCTATCGTAAATTTGTTTAATTCTTTACGAGGTATCGTAAAATCCGATGCCTGCCGCTGTTCGGAGTGTGACATGCAGATTCCGGCCAACCTGTCGTTGCGGCAACTGCGCTACTTCGCCGAAGCGGCCGAGTTGGGCCAGTTCTCGCAGGCGGCCCGCAAGCTGCACGTCTCGCAATCGGTGATCACCACTGCGGTCGCCCAGCTCGAGACGATGCTGGGCCTGCGTCTGTTCGACCGGATGCCGCATGGGGTCGCGCTGACCGCGGAAGGCCATCGCTTCCACCAGCACGTGCGCCACGTGCTGGACACGCTGCAGGACGCGCTCAGCGAGCCGACGCTGCTGGCCAATGCGCTCACCGGAACGGTGCGGGTCGGCGCGTCGTACACGGTGCTGGGCTACTTCCTGCCCAGCCTGCTGGCGCGTTTCAAGCGCTCCTACCCACTGGTGGAGATCGATCTGATCGACATGGACCGCGCCGAGATCGAACGCGGCGTGACCGACGGCGCGCTCGATCTGGGACTGTGCATCATCTCCAACATGGTCGAGCCCTATGTGCTCCGGCGCCAGGCGCTGATCCGCTCGCGCCGCCAGTTGTGGATCGCCGAATCGCATCCGCTGGCGCAGTTGCCGACCATCGGGCCGGCCGATGTGGCGCCGTATCCCTACATCATGCTGAAAGTGGACGAGGGCGAGGCCTCGGCGATGCGCTATTGGCACTCGGTGGGCCATGCGCCGAACGTGGCGTTTCGTACCTCGTCGCTCGAAGCCCTGCGCGGCCTGGTCGCCTACGGATTCGGCGTCAGCATCCTGTCGGACATGGTCTATCGGCCCTGGTCGCTGGACGGCCGCCGGATCGACGTGCGTACGCTCGAGGTGGCCGTGCCGCCGATGGAAGTGGGGCTGGTCTGGCGCTCCGACGCCCCGTTGTCGGCGCCCGCCCATGCGCTGCACCAATTCCTGGTCTTCGCCTGCGACGGCTGAGCGCACTGCTGCGTGCGCGTTGATCAAGCCCTCCGCCCGCGCGGGGTAGGCCTTCGGCGGCTTGCGTCAGGTCGGGCAGGACCAGGCCCTTTCCACGTGTGGGGGCGGGTGGGGTGGGGAACGATCGGTGGCTGCGACGCCACGCCGATCGGCCCATAGCTTTGGGTTATGCATGACCCAAGTATTCGCAATGGAGCCGGGCCATCGGGCCCGGTTAAGTTCCCATCAGAGAATTTCATTGCATTTTCTCGGATCAGGCCAATTCTTCGCGCGATCGGATCGAGACGTCCGCCGTGAAACCGGCCGCCGCGGGATGGACCCCCTCACTGTGTGTTTCCCACCGCGCTCCTCCCCCAAGAACCGGGTTCTGTCCGTCCTTTCAGGGGCCTCCCCACTTGTCGAGACTGAACACGATGCGCAACCACACACTCCGTCCCTCCCTGCTGACACTGGCCTGCCTCTGCGGGCTCTTGGCATCCGGCACCACGTTCCAGACATTGGCGCAGGACGCGCCCGAAGACGCCGAGGCGTCCCCGTCGGCCCCGCGCACGCTCGATGTGATCCAGGTCACCGCACAAAAGCGTGTGGAATCGCCCACTGAAATCCCGATGTCGATCAGCGTACTGGGCGAGGAAGCCCTCGACCGCCTGCAGATCAACAACGTCAACAACCTGGCCGGTGTGATTCCCGGCCTGCAGGTCAACAACCTGGGCTGGCCCGGCCGCGCGCAGGTGTCGTTGCGCGGCATCGTGCCGATGGGCAACACGGCATCGACCGCGATCTACGTCGACGACATCCCGCTGACCCCCAACGGGTCGCTGTCGGGCGGCACGTCGGGCATGTTCGATCTGCTGCCCTACGACCTGCAGCATGTCGAAGTGCTGCGTGGTCCGCAGGGCACGCTGTATGGCGCCAGTGCGCTGGGCGGTCTGGTCAAGTACGTCACCCGTCGCCCCGAACTGGACTACTTCGAAGGCCGGGCCGGTGGCACGGTCAGCGTCATCGACGACGGGGGGCACGTGGGCTACGCCGGACGCGTCTCGATCAACGCGCCGCTGGCCGAGAGCAAGCTGGCGATGCGCGCCAGCTACGCCGAGCAGGCGACGCCGGGCTGGATCGACAACACCGTGCTCCAGCGCCGCGACACCAACGACGTGCGCCAGAAGGCCGGGCGCCTGTCGCTGCTGTGGCAGCCGATCGACACGCTCGAGGTGGTGCTCAGCGCGATCACCCAGCAGAACCGGGCCGACAACCTTGGCGTGGTCTCGCTCGATCCGGTGACGCTCGAGCGCTCGCTGCCGGGCTACGCCAGCGACTATCTGCTGCTGCAGCCGAGCACCATCGATGCCGATGTCTACGGGCTGAGCGTCGACTGGGATCTGGGCTGGGCCGATTTCAATGCATCGAGCAGTTGGCTCGACTCGCGCACCTGGCGCGTGCAGGACCTGTCGGCCGAGTACGTGCCGCTGCTCGGGGGCACGCCCGGTCGTGGCCCGCTGGCCTACGCGGCGCTCGACACCAAGATCGGTCTGCGCAAGTTCACCCAGGAAGTCCGCCTGACTTCCAAGGACACCAGCAGGCTGGCGTGGCAGATCGGCGCGTTCTACACCGACGAGGACGCCGACTACATCGAGTTCGGCGACGTCATGAGCGCGACCATGACGCCGGTGGCCTCGCTGTTCACCGCGGATGTGCTGACCACGTATCGCGAGAAGGCGCTGTTCGGCAATACGACCTGGAAGTTCAGCGACCGCTTCGACCTGGCCCTGGGCCTGCGCCATGCACAGAACGACCAGGTGTTCGACCAGAGCCTGGGCGGCCTGCTGGGCGGCGGACAGGCTTATAACGGCACCTCCTCGGAAAGTGTGACCACCTGGAGCGTCAGTCCGCGCCTGTTCTTTGGCGAGGACAGCATGGCCTATCTGCGGGCCGCCAGCGGCTATCGCGCCGGCAGTCCCAACCCGCTGATCGCCAATGCGCCCGATGTGCCGCGACAGGTCGACGCCGATACGCTGGTCAACTACGAACTGGGGATCAAAAGTCATCTGTGGGACCGGCGTGCCCTGGTCGAAGCTGCGGTGTTTCGCATCGACTGGGACGACATCCGTCTCAACCTGGCAACGCCCAGCGGCATTTCCTATGGCCTCAACGGTGGCAGCGCACGCAGCCAGGGTGTCGAGTTCAGCGGCTCGATCGCGGCGAGCGACGGCCTGCGCCTGAGCGGGACGCTGACCTATACCGATGCCGAACTGACGGCGTCGATTCCGGGTCAGGCGCCGGCGGGCACGCCGCTGCCGCAGGTCCCCGAGTGGAGCGGCAGCGTGCAGGCGCACTACCAGTTCCCGACCCGGGGCGAGTGGGCCTGGAGCCTGGCCGGCGCCTTGCGTTACTACGGCCGCCGTCCGCTGTCGGTGGCGGCGTCGCAGTCGATCGATCTGTCCAGCTACAGCCTGCTCGATCTGAGCGCCGAACTGGGCAGCACCGACGCCTCGTTCCGCTTCTTCGTCAACAACGTGACCAACGAAGATACCTTCACCGCGGCCAGTCGGACCCTGTTGGGATCGGCGCGTCTGACGCGCTGGAACGGCGTGATGCTGCAACCGCGTACCATCGGCGTGTCCTTCGATTACCGGTTCTGATGCCATGCCCGTTCCATCGCGCGCGCGGGTCCTGAAGTCCTTGTCGTGGTCGCTGCCCTGGCTGCTGTTGGTATGCCAGGTGCAGTCGGCCGAGCCATCGCCGGCGACGGCAGTGGCCGTCGACGGCATCGCGGCGGACGGGCCCGGGTGTGCGATCACCGCCTCGCGCGCAGGGCAGGTGATCCTGGCGGCGTCCGCGGGTCTGGCCGATCTCGATCGCGGTCGCCCGATCGACGGTGACACGCTGTTCTACGCGGCCTCGGTGTCCAAGCAGTTCACCGCACTGGCGGTCGCGCAACTGGCGGCGGCCGGCACGATCGAGTTGGACGGGGATGTGCGGCAATACATCCCCGAACTTCCGGGCCAGTGGGGCACGATCACGCCGCGGATGCTGATGCATCACACGTCCGGCCTGCCGGACTGGCTGATGCTCGCGGCGATGGCCGGCGTCTCGGACTGGGGCGTCCTCGACCAGGCAGGCGCGGTCGGGCTGGTGACCGCGCGCCCGGACACCGCGTTCGCGCCGGGGACACGCTTCGAGTACTCCAACGGCGGCTACCTGCTGCTGGCCGAGATCGTGGCGCGCACCACCGGCTTGCCCTTCGCCGAGTATGTCCGCAGGCACATCTTCGAGCCGCTGGGCATGCGCGATGCGTTCTTCCTCGCCGGGCAACGCCCGACGGGTGCCGCCGTCGCCCACGGATACGTGCCTGCCAAGGGCGGGTTCCAGGTGCGCGACACCTATCCGCTGATCGGCGGCTCGGGCGGGCTGATGCTCACTGCGAAGGATCTGGCCCGCTACGAGTACGACATCGAGGTCGGCCATCGAGTGTGGACCGATGCGGTGCGCGAGATCATGTGGACGCCGGCGCAGCTGTCCGACGGTGGCTTTGCCGGCGTCCCGGACGGGCTGGGCTATGCGGGGGGGCTGCGCGTGGGCGAGCGCAACGGCCAGCGCGTCATCGAGCACGCGGGCGCGGCCGAAGCCTTCCGCCTGCAGTACCTGCGGCTGCCCGAGCACAGGCTGGGCGTCGCGGTGCTGTGCAACCGCGGCGACCAAGACCCGATTCCGCGTGCCGATGCGATTGCTGCGGCGCTTGTGCCCGCCGGTCTGTGGACCGAACCGGCAGTGGCCGCGGTGCATCCGGGCGAGTACGTCGATGCTGCGCTCGGCCTGCGCTACCGCGTGCCCGCACCCGAAGGCGATCGGCTTGCGGTGCGGATCTTCTCGGCGCTGACGCCTGCCGACGGCACGATGCAGATGTTCCGGCGCGACAGCAGTGGCGGCTTCATCGCCGAGGACCCGGTGCGGCCGATCCGCCTGCGCATCCCGCCTGGCGGCGCCACGCTCGAGGTCTCGATCAACAGCAGCACACTGTCCCTGCAGCGGAGTCCTCACTGATGACCAATCCCCCCAAGCCCCCGCGCCGTCGCCGGCGTTGGCTGCGGATCCTGCTGGCGGTCGGGGCCTTGCTGCTGGTCGGCGCGGTGCTCACCTTGCACCTGCAGATCCGCAAAGGCAGCTGCAGTGCCTCGCTGCCGTTCGCGGCGACGTTGCGCAACGCCGATGTCGATGGTCTGCGCATGCGCTGGTCCATCAGCGGCGATCCGGACGACCGACGTCCGACGCTGGTCATGATCACGGGTCTGGGCAGCGGCCAGGCAACTTGGGCGTCGGTGCTCGAGGGACTGCTGCGACATGGTCGTGTGTTCACCTACGACAGACTGGGCTACTGCGAGAGCGATGCCGCACCGCCGGGACCGCGCGATGTGGTGACGATGGCCGACGAACTGCACGGGCTGCTCGAGACGACGCAGATCGCGCCGCCGTATGTGCTGGTCGGCCATTCGCTCGGTGGCCTGGTGGCCGAGGCCTACGCCGCGCGCTATCCCGATCAGATCGCCGGTCTGGTGTTCGACGATGCCCGCGCCGCCGATTTCATGCTGCGCTGCCTGGATGCACTGGGCGAGTCGCGGTGTGCCGATCCGTGGTGGGTGGCGCCCCTGCTCAAGCTCGCGCCGATCCAGGCGCGCGAATTCACCGCGCTGCAGGCCAGCGAGGCGCAGGTGCGCAGCCTCGAACCTGTCTCCGGTGTCCCCGCACTGGTGTTGTCGGCCGGCGTGCTGCGGCTCGGCGACGATGTCCTGGAGGTCTGGCTCGACAGCCAACGTGGGCTGGCGTCGCGCTATGGCGCCCAGCAGATCACCTTCGAAGGCAGCTCGCACTTCCTGCATACGCAGGACCCCGCGCGCTTCGTCAGGCTGGTCGGCGCATTCGTCGATGCCTTGCCTGCGCAGGACGGCGCCGGGGCGCCGCACGGCGACTCAGAGGCCGGGCGGAGGGCCGCGCCCCTCCAGCGCGATCGAGAACTGCTTGAGGAACCCCTCGATCAGCCGTGATGGCGGACGCTCTTCGAGGAACATGCACTGCACCTTGAAGCCGAGGGCCGGAGACAGCGGCCGCCATGCAAGCCCGGGGGCGGCGAAGGCCTGGGCGGTGAACTCGTCGACGATCGACATGCCCGCGCCGCACCGGGTCAGCCCGGCGGCGATGTAGAAGGTCTGGTTGGAGACGACTTCGCGCACGCGCACCTGCAGGCGCTGCAGCTCGCGATTGAACAGATCGCCCAGCGGGCCGCCGGTCGTCATGCCGAGCAGCTCGCGGTCCTGCAGGGCTTGCAATGCAATCCGCGCGCCGACGTCGGGCATGTCCGCCTCGCGGAACATCAGCACCAGCTCGCCGTCGGTGAGGTCGCGACGCTTGAGCCGTGGATGGGTGGGCGCGTCGTAGCCGATGGCGATGTCGCAACTGCGCTCGTAGAGCGCACGGAACAGGTCGTCGTGGTGCAGGGTCTGCACTTCGAAGGTGGTGTGCGGATAGCGCGTGCGGAATCGGGCAATCGCCAACGGTGCCACCTGCAGGCCAAGCGATGGCACCACCGCAAGGCGGATGTGGCCATCGGTCATGAAGCGCAGGTTGCTGGCGGTCTTCTGCAGCGAGGTCAGGCGCCGGAAGACTTCCGCCGCTTCGTTGGCCAGCGCATGCGCTTCATCGGTCGGCACCAGACGGCCGCGCACACGCCGGAACAGCGCCATGCCGAGCTGCTGCTCGGTGTGCGCCAGCACCTTGCTCAGCGCCGGCTGCGAGACGTGCAGGGTGCGCGCGGCGCCGCTGATCGAACCGGTGGTGTAGATCGCATGGAAGACTTCGATCTGGCGGAAACGCATGGTCGGCTCCGGGATTGCGATCGGCCCACCGTTCGGATCGGTGCGGCCGGCCGTGGCGGCTCAGGCGGTCAGCGGGGAGGGCGCCACCCTGGGCGGCTGCGCCGGGGCGATCGGCGTGGGCGTCCGGTCCTCGACCTCGATGCGGCCGCCGCCGCCCCACAACATGGACGCGGGTGGCTGCAGCAGGCCGCCGACCAGGTGCACGCCACCGGGGTGATCGTCGCGCAACCACAGCGGGCCGTCCAGGTCCACGAAATGCGCGTGCCGGCCGACATGCAGCGCCGGTGCGATCGCCAGCGACGAACAGCCCATGCAACCGACCATGATCTCGAAGCCCTGCGCGCGCGCGGCATCCAGCAGCGTCAGCGCACCGGTCAGGCCGCCGGTCTTGTCGAGCTTGATGTTGACCACGCCATAGAGGTCCTGCAGGCGCGGCAGGTCCTCGGCGACATGGCACGACTCGTCCGCGCACAGCAGGGTTGCCGACTGGAAGCCACGCAGGCGTTCGTCCTCGCCTGCCGGCAAGGGCTGTTCGACCAGTTCCACGCGCGTGGCCGCCAGCAGCGGCTGCATGGCCTGCAGCAGGTCGATCGTCCAGCTTTCGTTGGGGTCGACCATCAGGCGGGCCTGCGGCGCGGCATCGCGGACGGCCTGGATCAAGCGCGCCGGATCGTCTGCACCGACCTTGATCTTGAGCAGGTCGAGATGCGCATGGCCGCGCGCCGCTTCGGCCATGCGCTCGGCCGTGTCCAGACCGATGGTCTGGGCGGTCGGCAGGCAGGGCAGATCGGTCTGCCCGAGCAGCGTCGAGACCGGCACACCGCGGCGCTGCGATTCCAGATCCCACAACGCGCTATCGACGGCATTGCGCGCCGCACCGGCCGGTAGCATCCGCTGCAACTGCGCACGGTCGAGCGCGGCCGATGGGAGGCGGGCGAGTGTTTCGACCTGCGCGATCACCGAGTCGATCGTCTCGCCATAGCGTGCATAGGGCGTCGATTCGCCGCGTCCGATGCGGCCGCCGTCGCGGATATGGACTTCGACCACCTCGGCCGTGGTGCGCAAGCCGCGCGAGATGCGGAACGGTGTGGCCAGCGGCCACGAGCGCGGGACGGCGCTCAACCAGGGAAGCATGCGTGGATCCTGTCGATGATGGCGTCAGTGCCGTGGCGCAGGGGGTCCTGCGTGGGAAGTCCGAACGCCTGCTCGATCTCTCGGCACAGACGCAGCGCGTCGGCATCGGGCAGGTCGCAGGTATTGAGGGCGATCCCGACCGCCTGCACAGCGGGATTGGTCAGGCGTGCGGCTGCGAGGTTCGCGTCCAACGTGGTGCGCAGGTCGGGCAGCGGGTAATGCGGCAGCCCGCGCATATGCGTGCGCCCCGGTGCGTGGCACAGCACGAGGGCGTCGGCCTGGGCGCCATGGAGCAGCCCCAGCGACACACCGGCAAAGGACGCGTGGAACAGCGACCCCTGGCCCTCGATGACGTCCCAGCCCCCATCGGTGCGTGCCGGGGACAGCCACTCGACGCCACCGGAGATGAAGTCCGCGACCAGTGCATCGAGCGGCAATCCGCCACCGGCGATGAAGATGCCGGTTTGGCCGGTCGCGCGGAAGTCGGCGCGCCTACCGCGTGCGCGCAGCGCCTGTGCGAGCGCGAGCGCGGTGTACATCTTGCCGCTGGAGCAATCGGTGCCGACCGTCAGCAGACGCAGGCCCGCGCGTCTCAGACCGGTGCCGACCGGGACCGCGGGCGGCGTGCGTGCATCGAACAGATGACGGCCGTTGCGCCGCGCGGCTTCGACGATCGACGGATGCGCGGTGAGCCGCTCGTGCAGGCCCGATGCCACGTTGAGGCCGGCATCCAGCGCGGCAATGACATCGGCGACGATCGCCGGTCCGAGCCGGCCGCCGGCATTGGCGACGCCCACGACCATGGTGTTGATGCCGGCGGCCCGGGCGGCGACGACGCCCATGTCCGGCAGGTCCACGCTGGTGCGGCATTGCGGTCCGCGGAACTGGGCCCGGCACCACTGCGGACGGAACTGGGCCAGGCCGCGCGCGGTCTTGGCCGCGAGTGCATCCTGCGCATCGCCCAGATAGAGCAGGAAGGGCGGCGGCCACAGCGCGGGGGCTTCGGGATCGGGCGACATGCGGGACCTGGGCTTGCTGGCCAACACCGGACGGCCTCCATCTTCGATGGCGCGTCCTGGCCGGGCTATTGAATTCACGCCGCCGGTCTATAGCCAGGGATTATGGGTTGGTGACGACGGGCCATCCCGATCAGCCCGCATCCGGCGCGGTCGGCGGCGCGGCAGATGGCTCGAATGCATCGCCGCGACGCCTCCAGAGCTGCGTCAACGCGTACAGCAGCAGGGGCACGACATAGGTCGCCAGAATCGCGTAGGCCAGCAGGCGGTAGCCCTGCGCAATGAGCGCGACGAGTCCGATCGCGTCGGCCATGAACACCGCGCCGAGCAGGATCGCGGCGATGATCGCCGTGCGCAGGCCCGGGCCGGGTTCGGTGCCGGTGCGCTCGCGCCAGTTGATACGCAAGCGCGCATCGACCGATGCCATCAACGCCACACCCGTCTCCACCAGGGCGACCAGAATCATCAGACGGAACAGCCACTGGAACCACGGCAACTCCAGCTTGCCGAGCATCATGTCCGACGGCAGCGGCGCGTCGGCGATGTCGGGCAGGAAGGCCAGCATGCAGACGTAGAACACCATCGCCGGCACGATCGCCAGCGGTCCGGCGAGTGCACCGGCAACGACGGCATCGCGCCGACGCAGCAGGTGCCTGACGACGATCAGGGTCGAGACCGCTGCGAACACGTTGTACCCGGCGTAGGTCAGCCCATCGAGTGCCCAATGCGGGCCGAGGCCACTGCTGCCGGACATGCGTGCCATCGAACCATCGCCGAAGCGCAACAGGATCAGACACGCCGCCAGCGCGTAGACCACGTACATGAACAGCGACATCAGCTTGAACAGCCGCTCGACGGCCGTCGTGCCGGCCTGCACGACGGCCGTGATCACCACCACCAGCAGCAGCGTGCCGACCAGGCGCGGCCAGTCGAACATGGTGGCGGCCAGTTCACCGGCCGCCGCCCCGAACACCGCCAGCACGACGACGATCAGAGCCAGATAGGCGACTTCGAACGTCCACCAACCACGGCCGAGCAGATGCCGGAAGAAACTGCGGTAGTCGTAGGCGCGGATCTCCCGCGCCAGAAGGAAGGTCAATATGCATACGACGCTCCACACGACCATCGACAGGGTCATGGCGGCCAGCCCGCCCCATGGGCCCGAAGGCAGGAAGAACTCCGCCAGTTCGCGCCCGGTGGCGTAGCCGCCGCCGATGACCGCCGACTTGAAGGCCAGGCCCGGTAACAGATAGCGCTGGAACCGGCTGGCCTGCGTCGTCATCGTGCGGCGTCCGCCGATTCGAACAGGTAGAAGTCGCGGACGGTGCGTGCGATTTCGGCAATCACGCGTTCGCGTTCCGGCCGGGGCGCGTTGCTGGCCTTGACGAACGCGGCGATGACGAACTGGTTGCCGTCCGGCAGGGTGACCACGCCGACGTCGTTGACCGTGCCGCCGACGGTGCCGCTTTTGTCGGCGACCACGGTGCCTGGTGGCATGCGGCCGCGCAGACGCGCATCGCAGGTCCGGCAGCGTTCCATCACGCTGGTCAGCACGCGTGTGCTCGCTTCGCTCAGTGCCTGGCCGCTGAAGATGCGCTGCAGCAGCGTGGCCATCGCCGGCGGTGTGGAGGTGTCGCGCGGGTCGTTGTCGTAGGGGGCATACGCACCCGCGCCGCGCGTGGCCAGTTCGGGGTTGGCCTTGACCAGTTCCACCACGTCGGCCTTGCTCAGACCGCGGGTGTCGACGCCGTAGAACTCCCTGAGCAGCGTGCGGGTGTCGCGATCCAGACGCTGGTCTTCGATGCCCTGACCCCGCAACCAGGCAGTCACCGCCGCGGGCCCGCCGGCCTGCTCGACCAACACGTCGGTCGCAGTGTTGTCGCTGTTGGTCATCATCACTTCGATCAGGTTATGGATCGACAGGCTGACGCCGGGATGGATGAAATGCTCGGCGATCACCAGCGAATCGACGTACTTCTCCGGTTCCACAGCGACCAGCGTGTCCAGTGCCAGCTCGCCAGCATCGACCTTGGCCAGGATCGCCGCAGCGACCGCGATCTTGAACGTGCTCGCCATCGGGTAGCGCTGATCGGCGTTGAGGTGCACCGGCGTGCCGGTCCCGTCCAGTCGCCATGCCGAGACGCCGACGGTGCCATCGATGGACGAGGCCAGACGTTCGATTTCCTTCTCGACCACGCGGCTGTCGGCCGATGCCGACAGCGGGACGGCGCCCAGCGCGAAGGCCAGACCGAGGACGAGGGTGTTCTTCAGACTCTTCATGCGATGCAAGCCTCTACGACGTGTTCAAAACCGGTTTCAGCGCGCATCGGATCGCCCGCAGGCAGACCCAGACGCGAGGTCACTTCAGCGCAGGCCGCCAATGCGGCCTCCGGACTCATGCCATGCGTGTTCAGACTGACCCCCACACAGCGGATCGCCGGGTTGGTGCGGCTGCCCAGACGCACCGTCAGGTCGATCACGTCCTCGATCGAGGGCAGGGGATAGTCGGGGTACCCGAGCACGTGGGCACGCCCGGGTTGGTGGCAGACGACGAACACGTCTGGCTGACTGCCATGCAGCAGTCCCAGGGTCACGCCGGCATAGGCGGGATGAAACAACGAACCCTGTCCTTCGATCACGTCCCAATGGTCATGCGCGGCGTCTGGACTGAGCTGTTCGGCGGCGCCGGCCGAGAAGTCCGCGACCATCGCATCCATCGGCAAGCCGCCCCCGGCGATCAGGATGCCGGTCTGCCCGGTGGCGCGGAAATCGGCATCGACGCCGCGCGCGCGCAGGCCCTTGACCAGCCCCAGCGCGGTGTACTTCTTGCCCAGGGCGCAGTCGGTGCCGACCGTCAGCACCCGCTTGCCGCTGCGCTTGCGGCCATTGGCGACCGGAATGCCCGGCGGCGGCACGCGCACGCTGATCAGGCGGCGGTCGAGCCGGACCGCGGCCTCGGCCAGTTCCGGAATGTGGGCGAGCACCTGGTGCATGCCGCTGACCAGGTCCAGGCCCTGCTCCATGGCCTCGAGCAGCGACGGGATCCAGCTCGGCAGGATCGTGCCGCCCTGGTTGGCGATACCGATCACCAGCGCGCGTGCACCGGCGGCGTAGGCCTGTGCAGGCGTCATCGACGGCAGGCCGGTACTGACGGTTGCTGCGGGCAGGGCCCACTCGCCGACGCAGTGTTCCGGCGCCCAGTCGCGCAGACCGATCGCGGTCTTGGCAAAGCCCGGTTCGGTCACATCGCCGAGAAACAGCAGGTACGGCTGCGGCAACGCGATGACCGCGTGCGCCGCGCCGTTCGAAGAAGGTGTCATCAAGGTCAAGCTCCAGTGGGGCGTGGACAGCAGGGGAGAGCAGGCACGAGGACGCGCCTGTAGAGGCAGGAGGGGGGAGGGGCTGCACGCATCGGTGGGACCTAGCGCGCAGCGGACCTCAGAAGCGGTAGTCGATCGACACGCCGACCGTGCGCGGTTGCAGCGGCACGCCGACCACCGCAACGTCGCGGTTGAACACATCGCGCACGAGTCCGGTGGACACGTAGGAGCGCTCGTCGGTCAGATTGCGGGCGTACAGACGCGCGGTCCAACGCAGATTGGTCAGCTCGGCGTGGAGGTCGACGGCGCGGTAGCTCTCGATCTCGTAGCCGCCGATGCCGACCCGGTTGCCGGTGAAGCGGAAGCCGCCGCCGACGCGCCCGTGCCAATGCGGCCCGGCCTCGAAGTCGTAGTCGATGGTGCTCGACCAGCTCAGGCGCGGCGTCAGCGGCATGCGGCTGCCCGAGGTCAGGCCGCTGGCGGGCGGCACGTCGCCCAGTTCGGAATCGGTGTAGGCGGCGTTCAACCCGACGGTGATCCGCTCGGTCGCGCGGACCAGCGCCGCAAGTTCCAGGCCCTGGCTTTTCGCGCTGCCGGCGTTGCCCATCCGCGAAATGCCGTTGACGGTCTCGCGCAACTGGATGTCGTCCCAGTCGATACGGAACACCGCCACGTCGAGCATCGCGCGCCGGTCCCAGAAGTGCGACTTGTAGCCCAGCTCGAAGTTGCCCAGCGTGTCGGAGCGCGTCATCGGCACCGAGCCCGTCACCGAGACGTTCGGGCCGCCGGGCCGGTAGCCCGTCGCATAGCGCGCATAGAGCATCGACCGGTCGTCGAGATGCCAGCGGGAGGCGAGTTTCCAGGTGAACACGTTCTCGTCGATCGAATCGACCAGGTCGAGCGTGCCGCCATAGAGCGCACCGGTGGTGTGCTGCTCGAAGTCCTGTTCGTTGCGGGCGTAGCGCACGCCGGCCGACACGTCGAAGCGCGGACTGAACTTGTAGGTCGCATCGGCGAACAGCGCCTGCTCATCGTAACGGCCGGGCAGGGTGCCCGACGCGGCCTCGAACGGCAGCGGATTGCCGTTGCTGTCGTAGGGGCTGACTTTCTGACGGTTGCCGTGCTTCTCGCCGGTGAGGAAGGTGCCGACCAGCCATTCGAAGCGGTCGTCGGCCTTGGAACTGAGCCGGAACTCCTGGGTCCACTTGCGGTTGCCCAGGAACACGTCGAATTGCGCCTGACCGGCCGGCACCGCGCCCCCGGTCAGCAGCGGCCAGGCAACGCCGTAGACCAGCGTGGCGTCCTGGGTCTCGTCCATCCGGGTCTCGGAGAAACTGGTCGCCGACACGAAGTCGAGGTTGCCCAGGTCCCAGTCCAGGATCGCGGAGTGGTAGTTGGTCTCCATGCGATAGGGCGTGGGACGGAACAGGATGCCGTCGAGCTCGCCGCGCAACGGCGCCAGCGTCGTAGGGGTGAGACCGACCTGCCCGGTGTTGTCGGCGTCGACCAACTGGTGCAGCGTCTGCAGGCGCAGGTTCACGTGGTCGGTGAGGCGCCAGGTCAGCGCCACGCGCGAGGCGAGCTGCGAATAACCGTTGCTGTCCTTGGCGTCGTCGCCGGTGAGATCGGGCTGGTCCACGTAGCCCGGCGTCACCTGCCTGGAGAAGCTGGCGCGCAGGCCGACCCGCCCCTCGACGATCGGCGCGTTGATCGCCGCGCGCAGGCCCGTGCCCAGGTCACCGGCTTCGCTGGTGGTGTTGACGTCCATGCCGGCGCGGAACTCGATCGCATCCGGATCGGCCGCCTTGGTGATGTACTTGAACAACCCGCCCATCGCCCCGGCGCCATACAGTGTGCCCTGCGGACCGCGGAGCACCTCCACGCTCTGGATGTCGTAGGGCAGCAGGTCGAGCGCGTAGGTCGTCGCACGCTGCTTGTTGGTGCTGGGGCCGATGGGCGTGTCGTCGATGTAGGTCCCGATGATCGAGCCGCCGCCCAGCGGGGCCACGCCGCGCAGGGCCATCGCGGTCTGCCCGGGCGCGCCGCCGCTGTCGACCTGGAAGCCCGGCACATAGGCCGCGAAGTCGTTGAGCCGCGTCGCGCCGAACGCTTCGAGGCGTTCCTCGCTGATCACGCTGACCCCCGAGGCCACCTCCATGACGTTCTCGCTGCGCTTTTGCGCGGTGGCGACCACGCGGTCGAGTTCCACGGCGTCGGGCGCCTTGCGGCCGGTGTCGCTGTCGGCGTCCTGCGCGAACGCCTGGGGGATCTGGCCGGCACAACACATGGCCAGCGTGGAGGCGAGAATCGAACGTTTCATCGTGCGCATGCCGGGCTCCGCAATGGACGTGATCAGGTGGGAAGAACGATCGGTTTCCAGGTCTGGCCGAGCAGACGCCGGAAGTTGCCGCCGAGGATCTGGCGGATGTGCCCGTCGCTGTAGCCGCGACGGATCAGGACCTCGACGAGGTCGTAGGTCTTGCGGGGATGGTCGAAGCCGTCGGTGTCGATACGCTCGCGAAACGCGTAGCTGGCCTTGTAGCTGGCGCGCAGCGCCGCCAACTGGTCGCTGGGCATGTCGTCGTAGCCGTGCAGGTCGGCATCCGACCCGATGCCGACATGGTCGATGCCCACCAGCTTCACGACATGGTCGATGTGATCGACCATGTGTTCGATCGTCGTGGGCTCGCGGTCACGCACGAACATGCGCACACCGGTGATGCCCATGACCCCGCCCTTGGCGGCGAGCTTGCGGATCGCCTCGTCGGTCTTGACCCGCGGATGGTCGTTGAGCGCCCGGCAATTGGAATGGGTGATCGCGACCGGGCGCGGCGACAGCTCGATCGCGTCGAGCGTGGTGCGATCGCCGCAATGGGAGACGTCGATCAGCATGCCGGACGCGTTCATCGCTTCGATGATCTGCACGCCGAAATCGCTGACGCCGCCATCGACCCGGTCGGTGGCGCCCGACCCGAGCAGGTTCTGCGCGTTGTAGGTGAGCTGGGCGCAGCGCATGCCCAGGCGGTAGAACAGGGCGACATCGTCCGGGGTGCGGAAGTGTTCGGCGTTCTGGACACCGATCATCACCGCCACCTTGCCGTCGGCCTTGGCACGGTCGAGGTCTTCCGCCTCGCCGACCAGCGTGAAGACGTGCCCGTTCCGGCCGACGAAGCCGTTCCATGCGGCCATGTAGGCGAGCGTCTCCTGGAACGCGTCCGGACCGCCGAGGCCGATGGCGTGATGCAGGGCGGTGATGCCGCTGGCCCGCATGTCGGCTGCGTCCTGGTCGCTGATGCGGATGGCCGGATACTCGGGGCGAAAATCGATCTTGATCACGCCGAGCATGTCGATGACCAGGGACTCGCGGACGAGATCGACTGCTCGGGTGGAGTAGTCGGTCGCCACGCCGGGGATGACCGCATGGCGGCCGCGCGCGATGGCGGGAAACGCGATCGCGCCCGCAGCCAGGGCGGCCACGCCACCGAGCAGACGTCGGCGGGTCAGGACAGGGGCGTGCGGTGTGGTGGACATGGCCATCTTCCGAGAATCCCGTTACGGCAATATTTATCCTGATCAGAGAATTGTCAAGGAATATCGGACGCATTGTCCCGAAAATGCGCTGCATTGCAGCATCAGGCGCGTCGCCATCCGGGGGCGACCGCACGGCGCACAGCACGCCGACGCGGTGCGGTGGGGGGCAAGGACCGCGGGGGGCTAGACCCGCGCGTCGTCGTTGGCGTCAGCGGCGAGCAGCGGGCGCGCGCGCCGTTCCAGACGCCATAGCGAGAGCGCGACGACAACGCAGACGCCCGCCATCGCCGCGAAGAAGGCATGGACCGACAGGCGCGACCACAGCGTGCCGGCCGCGCCCGCCAGCAGATTGCCGCCGAACGATGCGAGGAACCATGCGGCGATGATCGTCGCGCCGAAGCCGGCTGGCGCCAGACGTGCGAACAGGCCCAGCCCGACGGGCAGGATGAACAGCTCACCGAGCGTGAACATCACAAAGAACAGGGCGGCCCACAGCCAGCCGACCTGAGTGGCCGGGGTGCCGCCCAGCACCGCGACAAGCGCGAACGCGCCACCGACCATGGCAGCGCCAATCGCCATCTTGGTCAAGGGCGGCGGTTCGCGCCCCAGACGGGCCTGCCGGGTCCAAGCCCGCACCAGCCACGGCGTGATCAGGAACACCAGCAGCGGATTGAGCGAGAAGAACCAGGTCATCGGAACGGTGAAGTCCGCGGTCACCGCGCGGTCGACGCCGGTGTCGAGCCAGATCGCGATGGTGTTGCCGATCTGCTCGTAGGCCAGCCGGAACACCACCACCAGCCCGGCGATCATCCCCATCAGTTGCAACAACGGGCGATACGCCGGCTGCCACAGCGCCGACAGCGGCAAGGCCGTGCCGACACTGCGCGGCGGATCGGGCGGCAGATGCCGGCGCCCGCCAATGTAGATCGCCAGGCCGAGCAGCATGCCGATGCCGGCCGCGGCGAAGCCCACATGCCAGCCGTAGACCTCGCCGAGGGTGCCGCAGACCAGCGGGGCGAGAAACGCCCCCAGGTTGATGCCGACGTAGTAGACGTTGAACGCCGAGCCGCGGCGCGGGTCCTCGCGCCGATACAGGTCGCCGACCTGGCCGGGCAGGGTCGGCAGGAACAGGCCGTTGCCGAGCACGATCGCCAATAGCGCCGGATACAGCAGGGCGTCGAAGGCCATCAGGAAGTGGCCCAACGCCATCACCGCGCCGCCCACGATCACCGCACGTCGCTTGCCCAGCCAGCGGTCCGCGATCAGCCCGCCGAAGACGGGCGTCAGATACGCCAGCGCGGTGTACAGGCCGTAGACCAGCGAGGCCTGCTGCTGGGAGAACAGCAGCTGCTTGGTCATGTAGTAAACCAGCAGCGCCCGCATCCCGAAGTAGGAGAACTTCTCCCACATTTCGGTCAAGAACAGGATGGTCAGGCCGGGCGGTTGCCCGAACCAGGACCGCGGGGACTCGCTGCCGCTGCGCATGGTCGATCCCCGCTGCCGCCTACAACTGCACGCCGGTGGTCAGCAGACCCTGCGTCCAGCTGGCGAAGGCCACGGCCAGCCCGGCCAGCGCCACGACCCAACTGCCGAAGCGACGCACGCGCGGCCACGTCGCGGGCTTGCGGACCGCGACCCAGACCAGGGCCAGCGCGGCCACCACACCCAGCCACGACAGCGCTTGCACCAGCAGCAGTGGCAGGTCGCGATAGTCCGCCACGCCGCCCGGTGCCGATATCGCTGTGGCATACAGCCCCCATGCGAGGACGCCTGCCAGCAGCACGGTGATCGACAGTGTCTGCGTCCAGCGCAGGCCACGGGCTTGGACAGGTGCCGCTACGCCGTAATGACGCCGCACGAACACGCCACCGACGCGCAGGACCGCCGAGAGCAGCAGCAGCGCCAGCGACACCAGCAGTGCAGGGCGCAGCCAGCCGGGCGAGCGCCAGGCCGGGAAAGGCTCGTAGCCGAACACCGAGGCGAAAGGACCGGCCGAGAAGTAGACCGGCTTGTCGTCCTCGAGCTTCACTTCGAGCAGGCCGCGGCCGTTCTCTTCCTGCCACAGCCACGGCGCCACTTCCCGCCACCGCAGCAACTGGCCATTGAGCCCCTTCTGGCCATCGACGGTGATCGTGCCGTCGTCCTGCGGATGCACCCGCACCGGCGACAACAGGTTCATCACGCGCAGATAGGAGCTGTCGGAGCGGCGCGTGCTCTGCCAGTTCACAGCCGCCAGCGCGGCCGCGTGCGTGCGGGCGGTGTCGGCATCGACGCCCGGACCGGCCGCCACGATCGGGCGCGGGGGCAGGAACTCGGCGACGAAACGCTCCCAGACCTGCGCACGCAGCGCCGAACCCGCGGCATCGCGGCCGGCGCTGTTGGTGGACACGAACAGGCCCATGTTGCGCTCGGGCACCAGATACAGCCACGAATAGAAGAACAGCGTGGTGCCACCGTGCGAACGGGTGTCATAGCCGGCCGTATCGGAGGTCATCCAGCCCAGCGCCATCCGCGGCAGATGCGGCAGGTAGGCCGGCTGCGGCGCCAGCATCTGCGCGACGGTGTCGGAGCGCAGGATGCGCTGGCCGTCGAGTTCGCCCTGGTTGAGCATCGCCAGCATGAAGCGCGCCATCGACCCGCCCGACGCGTACAGGCCACCGATGCCGGGCGCAGTGGTCTTCTCTGCCGGCCAGGACTTGCCGGAACCGAGCCGGTAGCCATTGGCGACATGTGGCAGCAGCGCGGCCGGCAGTTGTTGATGAAAGCTGGCGTACTGCATGCCCAACGGGCCGAGAATGTGCGCCTGGGCGTAGTCCTCGAACGACTGGCCGCTGATGCGGGCCACGATGTAGGCGGCAACGCCGGTGGCGTAGTTGGAGTACGCCGGCTTGGTGCCGGGCGCGAAGATCTGCTCGGGCACCCATTCTTTGAGGTACTGCTCGCCGGTGGCCGGATGATCGGGCCCCAGCACGATGAGATAGCGCAGGCGTTCTTCCAGGCCCGTGGTATGCGTCATCACCTGGCGCAGCGTGATCGGCTGGCCCTTGGACGGGACCTCGAAGTCGAGATAGGTGTTGATGTCGGTGTCGAGATCGAGACGACCCTGCTCGACGAGCTGCATCACTGCGGTCCAGACGAACAGCTTGGAGATCGAACCGGGGCGGAACAGCGTGGTCCGCGGATCGACCGGCGTGCGCGTGTCGACATCGGAGAAGCCGAACCCGCGCTCGGTGACGACGCGACCGTTCTCGACCACGGTCACCACCGCGCCGGCGAGATCGCCCTGCGCCATCAGATAGGGCACCAGGCCGTCGAGGAAGGTATCGACGCGCGATGCATCGAGCGGGGCGTCGCCTGCGGGGGACGCGTCCTGCGCGACGGCGGGCGCTTCGGCAACGGGCGATCCCTGCGCCGGCGCAGGTACCTGCGCCTGCAGCGGAATGCACAGTGCAGCGCTCGCGAGCAGCAGGCCGGACGCGACACGCTGCCAGCGGCGGGGGCCGGGTTTGGACACCGTCATGCCTGGACTCCTGTTCCCCAGACGCTGTCGTCGCAATGGACCAGGCCGTCGTCGTAGCGGACGCCGGGCACGCGGTCTTCGGCCAGCACCAGCGGTCCGTCGAGATCGACCACGTCGCAGTGCTGGCCGACGATGAAGGCCGGCGCCATCGCCCAGCTGCTGCCCATCATGTTGCCGACCATCACCTGCATACCCAGCGTGCGGGCCTTGTCGACCATCGCCAGGCCTTCGGTCAGGCCACCGGACTTGTCGAGCTTGATGTTGATGACGTCGAACAGGCCTTCGAGCGCTCCGATCTCGGACACGTCCTGCACGCTTTCGTCGGCGGCGAACGGCAGCGGCCTGGCGAAACCCTTGAGATCGGCCTCGCGACCGCGTCGCAGCGGCTGTTCGAGCAGACTGACGTCGTTGTCCATCAGCACAGGAATCAGCGCATCGAGCACGTCGATCGTGTAGCCCTGATTGGCGTCCACGCCGATCCAGACATCCGGCCGCGCCTGACGCACCACGCGGACGCGTTCGCTGTCGATATCCAGTTCGCCGCTGAGTTTGAGCTTGAGCGCCTTGGCCGGTGCATACCGATTGATCGCGATCGACTGCATCGTCGCCGGATCGTCGGCACCGAGCGTCCAGGTGGTGAGCAGCGGACGGACCTGCGGCAGGCCCGCCAGCGCCCATGCCGGCTTGCCTGCGCGGCTGGCCTCCAGATCCCACAAGGCGCAGTCGAGCGCATTGCGGGCGCCGCCGCGCGGCAGCAGTTGCTGCAGGTCGGCGCGGGTGATGCCGGCCTCGATCTGGCTGCGCAGGCCTTCGAGCGTCGCCAGCATTTGCTCGGGCGCGTCGTCGAGGTAGTAGACGCCACTGGCCTCGCCACGGCCGCGGTGGCCCTGGTCTTCCAGTTCCACGCGCAGTACCGGCGCATGCTCGAAGACATAGCCGCTGATCCGGAACGGGGCGAGCATGCGCAGCTTGTCGATCTGCAGGGTCAGTTTCATCGAGGTCTCCAGCCGTCGTGCGGCGAGGGGTCAGTAATCGAGGGCGAAGTCGGCCAGGCCCATCAGGACCAGGACGTAGGCGAGCACACAGGCCGATACCAGCAGCAGAGCGGCCCGAAGGACTGCGAACACGCCGCGTCGGCTGCGCAGGGTCTGCAGCAGGTGCCAGGCCGTCGCGGCGATGCCGCCGACGATGGCGATGACGCTGCCGATGCCCAGCAGGATCACGACCGGGTCGAGGCGGTCGTCGAAGCGTGCGAAATCCGCCGCCCCCCAGCTCATCACGGCCAGGCCGGCGGCCGGCATCAGCAGCATCCAGATGCAGGCCACGCGGCTCAGGCGATACGCGTGCAACGCCGTCGGCGACCAGTCCAGGCGACGTCCATTGCGGCGTCGGACGATGGCCGCGATCGGCCAGGCCAGCACGGTCAGCACCAGCACGACGACCGCGCCGATCAGCAACGGCTTGAGCCAGGTCGCCGAGCGGTAGCCTTCGACCTGCAGGAAGACATTGAATGGCGCCGCCGAGTCGACCGCGAAGCCGACCGGCTGGCCGTCCTCGAGGATCGCCGCCAGACGCACCTCGCTGTGCGTCGCCTGCCACAGCCAGGGGCCGACCGGCTTGAACGTCGTCGGCTGCCCGTTGGGCTGCTTCATGCGCTCGAACCGCAGGCTGCCATCGTCGAGCGCCTGCAGGCGCGGCTGCGACAGGACGCTGATCCGTCCCAGTCCTGTCTCATTGCGTCGGGATTCGCGATAGGCGGGCGTCGCCAGGCGACGCGCCTGGTCGGCGGCCACGGCCGCATCGACGGCAGGCGCCGGCGCGGATGCGACGGCGGGGAAGTAGCGGTCGGCGAAACGCTCCAGCAGTTCACGGCGGATCGGACCGGTGACGCCACCGACGCCTGCACTGTTGAGCGACACGAACAGGCCCACGTCGTGGTCGCGGAACAGGAACAACTGCGAGTGGAACGAGAAGGTGTCGCCGGCGTGCGAGACCACGCGTTGGCCGTTGACGTCGATCTCGTAGAACCCCAGCGCCATCGTGTGCAACGGCGGCGCGAAGCGCGTCTGCGGGGTCAGCATTTGCGCGCTGGTCGACGCCCGGAGGATCGGCGAGTCGTGGCCGCCGGCCGCCGACAGGTGGGCGATCATGAAACGCGCCATGTCCGCGCCGCTCGCCGACATGCCGCCGGCTGGAACGGACGGCGTGACCTCGAATGCGCGCGCGGCGCCCGAGCCGCGTGCGTATCCCTGCGACACGCGTGCGCGCAGCGCCGGCGGCAGCGGCTGCCGGAAGCTGGCGTGCTCCATCCGCAGCGGCGCATAGATCCTGCGCTCGATGTACTCGGGGAAGGGCAGGCCTGAGATGCGCTCGACAATGTAGCCCGCCAGGCTGGTGCCGTAGTTCGAGTACGCCGGCACGGTGCCGGGGGCGAAGATCCGCTTGGGAACCCACTGCGCGAGGTAGGGGCCAAGCGCGAGCCCGTCGGCCTGCGCGATGGCCTCGCTGGTCCACATGGTCTTGATGTTGGCTTCGAACCCGGCCGTATGCGTCATCAGGTGCCGCATCGTGATCGGTGCGCCGCGTCCGGGCACGTCGAAGTCCAGATAGCGGTTGATGTCCGCGTCCAGGTCCAGCTGTCCTGCCTCGACCAGCTGCATCACCGCCGTCCAGGTGAACAGCTTGGAGACCGATGCCACCCGGAACAGGGTGGTGTCGGGATCGACCGGGATCCGCTGCTCGACATCGGCGAACCCGTAGCCGCGGCGCACCAGAATCCGGCCGTCCTTGACCACCGTGACGACCGCGCCGGCGATATCGCCGCGCTCGATCGCATACGGCATGAAGCCGTCCAGCCAAGTGCCAACATCGGCCTCGGTCAATGACGATGCGCCCGCCGGGGACGCGTTCGCCACGCCCCCCGATTGCCGTGCGAAGGCCGGGAAGCTCGCCGCGATGGCGCAGCACAACACGACAAGCCACGTCCACAGACGCATGCGATGACCCTCGACGCAGGAAATCCGGAGGCGATGCAGGTCAGCCCGACACCGCCGAAATTATCTCAATCAGGCTACATTATTCCTGATCGGAAAAATGTCAAACCTTGCGTCGCGGGATGTCCGGAACGGCCGCTTCCAACGCGATCCGTCGCCGAGCCGGCCGCCGCCCGGTCAACGCACGTTGGGCGGGCACAAGGCCCTCGCCGCGCGCCGTGTCGCAAAAAAAACGGTTCTTCGCAGATTAGCGGGGAGTCCTTTGCCAGCCACCGTTACGCTTGATGCCTGATTCCAGGGCGCAAGGGTGAGGGGATGTTCGACCGGAAGACGATCAAGAGGCTG
>NZ_JBDJMI010000026.1:0-42314 GCF_039673825.1 Luteimonas sp. TWI662 | reverse complement strand
TCTTGATCGTCTTCCGGTCGAACATCCCCTCACCCTTGCGCCCTGGAATCAGGCATCAAGCGTAACGGTGGCTGGCAAAGGACTCCCCGCTAATCTGCGAAGAACCTTTTTCAGGTGCCGATTGTCGGGCAGGCTCAGAACTGCAGCGAGAACCGGGCGTTGGCGCCGTGGTCGCGCGCGTCATCCGACAACGCGCCGCTGTAGCCGATCTCCAGCAGGCTGTTGGCCGACGTGCGAGCGGCAATGCTCAGCTCGACCAGCGTGGCCTCGTCGGAGATCGACGGGCTGGTCACCCCGTACCAGCGGCTGCCATCGAACGACAACTGCGCGTCGTGCACCTGGTTGCCACCGGCATAGCGATAGCCGAGGTTGCCGCGCAGGCTCAACCAGCTCTGGTCCTGGGCGGTGCCGCGCAGGTTCACGTTGAAGCGCATGCCCGCCGTGGTCAGGTCGACGCGGGTGTCGCCGCCGCGGCCCCGCAGCGCCGCAGCGCCGCCGTCCTCGGCGAAGCCGTCGTGGTCGAGCTCGACATGGGCGTACTGCAGGTACGGCTCGAGTTCCCAGCGCTCGTTGCCGAAGCGGTAGCCCAGTTCCGCGAAGGCCTGCCATGCGGTCGCATCGTAGCGGCCGTGCACGCCATCGGCGAAGCCGGCGAACGCGACGTCGCGCTCGACGTCCAGCTCATGCCACGCGTACGTGTAGCCCACGCGCAGGCCCAGCCCGTCCCAGGCCTGGCTGCCGTAGACACCCACATGGCGCGTGTCGGCATCGCCCTTCGACGCGCGGCTGCGCACGTCGAAGTCGGTGCTGCCGACGCCGCCGAAGGCGCCGACGCGCCAGCCGCCGTCGAACTGACGGTCGATACCGACCAGGGCCGCCGTCCCGTTGTACTGCGCGCGCGCGGTGTTGCCATCGCCGCCGACGCGGCCGCCCTGGCGATGCACCTCGACCCAGGCGCCGGTGTTGGCGTCGGCGTCGCGCTGCCCGCCGAAGCCGTCGTGTCCGGCCGAGGCGCGAGCGAGGGCGGCATCGCGGACCAGGCGACCGCTGTCGATCAGGATCTGCTGCGCGCTGGCATGGATCTCGCCCGAGAGCTGGTCGAACGCGTTGCGTGCGCCGGCCTCACCAAGCTGCGTCAGCGGGACCAACAGACCCTGATCGTCGGGCAGCGCATCGAGCGCCGCCGCAGTGGCGCGCTGGTTGCCGGTCTGCGCGGCGGTCGCGAGCGCCGCACCGCGGGTCACGCCCACATCGATGGCGTTCGGTCCGTACAGCAGCGACAGCGACAGGAACGGCGACAACGCGCTGGTGTCGATGGTGTCGAAGGTGCCGGTCACGCCACCCTGCGCCGAGACGATGCGGTACTGCTGGCCGAGCAGGTAGGTGCCGGGCAAGCGACTGGCGACGAGCGTGCCACCGTACAGCGTGGCCGAGCCGGTGACCGACAGCAGATCGGCCAAGTCCGGCGGCTGCAGTTCGGCGATCAGCGTGGCGTCGGCGGTTTGCACATAGTCGCCGTCGACGACGAGCGTACCGATCGAGTTGCCGGGCGCGATCGTGCCGGCGACCCAGGTGTCGCCGAGGGTGCCGCTGCCGCCCAGCGTGCCCAGCGCCTCGACGCGCGTCTGACCCCCCGCGACCGTGCCGTTCACGACCGCGACACCGCGTCCGAGGATCGCACCGGTATCGGCGTCGACCACGCCGGTCACCGTCAGCGCGGTGTCCTGCAGGCGCCCGTCTTCGGCGATCAGCAGACGACCGCCCTGGACGAGCACGTCGTCGGCGAGCGCATTGCGGCCGGCCAGTTCCAGCGTACCACCGGTCACCGTGGCGCCGTTGAAGCTGTTGTCGCCCGACAGGCGCAGCCAGCCGCCTGCATTGGAGTGGAACCCGAGCCGGCCGGGGCCGCCGATGTCGTTGGTCCAGTCGTCCCAGGCGTCGCCGTCCCAGACCTTGGTGCCGCCTGCGGCCTGGTCCATGACGATGTCGGTGTCGACGCGCAACTGGCCGTAGCCTTCGATCGCCTTCTGCAGGTTGAGCAGGCCCCAGCCGTAGATCTCGTCGACGCCTTCCTCGCCCAGGTCGGTCGCGGTGGTCAGCATGACGTCGCGGATCTGATGGCCTTCGAGATACGGGAAGCGCTCAAACAGCAGGCCGAGTGCGCCGGTGACGTGCGGTGCCGCCATCGAGGTGCCCGAATAGTCGGCGAAGCCGGGCACGCCTTCGCGGCTGGAGAACTCGTAGCGCAGGTTACCGGCCTCGTCGACGAACCAGCCGCCCTCGAGCAGATCGTTGTCGTAGACGGTGGAGGTGATCAGACTGCCCGGTGCGGCCAAGCACCATTGCGCGGTGATGCCGCATTTCATCGAACGATCGCTCAGCACGCCGCTCTCGTTGAGATTGACCACGCTGACCCAGTACTGCTCGATATCCGGGAAGATGGAAGGCAGCGATGCCGGCGCGGTGGCCTGTGGACTTGCCTCGGGCGATGGATTGGTGCCGCTGTTGCCGGCCGCCACGACCTGCAGCATGCCCGACGTGCGCGAAGCCTCGGCCATCGTTTCCAGTGTCGCTGCGACCGAGGGGATGCTCATCAGCAGGTCGTGGTACTGGCGCGCTTCGTCGGGCGTGCTGGCGACATAGGTGTAGCCCCAGCTGTGGTTCATCGCGCGCACGCCGTGGTCGATCGCCTGCTCGTACATTTGGGCGAACGCATCGCTACCGGCCGATGTCGAGAGCGTGGTGCACTGGTTGAAGAAGATGCACGGGATGTCGACGATCGTCAGGCTGTCGTTGAAAAGCCGTGCGGAGCTCAGGTCGGCACCCCAGGCAACGCCGTGCATGCCGCTGCCGTCGCGGTTGGCTGCGATCGTGCCGGCGACATGCGTGCCGTGGCTGTTGAAGGCCAGCAGCGTATTGCCCCAGAGGTAGTCGTTGGCTGGGTTGGGGAACAGCGGCGCGAGCGACGGATCGTAGTACTCGCCCTCCACCGCGACCTGGTCGCCTTCGGAGTAGAAGCACGCGTCCGGGCCATCGAGCAGCCCGGTCTGGGTGCACAGCGAGCCGTCCTCGAGCACATCGGCCATCGTGATGCCACGATGATCCTTGCCCGCGAACTCGGGATGCTCGAAACCTGCGCCCGAGTCCAGCAGGCCCAGGCGGACGCCCGCGCCGCTGAGACCGCGCGCATAGGCGTGATGCGCGTTGATGACTTCCAGGCCCCAGTCGGCCTGGAACTCCTCGGTGACCCACGACGTCGGATCCGCAGGCTGCGCCGGGGTGTCGGCGGCAATCGATGCGTGTCCGGTGCCAGACGGCGCACGCTGGATCTGTGCGGTATCGCGCAGACGCCAGCGCGCGCTGAACCCCTCGGCGAACAACGCCGGCCGTACCTGGGCCGCAGCGGGTTGTCGATCGAAGAATGCCTGGGAAATCGCGGACTCGACCGTGGAAGGCCTGCTTTCGGACGAAGCCGTCTGTGCTGCAACCGGCAGAGAGGCCAATGCCAGTACACCGCAGGAAATGGCGAGTGCGAGACGCGAGCGCGCCATGCGCGTGTCGCGTGAGGGTGTAACGGTCTTGCTTCGAGTCATTCTGCTTCCCTAAGTTGACTGAACGAACGTCGCTGGCCATGCGATCGATCCAGCTGGCGTTCATCCATGTTAGCCGGGATGCTGAGCAAGGAAATGGGGCAGACCCCATGTCGATCAGTTGTTCGCGTCGACGAGGCGAACACGGACCGTCAGGCTGCGTGATTGTCCAGGCCGGTCGATCCGCAGCATCCAGTCCCCTTTGCGGTCGGGGGCCTGCAGGATGACGCGACCATCGGAACCGACCGTCGTCACGCGATGGCCATCGTGGATCGTGCTGCCTGGTGGCGCCCGACCTTCCATCCTTGCGCCACGGACCACGGACGCAGGAAATCGCACGCGTGACCCCGCCACTTCTTCGCCTGGCTGCGCCAATCGAGGCCCCTGGGGCGTGGTGACGTCGGCCTCGGTCACAGAGCGCGGAAGGGGCGGCTTCGACGCGCACCCGGCGACCGTGGGGGCGGCGAGAAGAGTCAGCAAGAGGATGTGGGATGCGGCCATCGTGCGTAGCAGTCTATCCAAGCGCGCGCCTGCGACCATTTACGCGCCGACCCTGACGAACGCGCCGCCGCGCGTGGGGAGGGTGAACGACGTGGGCAACTACCCTCAGCGTTCGAACACCAATTGAGGATCAATCCGGACGTCGAACCGCGCCCCCATGATCACAACGTGCCGACCCTGACAAACGCGCCGCCGCGCGTGGGGAGGGCGAACGACGTGGGCAACTACCCTCAGCGTTCCAACACCAGTTGGGGATCGATCCGAACATCGAACCGCGCCTCCATGATCACAACGTGCCGACCCTGACGAACGCGCCGCCGCGCGTGGGGAGGGCGAACGACGTGGGCAACTGCCCTCAGCGTTCCAACACCAGCTGGGGATCGATCCGAACATCGAACCGCGCCTCCATGATCACAACGTACCGACCCTGACAAACGCGCCGCCGCGCGGGGGGAGGGCGAACGACGTGGGCAACTACCCTCAGCGTTCCAACACCAGTTGGGGATCGATCCGGACGTCGAGCCAATTCATCCCCCAATGCAAATGCGGCCCCGTCGCACGCCCGGTCGCACCGACCGCGCCGATCACCTGGCCCTGTTCGACGCGGTCGCCGACCTTGGCATCGAGCCGCGAGAGATGCAGGAAATTCGAGCTCACGCCATGGCCGTGGTCGAGCAGCAGCGTACCGCCGGTCAAATACAGATCTGGCGCAGCGAACGTCACGATGCCGGCGGCGGGCGCCTTGACCGGCGTGCCGGTCGGTGCGGCGATGTCCATGCCCGAGTGCGGTGAACCGGGTTGCCCGTTGTACGAACGGGCACGCCCGAAGCGCCCGCTGATCCGCCCCTCGACCGGGCGCAGGAAGCGACCGCCGAAGTCGACGCGCGCGTCGTCGCGCGTTCGCGCCTGCGTGACCTGCGCCTGCTCGCGGCGGATGCGTTCGGCGATCGCCGGCGGCGGGTTGACGGTGGCTGGCGGCACGCCATTGACGCGTTCGATCGGCCAGTCGCGTGGCGCGATCGCAATCGTCGCGACCTGTTCGCGGCCGTCCGGGTCGACGACCTGCACCTGGACGGGGCCGACCTCGTCGCGGCCGATGCCCAGCGCCACCGTTCCGTAGCCGCTGACGCGCAGCGCGCGGTCGCGATAGCGCACCTGGCTGCCCGCCGGTACCTTGCCCACGACCAGGCTGCCTTGCTGGACGCGCTCGGGAAAGCGCAGCGCATCGGTATCCTGGGCGGCGAGCGGCAGCGCGAACAAGGCGCAGGCCAGCAGCAGTACGAAACGTGTCGGCATCAGCGGGCGCAGTGCAGCGAAAGGGGCGGGTAGGATAGGCGGACGTGCATGAAGCTGCGGTGGCCTGGTCCCCGCGCTCAGCGCGCGAAGGCCAGGCGCTGGCCGGCCGGATCGCCCACCAGTTGCGTGCCGTCCCAGGCCAACTGGCCATTGACCCAGGTCGACGCGATCCTCGAGCGGAACGTCGTGCCCTCGAACGGCGACCAGCCGCATTTGGACAGCACCTGCTCGCGCTGCACGGTGAACGGCGTGTCCTCCACCAGCACCAGGTCGGCGAAATAGCCCTCGCGCAGGAAGCCGCGCTCGGCGACGTCGAACAATTGCGCCGGTGCGTGTGCGAACTTCTGCACCACGCGGGTGATGTCGAAATGCCCCTCGTGGACGCATTCGAGCGCGGCGACCAGCGCGAACTGCACCAGCGGCAGCCCGCTCGGTGCACGGGTGTAAGGGTTGTGCTTCTCGGCCAGCGTGTGCGGCGCATGGTCGGTGGCAAGCACATCGATGACGTCGTCGGCCAGTGCCGCCAGCAGTGCGCTGCGATCGGAGGCGTCCTTGATTGCCGGGTTGCATTTGATCAAATGCCCCAGGCGCGCGTAGTCGGCACGGTCGAAACGCAGGAAATGGATGCAGGTCTCGGCGGTGATGCGCTTGCGCAGACGTCCGTCCACATCCACCAGCGGCCCGGCCTCGAACAGCGCCAGTTCCTCGGCGGTGGAGATGTGCAGCACGTGCAGCCGGGTGTCGTGGCGACGTGCCAGCGCCAGCGCCAACCGCGTCGATTTGATGCAGGCCTCGCGCGAACGGATGTCGGGGTGGCACTGCGCCGGGATGTCGTCGCCGTACTTGGCCACATACTCGCGCTGGATCGCATCGATCGTCGGCGTGTCCTCGCAGTGGGTGATGATCGGCACCGGCGTCTCGCGGAAGATGCCGTCGAGGGTGTCGGGATCGTCGACCAGCATGTTGCCGGTCGAGGCCCCCATGAACACCTTGACGCCCGGCGTGGTCAGCGGATCGATCCGTCGTACATGGTCGAGGTTGTCGTTGCTTGCGCCCATATAGAAGCCATAGTTCGCGCGCGCACGACCGGCGGCACGGTCGTACTTGTCCTGCAGCGCGGCCGCATTCAATGTCGGCGGGCTGGTGTTGGGCATGTCCATGAAGCTGGTCAGGCCGCCGGCGACCGCGGCGCCCGACTCGCTGGCGATGTCGGCCTTGTGCTCCAGGCCCGGCTCGCGGAAGTGCACCTGATCATCGATCATGCCCGGCAACAGCCAGCGCCCGGCGGCGTCGACCACGCGCTCGCCCTCGCGGGCGGGCAGGTCGCCGCCGATCGTGGCGATGCGGCCGTCGGCGCCGATGCGTAGATCGCCCTCGACGATGCGGCCTTCGTTGACCAGGCGGGCGTTGCGGATCAGGGTCTGGGTCATGGCTTGGGGTCCATTTCGGGCATCGGCACCGGATCGTGCCCGCCGGGATGAAGGGGATGGCAGCGCGAGAGCCGGCGCAGCGCCAGCCAGCCGCCGCGCCATGCGCCGAACCGGGCGATGGCGATCATGGCGTACTGCGAGCAACTGGGATGGAAGCGGCAACGCTGGCCGAGCAACGGACTGACGAACCGCTTGTAGCCCTGGAGCAGGGCGATGAGAAGACGCTCGATCACGGCAAGTCGGCAGAGGCGATGAATGCGGCGGCCGGTTCGGTTGCCGCTGCAGGGTTTGCAGGGTATAACAGCCCGCTTCCCCGTCCAAGGGAATGACAAGGATCGCAGCTCGTGGCAGCCAAGAAACCCGTAAAAAAGGCCGTCAAGAAGGCCGTCAAGCCCGCAGCCAAGGCGCCCGCCAAGGCCGCGACGAAGAAGTCTGCCCCCGCCAAGAAGGCCGCGGCCGTCAAGAAGGCAGCCAAGTCTGCGCCCGTGACCAAGAAGGCCGTCGCCAAGAAGGCCGCGGTCAACAAGGCAGTGGCCAAGCCGGCGACCAAGAAAACGCCGGCCGCCAAGACGCCTGCCAAGAAGGCGGCGCCGTCGAAGACGCCCGCCAAGAAGATCGCCAAGGCCGCTCCGGTCAAGAAGACCGTAGCGCCGAAGCCGGCGACGAGCTCGAAGGCCGCCGTTCCGATGGCAGCCGCCAAGTCCGTCGCCAAGAAGGCGGCACCGGCGAAGTCGGTCATCGACAAGCCCGTCGCCAAACCGGAGGCCGCGTCCGCGAAGGCGACGCCGGCACCGGCGAAAACCGCCGCACCCAAGCCGGTGCCGGCTTCCACTCCCACAACACGTCCGCGTCCGGCCGGCAAGGTCGCCGTCGCGGTCGTGGCGCGCCAGCCGGAGCCGGCGCCCAGAACGAAGGTGAAGGTCGTGCAGTACAAGACCGATGAAGAGACAGGTCGTCCCATCCTCCCGGCGGGCTACAAGCCCTCCGCCGACGAGGAGTACATGAGTCCGTTGCAACTCGAATATTTCCGTCAGCGCCTGCTGCAGTGGCGCGCGGACCTGGTCGAGGAATCCAAGCAGACGATCGAGAACCTCAAGGACGAAGTCCGCGACGTCGGCGACGAGGCGGAACGTGCAACCCGGGAGACCGAGAACTCGCTCGAGCTTCGCACGCGCGATCGCTACCGCAAGCTGATCGGCAAGATCGACAGCACGCTCAAGCGTGTGGACTCGGGCGAGTACGGCTACAGCGTGGACTCGGGCGAGGAGATCGGTCTGGACCGTCTCGAGGCGCGCCTCACCGCCGAGCGCACGATCGACGAGCAGGAACGTTGGGAACATCTGCAGAAGCAGATGGGGGATTGACGGTTTTTCCTCGATCACTCCTAAAAAAGCCGGTCGATTCGACCGGCTTTTTTGTTGCGTGCCCGTCAGGGAATCAGGCAGCAACCAATGCGGCCGCCACCGTAGCGACAACCGGGCTTGCATGGACAGCCGGTTTCGGGATCTGTGCACCGGCTCCCCGCGGCGCTGGACTGGAACGCCTGGGCGGCCCCGAATCCGAGGGATCCGACGATCGCCAACGCGACCAGCGCACTCTTCATCTTGCCCGTGACCTTCTTCATCTGCCTTCTCCTTGGATGGAACCGACCGAGACGGCATCCAGGCCGCGTATGCCGGTCATAAGGGATGCCACGACGTCCTTGTTCAAAGGCCCGGCATGCGAGAAGACCACGCGTCCATCGTGATCGACCGCGACGAGCAGCGGTACCTGCTGCAGACCAAGCAGCGACACCAGTTTTTCCGATTGCGGAAATACGGGGAAGTCGAACGCGGCGTCTTCCGGGTAGGCCGCCACGTTGCGTCCGCCGCCGATGCCCACGAGCGGAATGGCACGTGGACCGTCGTGCAGCTGACGTGCGATCTCCCGCACCGCCGGTACCGATGCCTTGCAGGCCGGGCAGCCGGTGTCGAAGACATAGATGACCTGGGCCCGCCCCGCGCCGCCCAGCGTCTCGGTGCGCCCGTCGAGGGTCTGCAGGTCGAGGGCCGGCCACCACGCGCCTACCGGCGGTGCCTGTTGTGCGGTCTGGAGGTCGGTCAGCGTCGTCTGCAGCCGCCGGTTCTGGACGCCGAGCACGACGACGAGCGCACAGGCGACGAGCAGGGCGATCGATACCAGAACGGATGCGCGCATGGCCGAGTCCTTGGCGAAGATCCGCGCGATCCCGAGCGCGGACGACGTGCGATGGCAGTCAGGTGTTCGGCGGAGTATTCCGGGGATCGCGCAGGGCGACTCGGAAGCCCGTCACAGTTCTGCGTTCACTGCAGCTCGCGCAGGTCCAGGCGGCGCAGGCGCGGCGCCTTCCAGGCCGTCGTCGCGACCACGCCCATCGTCATGAAGCCGCCGAGCACGACGGCCGGCACCAGGCCGAGCAGGCGCGCCATCGAGCCCATGTAGAACGCGCCGATCTCGTTGGATGAGCCGACGAACAGGCCGTTGATCGACGACACCCGGCCGCGCATGTGGTCGGGCGTCGCCAACTGCATGATCGTCGAGCGCATGACCACCGACACGCCGTCGCACATGCCCGACAGCAGCAGGAAGAACGCCGACAGCCAGAACGCGGTCGACAGGCCGAAGCCGATCATGCACAGGCCGAAGCCGCCGACGGCCAGCAACAGGAAGCGGCCGGCATTGCGTTGGACGGGATGGCGGGCCAGCCAGATGCCCATCGCCACCGAGCCCAGCGCCGGCGCGCCGCGCAGGATGCCCAGGCCCTCCGGGCCCCAATGCAGGATGTCGTGGATGAAGGCCGGCGCCAGCGAGATCGCACCGCCGAACAGCACCGCGAACATGTCCAGGGCCAGCGCGCCGAGCAGAATCTGGTGGCCGAACACGAAGCGCGCACCCTCGGCGATACTGGCGAAGATCGGCGCGCGTTGCAGCATGCGCGGGGGCTCGGTGACGCGCATCCGCGCCAGGAACACGATCACCCCCAGCGCCAGCACCGAGGCCAGGGCATAGGCGCTGGCTTCACCGGCCCAGCCGACGACGAATCCGCCGATGGCCGGCCCCACGACCACCGCACTCTGGAAGGCGATGCTGCCCAGGCTGGCGCCACGCGCGAACTGGTCGCGCGGCAGCACGCGCGCAAACAGCGCGTTGTAGACCGTCCCCAGGAAGGCGCGCACCATGCCGGTCAGCATGATCGGCAGGTAGATCAGCCAGACGTTGCCGCCCAGCCCATCGAGCGACAGCAGCGCGAGCAGCACCGGCGTGATCGCCAGGCCCGCAGCGGCCGCCATGCCCAGCTTGCGCCGGGGCAGGTGGTCGACGAGGTAACCGGCGAACGGCGCCACGCAGAAGTAGGGCAGCACTTCGGCCAGCCCCACCAGCCCGAGCATCCACGGGTTCTGGGTCGCGGCATAGATCTGCCAGCCGACGGTGACCGCGACGATCTGGTAGGACAGGATCGTCAGGATGCGATAGCCCAGCAACGCACGGAAGCCGGGATTGCGCAGCGGTGCGGCCCGGCTGTCGGCGGGCGACTTGTCGTCCGACGCGCTCACGCCAGTGCGGACTGGGCGCGATCGCGGATGAAGGCGAGCAGGGCGGCCAGGCCGTTGCTGCGGGTGGGCGAGAGGTGCTTGGCCAGGCCGATGTCGGCGATGTAACTGGCGTCGGTGTCCACGATGTCGCGTGCGCTGCGGCCCGAATACACACGCAAGGCCAGGTAGATCAGCCCCGAGACGATCGCCGAGTCGCTGGCCGCGGCGAAGTCCAGACGATCCGCATCGCCCGACGCCACGATCCAGACCATCGACTGGCAGCCAAGCAGGCGGTTGGTCTCGGTCTTGTCGCTGTCGGGGAGCGGCGGCAACTTGCGGCCGAGGTCGATCAGGTACTGGTAGCGTTCCGACCAATCGCTGAAGAAGGCGAATTCGTCGGCAATGGCGCGTTGCGCCTGTTCGGGCGAGGCTTCGAGCGGGAAGGGCGAATCGGTCACGAGCGGGGCAGTCGGGAAACGGGCGGCGCGCTGGGCGGGCCAGAACGCAATAGTGTGAAGCAAAAGCGCGCGAAGGGGATGTGGCGGCCTTCTCGCCGCCATCATCGCGGTCGGCTAGGCTTGCCGGCGACGCGCGAGGAGGAGCGCATGGCGAACGCGATCGTCTGGTTCCGCAACGATCTTCGGCTCGACGACAACCCTGCGCTGCATGCCGCACTCCAGGCCGGCCTGGCGCCGGTGTGTGTCTATATCCACGCCCCCGACGAGGAGGGCGATTGGGCGCCGGGTGCGGCCTCCAACGTCTGGCGCCATCGCGCCCTGGCCGCGCTCGATCAGGCGCTGCGCCGCCATGGTGCGCGCTTGCGGCTGTTTCATGGCCCGACATTGCCGACCCTGCGCACGCTGGTGGAGACCTGCGACGCAGAGGCGGTGTTCTGGAACCGCCGCTATGAGCCGGCGATCGAACAACGCGACACTCGGATCAAGCGGACGCTGCGCGACGACGGCGTGCGTGCCGAGAGCCACGACGGCGCGCTGCTGTTCGAACCGTGGGCATTGCAGACCGGACAAGGCGGCCCATACAAGGTGTTCACGCCGTTCTGGCGCAAGGCCCTGTCGAGTTGGCAGGCGCGCGCGACCTGGTCGCCGCCGCCGTTGCTGCCGGCGGTCGAGAGCGGGCCCAACGGGGTCGCGCTCGCCGATCTCAAGCTCGCGCCCGCACCCGACTGGTCGGCCGGCTTCTGGTCGACGTGGACGCCGGGCGAGGACGGCGCACGGGAAGCGTTGGAGGTCTTCGTCGACGGTGCCCTGCGCGACTACGCCAGTGGCCGCGACCGTCCCGACCAGATCGGCACCTCGCGCTTGTCGCCGCATCTGCATGCCGGCGAGATCGCGCCGTGGCGGATCGTCGCCGCGCTCGAGGCGGAGCGGCGCGCCGCCACCGCGCCGCAGATCGACGCCTACATCCGGCAGCTCGGCTGGCGCGAGTTCGCCCATCACCTGATGCACCACTTCCCCGACAGCATCGATCGCGATCTCAACCCGCGCTTCGCGCGCTTCCGCTGGGCGCGGCCCGATGCCGGACGCCTCGAGGCCTGGCAGCAGGGCCGGACCGGCGTGCCGATCGTCGATGCCGGCATGCGCGAGCTCTGGCACACCGGCTGGATGCACAACCGCGTGCGGCTGATCGTGGGCAGTTGGCTGTGCAAGCACATGCGCGTCCATTGGCGCGAAGGCGCACGCTGGTTCTGGGACACGCTGGTGGACGCGGACCTGGCCAACAACACGCTCGGCTGGCAATGGATCGGCGGCACCGGCGCCGATGCCTCGCCGTACTTTCGGATCTTCAATCCGGTCTCGCAGGCACAGCGCTTCGACCCGGACGGCCGCTACATCCGGCGTTGGCTGCCCGAACTGGCCGACGTCCCGGTGCCCTTGCTGTTCGCGCCCTGGACCGAGCCCGACCGCCTGGCGGCCATCGCACCCCGCTATCCGCGCAAGCCGATGGTGGACCTGGACGCAGGGCGGGAAGCGGCGCTTGCTGCCTATCGCGCGTCGCGTTGAGCGTCTGGCCGGGTGGCATTCTTTCTGTGTGGCGTGAAACGCGCGAAACTGAACAGGCCTTGGCCGCAGCGGCAGCCGTCACCCTATTTGCATCAGCCAACGGGTAATTTCGCTCCCGCCCACTTCATCCGCGGACATTCGCGTCCGGACCCAAGGAGATCCAAGACATGCGCAAACTGAGCACCGCAGGCCTGACCACCGCCATCGCCGGCGTCCTGTTGTTGAGCAGCTGCGCCAGCTACACCGGCCAGACCAACGCGCCCGACGATCCGAACCGCACCCGCAACAACGCCCTGATCGGCGCCGGCATCGGCGCAGTCGCTGGCCTGCTCAGCGGCTCGGACGCGACCGAGCGCCGCCAGCGCGCGCTGGTGGGTGCCGGTGTCGGCGGCCTCGCCGGTGGCGCGATCGGTGCCTACCAGGACCGTCAGGAAGCCGAACTGCGTCGCCAGACCCAGGGCACGGGCATCCAGGTCGATCGCGAAGGCGACGTCATCAAGCTCAACCTGCCCGACGGCGTGACCTTCGACTTCGGCAAGGCCGACCTCAAGGCCCAGTTCTACCCCGCGCTCAACAACGTCGCACGCACGCTGGCCGAGTACGACAAGACCATCGTCGAGATCTCCGGCCACACCGACAGCGTCGGCAGCGATGCGGTCAATCAGCGGCTCTCGGAGCAGCGCGCCAACGCGGTCGGCAACTACCTGATCGGCCAGGGCCTGCTGCGCCAGCGCTTCGAGATCGTCGGTTTCGGCAAGACCCGTCCGATCGCCGACAACAGCACCGAGCAGGGCCGGGCGGCCAACCGCCGCGTCGAGGTCCGCGTGGTGCCGCTGCAAGGCTGATCGCACGCGATCTTGCCCAGAGAAAAGCCCCGGCATGCCGGGGCTTTTTTTCGTCGTCGATCCGCATGCTGACCGGGGCGATCGGCATTCACCCTGCAGCCGCGGCCTCGTGATCGGAGGCCGCGCCGCATGCCGTGGCGCGTTACAGCGCCTCGATCACGCCGGCCGCGCCCATGCCGGTGCCGATGCACATCGTCACCAGACCGTAGCGCTTCTTGCGGCGACGCATGCCGTGCACGATCGTCGCGGTGCGGATCGCGCCCGTCGCGCCCAGCGGATGGCCCAGCGCGATCGCGCCGCCCAGCGGATTGACCTTGTCCGGGTCCAGCTTGCTGTCGCGGATCACCGCCAGCGCCTGCGCGGCGAACGCCTCGTTGAGCTCGATCCAGTCGATGTCGTCGAGCGTCAGCCCGGCCTGTGCCAGTGCCTTGGGAATCGCCGCGATCGGCCCGATGCCCATGACCTCGGGCCGCACGCCGGCGACCGCGAAGCTGACGAAGCGGGCCAGCGGCTTGAGGCCGTGCTCGTTCACCGCGCGCTCGGACGCGAGCAGGATGCCGGCCGCACCATCGCTCGTCTGCGAGCTGTTGCCGGCGGTCACCGAACCGCCGAACTGGCCTTTGCGGAACACCGGCTTGAGTTTGGCGAGCCCTTCGATCGACGAATCCGGACGCGGCCCCTCGTCGGTGTCCACCAGCCGCTTCTTCAGCTGCACGGTGTGGCCGGCCAGATCGGGCTGATGGGAGAGGATCTCGTAAGGGCTGATCTCATCCTTGAACTCGCCGGCCTGGATTGCGGCGATCGCCTTCTGGTGCGAGGCCAGCGCGAACGCGTCCTGATCCTCGCGCGAGACCTTCCATTCCTCGGCGACCTTCTCGGCGGTGATGCCCATGCCATAGGCGATCGCGACATGGTCGTCCTTGAACACGCTGGGCGACAGCGCGACCTTGTTGCCCATCATCGGCACCATGCTCATGCTCTCGGTGCCGCCGGCGAGCATCAGGTCGGCGTTGCCCAGCCGGATCTCGTTGGCGGCCAGCGCCACGGCCTGCAGGCCCGAGGAGCAGAAGCGGTTGACGGTCTGTGCGGCGACCGTGTCGGGCAGGCCGGCCAGCAGCACGCCGATGCGCGCCACGTTCATGCCTTGCTCGCCCTCGGGCATCGCGCAGCCGATGATCGCATCGTCGATGCGGCCCGGATCGATGCCCGGCGCCTGCGCGACGACGGCCTTGAGCACGTGGGCGAGCATGTCATCGGGGCGGGTGTTGCGGAACACGCCCTTGGGCGCCTTGCCCACCGGGGTGCGGGTGGCAGCGACGATGTAGGCGTCCTGGATCTGCTTGGTCATTGGAAACTCCGGAATGCGATGTCGAGGTTCGGGACGGGGAGACGGCGCGGCCCGACGTGCGGGCCGCGCGCGAACCTCAGTTCCTGAGCGGCTTGCCCGTCTTGAGCATGTGCGCGATGCGGGCCTGGGTGTTCTCCTGCTGCGCCAGCTCGACGAAGTGCTGGCGCTCCAGGCGGATCAGCCAGTCCTCGTCGACCAGCGCATTGCGATCGACATCGCCGCCGCACAGCACGGTCGCGATGCGCTCGGCGATCTCGTAGTCGTACGGGCTCACGAAGCGACCTTCGAGCATGTTGACCAGCAGCATCTTGAAGGTTGCGATGCCGACATCGCCGGCGACACGGATCGCGCGCGCGGGCAGGGGCGGGCGGTAACCCGACTCGGCCAATGCGGCCGCCTGCTGGCGGGCGATGTGCAGCAACTCGTAGGCATTGAACGTCACCACGTCGTCGGCGCGCAGCAGCCCCAGTTCCTTGGCGTGGACGGCCGAGGTCGAGACCTTGGCCATCGCGACGGTCTCGAAGGTCTTCTTGAGCTCGGCGAACACGTCGCCCCCCGGGCCGGCGGCGTTCGACGCGCGCACCGCCAGCTCCTTGAGGCCACCACCGGCCGGCAGCAGACCGACGCCGGCCTCGACCAGGCCGATGTAGCTCTCCAGGTGCGCGACCGTGCGGGCGCTGTGCATCTGGAACTCGCAGCCGCCGCCCAGCGCCAGGCCGCGTACCGCCGAGACCACCGGCACCAGCGAGTACTTGATGCGCTGGCTGGTTGCCTGGAAATTGGCGACCATCGCCTCGAACGCGTCGACCTTGCCGGCCTGCAGCAGGCCCAGCGCGCCGGCGAGGTCGGCACCGGCGGAGAACGGCTCCTTGGGTTGCCAGATCACCAAGCCCTTGAAGTCCTGCTCGGCGATGCCGATCGCCTCCTGGATGCCGTCGAGCACCTGGTCGGAGACGGTGTGCATCTTGGTCTTGAAGCTGATCACGCCGATGTCGTCGCCATCGCTCCACAGCCGGATGCCGTCGTTCTCGAAGCGGGTCTCGCCCTGGTCGAAGCGCTCGCCGAGCAGCGGGTCGGGGAAGCGCTGGCGACGGTAGACCGGCAGCGAGGAGCGCGGCAGCTTGGCGTTCTGGGACGGGCTGTAGCTGCCCTCGGCCGCGTGCACGCCCTCGCGGCCGTCGAACACCCAGTCGGGCAGCGGCGCGCTGCTCATGGTCTTGCCGGCGACGATGTCCTCGGCGATCCAGTCGGCGACCTGCTTCCAGCCCGCCGCCTGCCACAGCTCGAACGGCCCCTGCTGCCAGCCGTAGCCCCAGCGGATCGCCAGATCCACATCGCGCGCGGTCTGGGCGATGTCTTCCAGGTGCACGGCGCTGTAATGGAACAGGTCGCGCAGGATCGCCCAGACGAATTGCGCTTGCGGGTGCTCACTGCCGCGCAGCTTGGCCATGCGCTCGGCCGGGTCGCGGGTCTTGAGAATCTCCACGACCTCGTCGGCGGCCTTGCGATCGGCCAGGCGGTAGTCCTGCGCCGCAAGGTCGAGCACGGTGATGTCCTTGCCGGCCTTGCGGAAGATGCCGGCCCCGGCCTTCTGGCCGAGCGCGCCCTTGTCGATCAGCGCCGACAGCCACTTGGGCGTGGCGAAGTAGTCGTGCCACGGATCGTCGGGCAGGGTATCGGCCATCGTCTTGATGACGTGGGCCATGGTGTCGAGCCCGACCACGTCGGAGGTGCGGTAGGTCGCCGACTTGGGTCGGCCGAGCAGGGGGCCGGTCAGCGCGTCGACCTCGTCGAAGCCCAGCCCGGATTCCTGGGTGTGGTGGATCGTCGACAGGATCGAGAACACGCCGATCCGGTTGCCGATGAAGTTGGGGGTGTCCTTGGCGTAGACCACGCCCTTGCCGAGCTGCGTGGTCAGGAAGGTTTCCAGCCCCTCGAGCACCGCCTTGTCGGTGGTCTTGGCCGGGATCAGCTCGGCCAGATGCATGTAGCGCGGCGGGTTGAAGAAATGGACGCCGCAGAAGCGATGGCGAAGTTCTTCTGGAAGAACTTCCGCCAACTTATTGATTCCCAGGCCAGATGTATTACTGGCGAGCACGGTGTGTGCCGGCACGTGCGGGGCGATCTTGCGGTACAGGTCCTGCTTCCAGTCCATCCGCTCGGCGATCGCCTCGATGATCAGGTCGCACTGTTCGAGCAGCGCCAAGCCGGTGTCGTAATTGGCCGGCACGATGGCCTCGGCCAGCGCGCGCGAGGCCAGCGGGGCAGGGCTGAGCTTGCCCAGGTTCGCCAGTGCCTTGCGGACGATGCCGTCCGGGTCGCCGTCCTTGGCCGGCAGGTCGAACAGCACCGTGTCGATGCCGGCATTGGTCAAGTGGGCGGCGATCTGCGCCCCCATGACCCCGGCGCCCAGGACCGCGGCGCGACGTACAAGCAATTTCTCGGACATTTGCTCCATCCCTTTGTTCGATAAGGGCCGGGTCGAGCCCGGCGTGGGGTCAGGCGCGGAAACCGGCGGCGGAGAAGCGGATCAGTTCGCCGGCGATCCGGGTGCGGTGTTCGGCCTCGGTGGTGCCATGGGGCCGTTTGATCAAGCCGAAATCGGCCATCGCGTAGGTCAGCGCGCCGGCCAGGAAATCCAGCCGGCCGTAGAGCTCGGCCTTGCCCAATCCCGGCAGGCAGGCGGCCAGGGCCGAGGCGAACTCCCGCGGCACGTGGCCGTACTGCTCGGACAGGAACTTGCGCAGCGCGTCGTTCTTCTCGACATAGGCGCGTGCGATCACCCGCACGAACCCGCCGCTGCCGTTGCGGCCGATCGCCATGTCCAGCGCCGGATCGACGAACGCGGCGATGATCGGCTCGATCTGGCCGGGCTGCTCGGCCAGCGCCCGACGCAACTGGGCCAGGCGCTGCGCGCTCATCTGGTCCATGCGCCGGCGGAACACCTCGTTGACGAGGTTCTCCTTGCTGCCGAAGTGGTAGTTGACCGCGGCGATGTTGACGTCGGCGCGGCTGGTGACCTGCCGCAGCGATGTGCCGGCGAAGCCATTGGCCGCGAACAGCTCCTCGGCTGCGCCCAGGATCTTGTCCTTGGTGGAAAACTGTCGCGTGCCGCTCATCCGTACTCCGCTGAATCAAACGCTTGTTTGATGCTAGAGCGCGCCGGCCTGACGCGTCAATGATCGCAACCGTTGCGACGCGCTGCGGAACTCCCCCGCAATGCGGTAGAATCACTGCAGCCGTATCGGCTAAACCCGCGCCCCGCCGCGGGTTTTTCCATGCTAACTTCGACCAGCCCGCCGGGATGGTCGTCCCCATTGTCCGGAGAATTCGCAGATGGCGCTCGAGCGCACCCTGTCCATCGTCAAGCCCGATGCCGTTGCCAAGAACGTCATCGGTGAGATCTACAGCCGTTTCGAGAAGGCGGGCCTGAAGATCGTGGCCGCCAAGTACAAGCAGCTGACCCGCGAGGAGGCCGAAGGCTTCTACGCGATCCACCGTGAGCGTCCGTTCTTCAACGCGCTGGTCGAGTTCATGACCTCCGGCCCGGTGATGATCCAAGCCCTGGAGGGCGAGAACGCCGTGGCCCTGCACCGCGAGCTGCTGGGCGCCACCAACCCGAAGGACGCCGCGCCGGGCACGATCCGCGCCGACTTCGCCGACTCGATCGACGCCAATGCCGCCCACGGCTCGGATTCGGTGGATAACGCGAAGACCGAGATCGCGTACTTCTTCAAGAACGACGAAGTCGTCTCGCGCTGAGTGATGCCATCGTGACCGGGGTCGCCATCGACGTTGCCGTCGCCAAGCAGAACCTGCTCGACCTCGATCGCGAGGGGCTGGAGCGCTTTTTCGCCGAGATCCTCGGCGAAAAGCGCTTCCGTGCCCATCAGGTGATGAAGTGGATCCACCACCGCTACGTCACCGATTTCAACGAAATGACGGATCTGGGCAAGGGGCTGCGCGCCAAGCTCGAGGCGCACGCCGAAGTCCGCGTGCCGCAGATCCAGTTCGAAAAGCCCTCCACCGACGGCACCCACAAGTGGTTGCTGGCGATGGACGGCCTGAACGCGATCGAGACCGTCTACATCCCCGACAAGGGACGCGGCACGCTGTGCGTGTCGTCGCAGGTGGGCTGCGCGCTCAACTGCCAGTTCTGTTCCACCGCGACCCAGGGCTTCAACCGCAACCTGTCGACCGCCGAGATCATCGGCCAGGTCTGGGTGGCCGCCCGTCACCTGGGCAACGTGCCGCACAAGCAGCGCCGCCTTACCAACGTGGTCATGATGGGCATGGGCGAGCCGCTGATGAATTTCGACAATGTCGTGCGCGCGATGAGCATCATGCGCGACGACCTGGGCTACGGCCTGGCCAACAAGCGCGTCACCCTGTCGACCGCCGGCATGGTGCCGATGATCGACAAGCTCGGCGAGGTCAGCGACGTGTCGCTGGCGGTCTCGCTGCACGCGCCCAACGACGCGCTGCGCAGTGAGCTGGTGCCGCTCAACAAGAAGTACCCGATCGCCGAGCTGATGGAATCGTGCGTGCGCTACGCCCAGCGCAAGCGCGGCGAGTCGGTGACGTTCGAGTACACGCTGATGCGCGACGTCAACGACCAGCCCCAGCATGCGCGCGAGCTGGTGCGGCTGATGCGCGAGTTCGACAATCGCCTGCAGATGAAGGACGCGGCGAAGGTCAACCTGATCCCGTTCAACCCGTTCCCGGGCACTCGCTTCGAGCGCCCGGACGATGCGGCGATCCGGCGGTTCCAGAAGCTGCTCAACGAATCGGGCCGGATCGCGCCGGTCCGCCGTACCCGCGGCGACGACATCGACGCGGCCTGCGGCCAGCTCAAGGGCCAGGTCGCCGACCGCACTCGGCGCCAGGCCGAACACCTCAAGCGGCTGCGCGCCGAGGGTGGCGACGGTGCCGATGCGGTGGCCTGAGGCCGTCGTTCTGGTGATGCTCGGCATGGCGCTTGCCGCCTGCTCGCGCTCGGGGTTCGTCAAGTCGAACGTCGAGCGACCGACCTACAACATCGGCGGCACGCCCGAGTTCCGGCGTGCCGAGGCTGCGCGTGAGCAGCTGGCACTGGGCGTGCGCGCCTACCAGCAGGGCGACGACCGCAGCGCCGAGCGTCAGGCCAAGTCGGCCCTGCGCAACGAGCAGACCGCGGCCGACGCCAATACCCTGCTGGCCCTGGTCAGCGATCGTCAGGGCCGCCAAGCGGAGGCCGGGGCCTACTACCGCGCCGCGGTGGAGCGCGCGCCCGGTCACGGTGCGACCCTCAACAACTACGGCGCCTGGCTGTGCCGCAGCGGCCGGCCCGGCGAATCGCTGGCGCAGTTCGACGCGGCGCTGCAGGATCCGAACTACGGCGACCGCGTCGGCGCCCTGGCCAATGCCGGCGCCTGCGCACTGGATGCCGGCGATGCCGTGCGTGCAGAACGCGACCTGCGCGCCGCGCTCGAGCTCGAGCCTACGAGCGCGGTGGCGCTCGATGCCATGGCCCGGCTGCTCGCCGGGCAGGGGCGATGGTTCGATGCGCGCGCTTTTTCGCAACGACGGCTTGCCGTGGCCCCCGCAACTGCGGCAGCATTGCAACTGGCGGCCCGCATCGAACAGGGGCTCGGCGACGGAGCCGCCGCCGATCGACTCATGCGGCGTCTTGAGACCGAATTTCCGGACGCGCCGCAACTCCAGCCAAGGGAAACCAGTCCACCATGAGTTCTTCGCACCAGGCCACGCCAGAGACCATGTCTGGGGTCGGAGAGCGCCTGCGCGTTGCACGTGAACAGGCGGGGCTGCGCCTTGCCGATGTCGCCTCGCGGCTCAGGATGCAGCTTCGCGTGGTCGAGGCGCTCGAGGCCGAAGATTGGGGGCGCCTGGGGGCGCAAGTGTTCGTGCGCGGGCAACTGCGCAGCTATCTGCGTCTGCTCGGGCTGCCCGAGTCGTTGGCCGACACCATTCCCGAGGCCACCCAGGTGCGCCCGCCGGAACTGACCCCGCGCACCTACACCCCGCCGATGCAGCGGATGCTGGACAAGGCCATGGGCCGCGCGGTCTATGTCGTGATCACCGCGCTGATCGTCGTGCCGGTCTGGGTGGCGACGCGCCAGCATGTCGACGACACCGGCGAGATCACCGCCTCGCTCGGTGTGCTCGGCGACGAGGCCGCCCCCGCGCAGCCGGTCGGCCCGCGGCCGGTCACCGCGTCGCTGGGCGCGCTGCCCAAGCGCGCGCTCGCGCCCGTACCGGCGGCCGAGCCGGCCGCGCGCGATCAGGCCGGGCGCCTGACGCTGCGCTTCAGCGGTCCGAGCTGGGTGGAAATCGTCGGCCACGACGGCCGCCGGATCGAGTCGGCTGAAGTGCCGGCAGGCCAGCAGCGCGAGTTCGCGACTGCCGATGTCCACCGCATCGTGCTGGGCAATGCCGGCGCGGTGGAGGTGCTGCGCGATGGGGTCGTTCAGGATCTGTCCGAGTTTCGCCGATCGAACGTCGCGCGCTTTGAGGTATCCTCCGATCGCGGTTTTGCGCCCGTCGCCGAGTAGTCGCGACCCGCGCTGCACACAGGACCGGCACGGCGCGCGAGCGCTGCAGCCGGTCTGTCGTTTTCCAATGGCAAAGACCCGTCGCCGGCGACGGGCGCAGAGAACATATGGCACTTGATGAGCTGCTGGACGAGCGCGAACAGGGGGAGCGGGTCAAGGCCTGGCTTCGCGACAACGGCCTGGGCCTGATCGGTGGCGTCATCGTGGGCGGGGCCCTGATCTTCGGCTGGCAGTACTGGAAGCAGCGGACCCACGACCAGGCGGCTGCCCAGCACGCCGACTACCAGGCCGCGGTGCTCGACATCCGGTCCGGGGCGCTCGACAAGGCCGGCGAGCGCATCGCCGCGCTGCCCGATTCCACCTATGGCGAACTGGCCGCATTGCAGCTGGCCAAGGCTCAGCTCGATGCCGGCGAGCGCGATGCCGCGATCGCGACGCTGCAGGGCGTCGAGGGCGCCGAACCCGGCGTGGCGGCGGTCGTGCGCCAGCGCCTGGCGCGGCTGCTGATCGACGCCGGCCGCGACCAGGAGGCGGTCGCGCTGCTCGACGGCGTCGACGATGCGGTCTCGCTGGAAGTGCGCGGCGACGCGCATTTCGCGCTCGACCACGCCGACCAGGCCCGCGCCGACTACGCCAGCGCGCTGCGCGGCCTCGACAGCGCAGCGCCCCAGCGCGGCCTGGTCGAACTCAAGCTTTCCCAAGTCGGCGGTGCGCCGGACGAACCCGAGGTTGAATCCTGATGACCGAGCACACGGCCCCCGCCGCGGCTTCCCCCGTTCCGTCCCGCGCGTTGCGGTTCGCGGCGATTGCGTTGTGCGCGGTCGCGGTGACCGGCTGCAGCACCGTCCGCGGCTGGTTCGGCAACAGCGAGAAGGCCGATGCCAAGGCCCTGTCGGAGCCCGCCAAGCTGACCGATATCACCCCGTCGGTGACGGTGTCGCGCCTGTGGACCGCCAATGCCGGCAAGGGCGAAGGCCGGCTGGGCGTGCGCCAGGGGCCGGTGGTCGCCGATGGCCGCGTCTATGTCGCCGCGATCAAGGGCGGCGTGCGGGCCCTGGACCTGCAGAGCGGCGCGTCGGTCTGGCGCCATGAATCGGACCTGCGGCTGAGCGGCGGCCCCGGCGTCGGCGACGGCCTGGTCGTGGTCGGCAGCCTGGACGGCGACGTGCTGGCGCTCGATGCGGCCACCGGCGAACAGCGCTGGACCGCCAAGGTCACCAACGAAGTCATCGCCGCGCCGACGATCGGGCAGGGCCTGGTGCTGGTGCGCTCCAACGACGGCCGCGTCACCGCGTTCGACATCGCCAGTGGCGAGCGTCGCTGGTTCTGGGTCCGCGAACTGCCGTCGCTGACCGTCCGTGGCAACGACGCGCCGGTGCTGGGGCCGGGCTTCGTGTTCGTCGGCAACGACGACGGCACGCTCGCCGCACTCGCGCTGGCCGACGGCCGCACGCTGTGGGAGCAGGCGGTCGCCCAGCCCGACGGCCGCACCGAACTCGAGCGCATGGCCGATGTCGACGGCACGCCCGTCCTCGACGAGGCCGTGCTGTTTGCCAGCAGCTACCGGCATCGCACGATGGCGCTCGAAGGCCCGAGCGGCCGTCCGCTGTGGGTCAGCGAGCATGGCGGGTCCAACCGTCCGGCGCTGTCGACCCATCGCGTGGTCGTTACCGACGCCAACGGCACCGTCTGGGCGCTGGACAAGTTCAGCGGCACCGCGGCCTGGCAGCAGCCGGCACTGGCGCGGCGCAACCTCAGCGCGGCAGTGATCCAGGGCGACTACGCCGTGGTCGGCGACCTCGACGGCTATCTGCACTGGCTGCGTCTGGACGACGGCGAGTTCGCCGCGCGCCAGCGCGCCGGCCGCGACCCCATCAAGGGCGCACCGGTCGTCGCCGACGGCGTGCTGGTGGTGCAGACGGTCGACGGCGACGTCAGCGCCTGGCGCCTGAGCCAGTAGGGTTTCGACGCTGCCAATGCGACACTAGGGCCCCGGGCGGTGTCGCCGCCCGGGGCCTCTTCGTTTTCGGGTCGCCGCCACGGTGCCGGCCCTTCCTTCCGCTCTTTCGTTCCGGATCCTGCCGCATGCTCCCGCTCGTCGCCCTCGTGGGCCGCCCCAACGTCGGCAAGTCGACGCTGTTCAACGCGATGACCCGCACCCGCGACGCGCTCGTCCATGACGAGCCGGGCGTCACCCGCGACCGTCACTACGGCGTGTGCCGCCTCGGCGCGCGTCCGTTCGCGCTGGTCGATACCGGCGGCATCGCCGGCGAGAGCGTGCATCTGGAGGAAGCCGGACTGGCCGGCCCGACCGCCAAGCAGTCGCGCGCGGCGGCGGCGGAGGCCGACCTCGTGCTGTTCGTCGTCGACGGCCGTGAGGGCGCCTCGGCGCTCGACGACGAACTGCTGCGCTGGCTGCGCAAGCTCGGCAAGCCGACGTTCCTGATCATCAACAAGACCGACGGGCTCGATGCGCGTGCGGCGATCGCGGACTTCTCGCGCTACGGCTTCACCGACGCGCACGCGGTGTCCTCGGCGCACCGCCACGGCATCGACGAACTCGTCGACGACGTGCTCGAAAAGCTCCCCGAAACCGGGCAGGCCGAGCAGCTCGACACCGACCCCACGCGCATCCGCGTGACCTTCGTCGGCCGCCCGAACGTCGGCAAGTCGACCCTGGTCAACCGCATCCTCGGCGAGGAGCGGATGATCGCCTCGGAGGTCGCCGGCACCACCCGCGACTCGATCGAGGTCGATCTCGAACGCGACGGCCGGCGCTACCGCTTGGTCGACACCGCCGGCATCCGCCGCAAGTCGAAGGTCGACGAGGCGGTGGAGACGTTCTCGATCATCAAGACCCTGCAGGCGATCGAGGCCACTCAGGTCTCGGTGGTGATGATCGATGCCAGCGAGGGCGTCACCGACCAGGACGCGAGCGTGCTCGGCGCAGTGCTCGACTCCGGGCGCGCCCTGGTGGTCGCGGTCAACAAGTGGGACGGGCTGAGCGAGTACCAGCGCGAGCAGACCGAAGCGCTGCTGTCGCGCAAGCTCGCATTCGTGCCCTGGGCCGAGGCGGTGCGCATCAGCGCCAAGCACGGCTCGGGCCTGCGTGAACTGTTCGCCGCGATCCATCGCGCGCACGCCTCGGCCAACTACAAGTTCGGCACGTCGGATGTGACCCGCGCGCTCGAGATCGCCGCCGAGACCAACCCGCCGCCGGTCGTGCGGGGGCATGCGCCCAAGCTGCGCTTCGCGCACCCGGGCGGCGAGAACCCGCCGACGATCGTCGTCCACGGCAACCGCCTGCGCACGCTGCCCGACAGCTATCGCCGGTATCTGGAGAACTTCTTCCGCAAGCGCTTCAAGCTGGTCGGCACGCCGGTGCGCTTCGTGTTCCGCGAGGGCGACAACCCCTATAAGGACAAGAAGAACGTGCTCAGCGAACGCCAGGTCGCCAAGAAGAAGCGGCTGATCCGGCACGTCAAGCGCAAGTGAGCGTGCCGCCCACCGCGGCGGCACTGACCGTCGGCGTGATCGCCGGCGGCCGCGGCTCGCGCCTGGGCGGCCTCGACAAGGCCTGGCTCGAGCAGGGCGGCACAGCGCAGGTGCTGCGCTGGCGCGCGCGCTTCGCCCCGCAGGCAGCGCGGTTCCTGGTCAGCGCCAACCGCGACCTCGCTCGCTACGCAGCCCACGGCATCGAGACCGTGGTCGATCGCACGCCCGATGCCGGGCCGATGTCCGGGCTCGACGCGCTGGCCGCCGCCGTCGACACGCCCTGGCTGCTGACCCTGCCGGTCGATCTGTGCGAGGCCGATGCCCGACTGCTGCCGATGCTGGCCTTGCTGGCCGGCGACACCGGCGCCTGCGCGCAGGACGATGACGGCGTGCAGCCGCTGGTCGCGTTGTGGCCGACCGACGCGCTGCGACGCGGCGCGGCCGAGGCGCTGGCGCGCGGCGACTACGCGGTGCGCGCGTTGCAGAGCCGGCTCGGCATGCGGACCGTCCGATTGGAAGGTGTACGCTTCGGCAACCTCAATACGCCTGACGATCTGATCGATGCCGGAATCGCCGCACCCTGACACCGCCCCGTCCTTTCCCTACCGCGTGCCGTTCGACCAGGCCTGCGCGATCGTCGATGCGGTCGCCGCCGAACGTGCGCTCGAGGTGCAGACGCTGTCGCTGGGCCGTGCCCATGGCCATGTGCTCGCGCGCGATGTCGTCGCCACGTTGCCGCAACCGCCGTTCGACAACTCGGCGATGGACGGTTTCGCGCTGGACCATCACGATCTGGCGGGCGAGGGGACGGCGGTGCTGCAACTGGTCGGCGAGCAGTTCGCCGGCCCGCGTGCGGACGTGCGCATCGCGCGCGGGCAGTGCCTGCGCATCACCACCGGCGCACCGATTCCCGAAGGCGCCAACACCGTGGTGATGAAGGAAAACACGCGCCTGGACGGCGACCGGGTCGAGATCCTGGTGCCACCGCGTCCGGGCCAGCACGTGCGCCGCGCCGGCGAGGATTCCAAGGTCGGCGACCGTCTGCTGCATGCCGGCGAAGTGCTGACCCCGAGCCGGATCGCACTCGCGGCGTCCCAGGGCCTGGCGCAGTTGGAGGTCGTGCGCCGGCCGACGGTGGCGGTGTTCGCGACCGGCGACGAACTCGTCGAGCCAGGCATGCCGTTGCAGCCCGGGCAGATCTACAACTCCAACCGCGAGCAGCTGATGGGCCTGCTGCGCGCCGAGGGCCTGGAGCCGGTCGCGTTCCCGACGCTGCCAGACGACCCGGCGCAGATCGCCTCGGCGCTGCGCCATGCCGGCGAGGCCTTCGACATCGTGCTGACCTGCGGTGGCGTGTCGGCCGGCGAAAAGGACCACCTGCCCGAACTGCTGCAGCGCCGCGGCCGCGTGCGCCTGTGGAAGACGATGATGAAGCCGGGCATGCCGCTGCTGCTTGCAGAGGGCGAGACGCTGGGGCCGGCGCTGTTCCTGTGCCTGCCGGGCAATCCGGTCTCGGTGCTGGCCACGTGGCTGGCGGTCGGCCGGCGCCTGGTCGATGGCCTGCAGCGGCGCGCCCCGCGGCCGATCCGGCGCGCGCGCCTGCGCGATGCGTGGACCAAGAAGCACGAGCGGCTGGAATTCCTGCGCGGGCGCTGGTCGATCGACGAGGACGGCGTGTCGCGCGTCGAACCCAACCCCGCCGACGGCTCGCACCGGATGCAGGCGGCGGCCGATTCGGACGTGCTGATCGTGCTCGAGGCCGGCGCGCGCGAGTACCCGGCCGACAGTGTGGTCGAAGTCGTGCCGTACTGAGCGATCCGGCGGTGGGACGACCCGGTCGCCCACGACGGGCGATAATCGGCGCATGAGCATTCCCGAGATCTCCCCCGACGAGGCCCTGCGCCGTCGCCGGGGCGGCGTGCGCCTGATCGACGTGCGCGACGCCCACGAGCGCGTGACCGGCATGGCCGAAGGCGCCGAAGGCGTCGACCGCGCGACGCTGGAAGCCGCGCCGCAGACGCACGTGCCCGACCGCGCCGCGCCGCTGCTGCTGATCTGCCAGAGCGGCCGGCGTTCGCTGCAGGCCGCGCACGCGCTGGCCGCGGCCGGCTACACCGACATCGCCTCGGTCGCCGGCGGCACCAGCCGCTGGCAGGCCGAGGGGTTGCCGACGACGTTGCCCGATGGCGATATCGACCTGGATTTCCACGACCGCTACTCGCGGCACCTGCGCCTGCCCGAGATCGGCCTGGCGGGGCAGCGCCGGCTGGCCGAGGCCACGGTGCTGGTGATCGGGGCGGGCGGCCTCGGCTCGCCGGCCGCGTACTACCTCGCCGCGGCCGGCGTGGGCACGTTGCGCATCGCCGACGACGATGTCGTCGACCGCAGCAACCTGCAGCGGCAGATCCTGCATGCCGAGGACCGCATCGGCCAGCCCAAGGTCGCCTCGGCCGCGGCCACGCTCGGCGCGCTGAACCCGCGCACGCGGATCGAGGCGGTCGTCGAGCGCGTCACCAGCGCCAACATCGACCGGCTGATCGACGGCGTCGATGTGGTGCTCGACGGCGCCGACAACTTCCCGGTCCGCTACCTGCTCAACGACGCCTGCGTGTTGCACCGCAAGCCGCTGGTCTACGGCGCCGTGCACCGCTTCGAGGGCCAGGTCAGCGTGTTCGACGCCGGACGCGCGCGTGGCCGTTGCCCCTGTTATCGCTGCCTGTTTCCCGAGCCGCCACCGGCGGAAGCCGCCCCGAACTGCTCGGAAGTCGGCGTGCTGGGCGTGCTGCCGGGCGTGATCGGCCTGCTGCAGGCAACCGAAGTGCTCAAACTGCTGATCGGCATCGGCGAGCCGCTGCGCGGGCGCCTGCTGCAGTTCGATGCACTGCGGATGCGCTTTCGCGAGACCCGGCTGGGCGCCGATCCCGACTGCCCACTGTGCGCACCGGGCCGCGACTTCCCCGGCTACATCGACTACGCGGCGTTCTGCGCCGGCTGAGCCCGCCTCAGGGCGCGGATACCGGCTCAACGAGCGGCGCGATGACCCCGTCGAGCCAGCCGATCAGCACCTGCACCAGTCGCGAGCCGCGCTGCGGCCCCGGATAGAGCACGCTGACCGGCACGCTCGGCGGCGGCGTATCGGGCAGCAGCTCGCACAGCCGGCCGGCCGCGAGCAGGTCGGCGACGTCGTAGCGCGGCACCTGGATCGCGCCCAGCCCGGCCAGCGCGCAGGCGATGTAGGTCTCGGCATTGCCGACCCCGACCCGTCCGGTCATCGGGCGGGTGACCAGGCCGTCCGCGGACTGGAATTCCCAGGGCTCCGCCCGCCCGCCGGGCGACTGGCCGAAGTGGATCGCCGGCAGGGCCGCCAGCGCGTCCAGGTCGGCGACCGGCCCGTGCCGGGCGAGCAGGGCGGGCGCGGCGCAGGTCACCTGTTGCAGTTGCCCAAGCGGTCGTGCGACCAGGTCGAGGTCGCCGATCGGCCCGACCCGCAGCACGCAGTCGATGCCGTCGCCCACCAGGTTGCTCAAGCGATCGCTGCCGCCCAGCTCGATCGCGATGCCGGGATAGGCCGCGAGAAACGCGGGCAGGGCGGGCGCGAGCAGCAGGCGCGCCATCCGCGCCGGGGCCTCGACCCGCAGCAGGCCGCTGGGCTGGGCGGCCGGCTGGAACAGCTGCGCGATGCCCTCGGCGTCGGCCAGCAGTTCGACACCGCGCGCGTACAGCCGCTCGCCGTCACTGCTGAGCCGGACCTGGCGGGTCGTGCGCTGGAACAGCCGCGTGCCCAGATGCCGCTCCAACTGGCCGATGGCGGCCGAGACCGACGACGGCGCCAGCCCCTCGAGTTCCGCTGCGCGACTGAAGCTGCCGCAGTCGGCCACGCGGCGGAACAGCGCGAGATGGCGCAACAGATCCATGATTATTCGGTAGCGCCGAAAACAAACTGTCGATTCATCGTGTTTATTCGAGCCGGGGGCTGCGGTCAACTGGGGACTCCCCCATCGCAGGAGCATGGCATGTCCAAGATCGACCATTCGCTGCACGGCAAGACGGTGCTGATCGCCGGTGGCGCGAAGAACCTCGGCGGGCTGATCGCCCGCGATCTGGCCTGGAACGGCGCCAGCGCAGTGCTGATCCACCATCACGATGCCGACTCGCTCCCGGCCGCGCAGGAGACCGCGCGCGCCGTCCAGGCGGCCGGCGCCAAGGCCGAGATCTTCTCCGGCGACCTGACCCGTCCGGACAACGTCGCCGCGCTGTTCGATGCCGGTGTGTCGGCCTTCGGCCATATCGACATCGCCATCAACACCGTCGGCATGGTGCTCAAGAAGCCGCTGACCGAGATCGGCGAGGCCGAGTACGACAAGATGTTCGACATCAACGCCAAGGCGGCGTTCTTCTTCCTGCAGCAGGCCGGCCTGAAAGTGGCCGACCACGGCAAGGTGCTGACCCTGGTGACCTCGCTGCTCGGTGCCTTCACCCCGTACTACGCCGCCTATGCGGGCGCCAAGGCGCCGGTGGAACACTTCACCCGTGCCGCCGCCAAGGAGTTCGGGGCGCGTGGCATCTCGGTAACCGCGATCGGACCGGGGCCGATGGACACGCCGTTCTTCTACGGCCAGGAAGACAAGGACGCCGTGGCCTACCACCGCTCGGCCGCGGCGCTGTCGGGCTGCAGCCGCACCGGCCTGACCGATATCGAGGACGTGGTGCCGTTCGTCCGGCACCTGGTCAGCGAGGGCTGGTGGATCACCGGCCAGACCCTGCTGATCAACGGCGGCTATACGACCAAGTAAGCGGCGACGCGCCCGCCCACCGGCCTTCACACGGGGCGGGGCACGATGAGTCCCATCCTGCCCCCGCTCCCGAGGTTGCGCATGTCGTCACGCTGGCTCTGTCTGTTGGTCCTGGCTTGGCTGCTCGTGTGGCCGCCGGGCGCGTCCGCCGCCGACCCGTGCCCGTTGCTGCGCACGCAGGTGGCGGCGCCGGACCCGGCGACGCGGCTGGCCGCGGTGGCCTGCGAGGAGCACCAGACCTGGCACCGGCCGTTCATCGATGCGGACGGGCGTTACGCGGGGTCCACCGTGCGCGAGGCCGAAACCGCGCTGCTGACCAATGGCGAGCAGGCCTGGCGCCGGGTCGCGGGCTATTGGGTGGGCGCCGGCCTGCTGCCTCGACTGCAGCACCGGCCGGGCGCCGGCGAATGCGCCTACGCGGCCTACGGCGGTGCGCCGTCGCCCGGGTGCCGGGCGTTCCTGGTCGATGTGCCGTGGTCGGCGGCGTTCGTGTCCTGGACCGCGCGGCGCGCCGCGCTGCCCGGCTTCGAGGGCTCGCCCAGCCACGTCGACTACGTGCGCGCGGCCTACCGCAACCCCGAGACCAGCGCCTACCGCGTCGCCAACCCGGTGAGTGCGCGGCCGGCGCGCGGCGACCTGCTGTGCTACGTGCGCGCCGCCAACCGTGTGTTCGGCTTCGCCGGCCTGGCGACGCTGCTCAGCAGCGAGGACAGCGGGCTGGGCATGCACTGCGATGTCGTCGTCGGCGCGGCTGCCGAGGGCGGCAATGTCGCGTACCTGGTCGGCGGCAACGTGCTCGACGGCGTGACCATGCGGATGCTGCCGCTCTCGGCCGGCGGGCAGTTCGCCGCATTGCCGATGCGCACGCTCGACGATGTGCCGTGCACGCCCGACACGCCGGCCGCCTGCAGCGCCAACCGCCAGGACTGGGCTGTGCTGCTGCAATTGCGGCCGGCGCAGGAACTGGCCGCGTTGCAGCCGGCGATGCCGCTGGTCTCGCCGACGGCGCCGACGCCGGTGCTGCCGACGCCGGGCCAGCCGTCGGCCCCGATGTGCTGCGTGGAATGCAGCGTCGGCGACGGCCTGCCGCGCTGCCCGTGACGCGCGCGCTTCAGCCCCCGTGCGTGCGCTGGCTCGCGGCGAATGCGGCCTGTTGCTCCGGCGTCGCCTCGCGCTGGTGCTGGGCCTTCCAGGTCTCGAACGGCATGCCGTAGAACGCCTCGCGCGCCGCGGCCTTGTCGAACGCCACGCCCTCGGCGCGCACCGCATCGCCGTACCAATCGGCCAGGCAGTTGCGGCAGAAGCCGGCCAGGATCATCAGGTCGATGTTCTGCACCTCCGGCCGGGCCTCGAGCAGATGCGCGCGCAAGCGCCGGAACGCGGCCGCCTCGGCGCGGATGCGGGCGTCGTCGGACAGCGGGGCGGGCGTGGGCTTGGGCGCATCGGTCATGGTCGATCCAGGGGGCAGGCGAGGCCGACAGGATCGGCATCGCGGCCGATGTCTGCAAGCCGGGGCCCGAATCAGGGACAATGGGGCGCTCTTTCGCCGCACGACGCCCGCATGACCGCCGCAGACCCCGTTCCGGCCCGAATTCTCGACGGCAAGCGCATTGCCGACACCCTGCTCGACGAACTGCGCGTGCGCGTGGATGCGCGCATCGCCGGCGGCGGGACGCGCCCGGGGCTGGCGGTGGTGCTGGTCGGCAGCGACCCGGCCTCGCAGTCCTACGTGCGCAACAAGCGCCGCGCCGCGCAGAAGGTGGGCATCCAGGCCTTCGACTTCGACCTGCCGGTGGGCACGACCGAGGCCGAGCTGGTCGCGCTGATCGACCGCCTCAACGCCGACCCCGCCGTGCACGGCATCCTGGTCCAGCTACCGCTGCCGGGCATCGACGACGCGAGCCGGCTGATCGAGCGCATCGACCCGCGCAAGGACGTCGACGGTTTCCATCCGGCGAACGTCGGCCACCTGGCGCTGCGCCAGTTCGGCCTGCGCCCGTGCACGCCGCGCGGCATCACCACGCTGCTGGCCTACACCGACCGCCCGGTGCGCGGCGCCAGCGCCACGATCGTCGGCGTCAGCAACCACGTCGGCCGGCCGATGGCGCTGGAACTGATGATCGCCGGCTGCACGGTGACCACCTGTCACCGCTTTACGCCGCCGGACGTACTGCGCCGCCATGTCGGCGAGGCCGACATCCTGGTCGTCGCCGTCGGCCGCCCCGGGCTGATCCCCGGCGACTGGGTCAAGCCCGGCGCGGTGGTGATCGATGTCGGCATCAACCGGCTCGACGACGGCCGCCTGGTCGGCGATGTCGGCTTTGTCGAGGCCGCGCGGCGGGCGAGCTGGATCACGCCGGTGCCCGGCGGTGTCGGCCCGATGACCGTGGCCACGTTGATGCAGAACACGATCGAAGCGGCCGAGCAGGCCGGCACTTAGCGCGACATCCGCGGCGTCCGGTCGCGGCGCGCCGGGGCCGCAAACGCGATAGAATGGCGCGCTTCCTCCTCCCCGGCACCCCGCATGCTGCGCATCCAGGCCGAAGCACTCACCTACGACGACGTCTCGCTCGTTCCCGCCCACTCGATCGTCCTGCCCAAGGACGTCCGCCTCGCCACGCGGCTGACCCGCGACCTGCGCCTGAATCTGCCGATCGTCTCGGCGGCAATGGACACGGTCACCGAAGCGCGCCTGGCCATCGCGATGGCGCAGATGGGCGGCATCGGCATCGTGCACAAGAACCTGAGCGTCGAGCGTCAGGCGGCCGAGGTGGCCCGGGTCAAGAACTTCGAAGCCGGCGTCATCCGCGAACCCTTCACCGTGGGCCCGGATACCAGCATCGGTGAAGTGCTGCGCCTGACCCGCGCGCGCAACATCTCCGGCGTGCCGGTGGTCGACGGCGGCAAACTGGTGGGCATCGTCACCGGGCGCGACATGCGCTTTGAGACCAAGCTCGACGACCCGGTGCGCAACGTCATGACCAAGCACGACCGCCTGGTCACCGTGCGCGAGGGCGCGAGCGAGGACGAGGTGCTGGCGCTGCTGCACAAGCACCGCATCGAAAAGGTACTGGTGGTCAACGACGCCTTCGCGCTGCGCGGCCTGATCACCGTCAAGGACATCCAGAAAGCCCACGACAACCCCAACGCTGCCAAGGACGCCGACGAGCAGTTGCTGGTGGGCGCGGCGGTCGGCGTGGGCGGCGACACCGAAGCGCGCGTCGAAGCGCTGGTCGCAGCCGGCGTGGACGTGATCATCGTCGACACCGCGCACGGCCACTCGCAGGGCGTGCTCGACCGCGTGAACTGGGTCAAGAAGACCTATCCCAAGGTCCAGGTCATCGGCGGCAACATCGTCACCGGCGACGCGGCCAAGGCGCTCGAGGACGCCGGCGCGGACGCGGTGAAGGTGGGCGTGGGCCCCGGTTCGATCTGCACCACGCGCGTCGTTGCCGGCGTCGGCGTGCCGCAGATCACCGCGATCGACTTCGTCGCCGAAGCCCTGCAGGACCGCATCCCGCTGATCGCCGACGGCGGCATCCGCTACTCGGGCGACATCGGCAAGGCCCTGGCGGCCGGCGCCTCGACGGTGATGATCGGCGGCCTGTTCGGCGGCACCGAGGAATCGCCCGGCGAGGTCGAGCTGTTCCAGGGCCGCAGCTACAAGAGCTACCGCGGCATGGGCAGCCTGGGCGCGATGGAGCAGGGCAGCAAGGACCGGTATTTCCAGGATTCGTCCGACGCCGACAAGCTGGTGCCCGAGGGCATCGAAGGCCGCGTGCCGTACCGCGGCCCGCTGGCCGGCATCGTCCACCAGCTCGCCGGCGGCCTGCGCGCGACGATGGGCTACGTGGGCTGCGCGACGATCGAAGACATGCGCACCAAACCGCAGTTCGTGAAGATCACCGGTGCCGGCCAGCGCGAGAGCCACGTCCACGACGTGACGATCACCAAGCAGCCGCCGAACTACCAGGCCGGCTGAGGCCGCGCCGCCACGCACTGATCCGGGATTCGCGCAAGCGGATCCCGTTTCGTATCCGGCCCCCACCTTCCGTTTCCCCAGCGCGCCCGCGCCCTCACCCGACACGACAAGCCCACGCCGATGACCGACCTGCACAGCGACAAGATCCTGATCCTCGACTTCGGCGCGCAGTACACGCAGCTGATCGCCCGCCGCATCCGCGAGCTGGGCGTGTACTGCGAGATCTGGGCCTGGGACCACGACCCGGCGCAGATCGCCGCGTTCGCGCCCAAGGGCATCATCCTCTCCGGCGGCCCCGAATCGACGACCGAGCACGGCTCGCCGCGCGCCCCACAACAGGTGTTCGACAGCGGCCTGCCGCTGCTGGGCATCTGCTACGGCATGCAGACGATGGCCAAGCAGTTGGGCGGGGAGACCGAATCGGCCGACGCCCGCGAGTACGGCCACGCGGAAGTCGCGATCGTCGTCCAGGACCGCCTGTTCGACGGCCTGAGCGACCACGCCGGCAGCCAGCGCCTGGACGTGTGGATGAGCCACGGCGACCACGTCAGCGCGGCGCCGCCGGACTTCACCGTCACCGCCACCACCGACCGCGTGCCCGTGGCCGCGTTCGCCCATGAGGTCAAGCGCTGGTACGGCGTGCAGTTCCACCCCGAAGTCACCCACACCAAGCAGGGCCAGGCGCTGCTGCGCCGCTTCGTCGTCGACATCTGCGGCTGCGCCACGCTGTGGACCGCGGCCAACATCATCGACGACCAGATCGCGCGCGTGCGCGAGACCGTGGGCCAGGACGAGGTGATCCTGGGCCTGTCCGGCGGCGTGGACTCGTCCGTCGTCGCCGCCTTGCTGCACAAGGCCATCGGCGACCAGCTGACCTGCGTCTTCGTCGACACCGGCCTGCTGCGCTTCCAGGAAGGCGACCAGGTGATGGCGACCTTCGCGGACGCCTCCAGCGCCCACGGCCTCGGCATTCGCGTCATCCGCATCGACGCGCGCGAGCGCTACTTCAAGGCGCTGGCCGGCGTCAGCGACCCCGAGGCCAAGCGCAAGATCATCGGCAACCTGTTCGTCGAAATCTTCGACGAAGAGTCCGGCAAGCTCAGCAACGCCAAGTGGCTGGCGCAGGGCACCATCTACCCCGACGTGATCGAATCGGCCGGCAGCAAGACCGGCAAGGCGCACGTCATCAAGAGCCACCACAACGTGGGCGGCCTGCCCGAGCACATGAAGCTGGGCCTGGTCGAACCGCTGCGCGAACTGTTCAAGGACGAAGTGCGGCGCCTGGGCGTGGAACTGGGCCTGCCGCGCGAGATGGTCTACCGCCACCCGTTCCCGGGCCCCGGCCTGGGCGTGCGCATCCTGGGCGAAGTGAAGGCCGAGTACGCCGAGATCCTGGCCCGCGCCGACCACATCTTCATCGAGGAACTGCGCCGCGCCGACCTCTACGACAAGACCAGCCAGGCCTTCGCGGTGTTCCTGCCGGTCAAGTCGGTCGGCGTCGTCGGCGATGCCCGCGCGTATGAGTGGGTGATCTCACTGCGCGCTGTGGAGACCATCGACTTCATGACCGCCCACTGGGCGCACCTGCCGTACGACTTCCTGGGCCGCGTCTCGAATCGGATCATCAATGAGGTGCGTGGGGTCTCGCGGGTGGTGTACGACATCAGTGGGAAGCCGCCGGCGACGATTGAGTGGGAATAGGGAGCGTCTGGAGGGGGCGATCGCTGTTGTCTTCCTGTCGGCCAGCTCGAGCGCGACCGGCCCTGCTTTGCGCTAGCGGCGCAGCAGGTCGATTGCGAGCCGGATAACGGCGAGAGAGGAGGGTGGGACGGCAAACGTCGGGTTCGGCTTTTTCCCTGGGGTCGGACTGCCCTGTCGTACCTGCAGCCATGGTGGTGGTCTGCGCGGTGATCCAGCCGTCTCGGATCGCATCAGGGCTCGTCCGTAGCGCCCCGTAGCGGCCGGCTCGACGGCGCTTGCGGCCCAACGGCCGCCGTACAATAATCGAAATCATGCATTTCAATTGATTTGTAATCGATTCTTTTCGCCCGTAATCGGGAAGGTGCATAAGCGCGTGCCCAGGAGCCATGCCATGAACGATCTGCCAGCCGATCCGATCGGTGCCGGGTGGCTCGCCCGGCGCTTCGAAGTGCTGCCCGCCGGACGGCTGCCGGTGCTCAGCCAGATAGGCGGGCGACGGGCGACGGCGGTCGAGGACGGCTTCCGTCTGGAAACCTACCAGGAGGCGATGCGGCCGTCCTCAGAACCCGCCGCGCACCTGCAGTTCCATCTTCGCCACGAAGTCCCGCACCTGGAGTTCCTCGCCCGGCTGTTCGCGCGCAGCGGGCCGGCCTTCGTCCAGGCTTGGGTGGATGCAGAGCCCACGGGACAGTACGCCCGGCGGGCCGCGTTCCTGTACGAATGGCTGACCGGCGATGCCTTGCAAGTGCCGGCGCGGCTCGGCGGCAACTACGTCGATGCGATCGACGACGCCAAGCTGGTCGCCGCCTCGCCTGCCCAGGTGGACAAAGTCCAGCGCTGGCGGGTCAACGACAACCTGCCGGGCACCCGGTGGTTCTGCCCGACGGTGGTCAAGACCGACACCGTGCTCCGCGCCGCGGACCTGGACGTGCGCGCACTGTTCGGTGCGCTGGCGAGCGAGTTCGGCGAGGACCTCCTGATGCGCGCGGCGGCCTGGATGACGCTGCGAGAGAGCCGCGCCAGTTTCGCCATCGAGGGCGAGGCAGACCAGGACAGCCGCGTCCGGCGCTTCGCCGACGTGATGGCCCGGCGCACCGGCCAGGACGCGCCCCCGCTGACCGACGAGGCACTCGCCGAACTGCAGCGCGAGATCCTGGGCGACAGGACGACGCTCGTGCATTTCGGCATCCGCCAGTCGCCCGTCTTCGTCGGCGAGCGGGTGCGCTACGAGGAAGTCGTGCACTACGTGGCACCGATGCCGGCGGACGTGCCACCGATGCTGGAGGGCCTGCGCGTCTTCCTGCATAGGACGCAGGGGCAGTCGCCGGTGATGCGCAGTGCCGTGGTGGCGTTCGGTTTCGTCTACATCCATCCGCTGGCCGACGGCAACGGCCGCGTGCACCGCTTCCTCGTCAACGACACGCTGCGCCGGGACGGGGTGGTGCCGGACCCCGTGATCCTGCCGGTGTCGGCCGTCATCACCGACGACGCCGGCGAGCGGCGCGGCTACGACCGCGTCCTGGACCGGGTCTCGCGGCCGTTGATGGAGAGGGTACGGGAGCTCGTGGCGTTCGAGCCCACGTTGACCACCTATCCGGACGGCGTGGCGTCGAATTTCGCGTTCACCGGTGCCGAAGTGGCACGGCCGGTCTGGCGCTATCCCGACCTCGGGCCACACGTGGTCTATCTGTCGGATGTCATCGGCCGCACGCTGACCGAGCAGATGCGCGAGGAATCGCGCTACCTGCGAAGCCATGCGCGCGCGCGCGCCGGGCTGAAGGAGATCGTGGAGATGCCCGACCATCAGGCCGACCGCGTGCTGCGCTCCATTGAGCAGAATCGCGGGGTCCTGAGCAACGTCCTGGCCAAGGAGATGCCGGTGTTGAAGACGCCTGGCGTGTGGGACGACATCGTTGCGGCGGTGACGCTGGCGTTCAGCGATGGTGAGCCGGCTGATGCGTTGGCCGTGGAGCGCTACCGGCCGGAGCGGCCAGTAGGACGCTAGATGCGTAAGCTCAGCTCATTCTGCGCGCTGGCCGGCGTGAGCGACCCCGAGGCCAAGCGCAAGATCATCGGCAACCTGTTCGTTGAGATCTTCGACGAGGAATCCGGCAAGCTCAGCAATGCCAAGTGGCTGGCGCAGGGCACCATCTACCCCGACGTGATCGAATCGGCCGGCAGCAAGACCGGCAAGGCGCACGTCATCAAGAGCCACCACAACGTGGGCGGCCTGCCCGAGCACATGAAGCTGGGCCTGGTCGAACCGCTGCGCGAGCTGTTCAAGGACGAAGTGCGGCGCCTGGGCGTGGAGCTCGGCCTGCCGCGCGAGATGGTCTACCGCCACCCGTTCCCAGGCCCCGGCCTGGGCGTGCGCATCCTGGGCGAAGTGAAGGCCGAATACGTCGAGATCCTGGCCCGCGCCGACCACATCTTCATCGAGGAACTGCGCAAGGCGGACCTCTACGACAAGACCAGCCAGGCGTTCGCGGTGTTCCTGCCGGTCAAGTCCGTCGGCGTCGTCGGCGACGCCCGTGCGTATGAGTGGGTGATCTCGCTGCGCGCCGTGGAGACCATCGACTTCATGACCGCCCACTGGGCGCACCTGCCGTACGACTTCCTGGGCCGGGTCTCGAACCGGATCATCAATGAAGTGCGTGGGGTGTCGCGGGTGGTGTACGACATCAGTGGGAAGCCGCCGGCGACGATTGAGTGGGAGTGAGGGAGCGTCCATGGCAGCGACCTCATGAGACTGAAGAAGCCCGCCAAGCGCGGGCTTCTCCATTTTCGGAATGGTCCGCGGCAGCTTGTCTGCATGTTAACAGGCTCCATCTCGCGCCATGAATCAGCGCAGTGCTCGGAGCACCGCTATCATTCTCCGATCACCGTCTTGCGGGACAGATTCGCCTGCGTCGAGTGTCCGCAGGCTCGTACGGAGGGATATACGCGTTGAACCAACAGGCCTTGTCCGCTTTCATCTGGTCGGTTGCCGATCTGCTGCGCGGCGACTACAAACAATCCGAGTACGGGCGGGTCATCCTGCCATTCACCGTGCTGCGTCGCTTGGACTGCGTTCTCGCGCCGACCAAGGCCAAGGTGCTGGTCGAAGCAAAGAAAAAGACTGCGGCCGGTCTCAATCCCGATCCGTTCCTCAGGCGCATCGTCGGCACGTCGGGCTTCTACAACACCTCCGATCTGAACCTGCAGACGCTGCTCGGCGACCAGGACCACATCCGCGAGAATCTATACGCCTACATTCAGGGCTTTTCGCCAGAGGCGCGGGACATCTTCGAACGCTTCGACATCTATAACCAGATCGAACGTCTGGCCAAGGCCGGCCTGCTGTATCTGGTCACCGAGAAGTTCGCCAGTATTGATCTGCACCCCGACCACGTGGACAACGCGCAGATGGGGCATGTGTTCGAGGAGCTGATCCGCAAGTTCGCCGAACTCTCCAATGAGACCGCCGGTGAGCACTTCACCCCGCGCGAAGTCATCCGGCTGATGGTCAACCTGATCTTCATCGAGGACGACGACGTACTAACGGCCGGTAACGCCGTGGTGCGCACCGTCTATGATCCCACGGCCGGCACGGGAGGCATGCTCTCGGTGGCCGCCGAGCACCTGCTGGCGCACAACCCGGCCGCGCGGCTCACGCTGTTCGGCCAAGAACTGAATGACGAATCCTACGCCATCTGCAAGGCCGATATGCTGATCCGCGGCCAGCCGGTCGCCAACATTGCGCCGGGCAACACGCTCAGCGACGATGGGCACGCCGGCCGCAAGTTCGACTACATGCTCTCCAATCCGCCCTTCGGCGTGGAGTGGAAGAAGGTCGAGAAGGTCATCCGCGCCGAGCACGAGCAGAAGGGCTTCGACGGCCGCTTCGGCCCCGGCCTGCCGCGCGTGTCTGACGGCTCGATGCTGTTCCTGCTGCACCTGGTGGCCAAGATGTCGCCGGTGGTAAACGGTCGGGGCGGCAGCCGCTTCGGCATCGTGCTCAATGGCTCGCCGCTGTTCACCGGAGGCGCTGGCAGTGGCGAGAGTGAGATCCGCCGCTATCTGCTGGAGAACGATCTTGTCGAGGCCATCATCGGCCTGCCGACCGACATGTTCTACAACACCGGTATTGCCACCTATGTGTGGATCGTCAGTAACAAGAAGCCTGACGACCGCCGCGGCCAGGTGCAATTGATCGACGCGAGCAGCTTCTGGCGCAAGATGCGCAAGAGCCTTGGCAGCAAGCGCCGCGAGATGGGTGAGGACGACATCGCCCTCGTCACCCGCTTGTTCGGCGACTTCACCGAAGCCGAGCGTATCAGCGTGCTGGATGCCGAAGGCCGCGAACTCGAGCAGCGCATCGTCACCGGTACCGACGATGTACCGGTGGCCCCCGAAGGCGGCCGGCTCAAGCGCGTGCCGATCAGCCGCATCTTCCGCAACCAGGACTTCGGCTACACCACCATCACTGTCGAGCGCCCGCTGCGCGATGACGCCGGCAACATCGTGCTGGGCCAGAAGGGCAAGCAGAAGGGCAAGCCGCAACCGGACAGTGCATTGCGTGATACCGAGAACGTGCCGCTGGGCGAGGACGTCGAGGCGTACTTCGCGCGCGAGGTGCTGCCGCATGCGCCGGATGCATGGATCGACGAGACCAGGACGAAGGTGGGCTACGAAATTCCGTTCAACCGCCACTTCTACGTGTTCGAGCCGCCACGTCCGCTGGAAGCGATCGATGCCGAGCTGAAAGCCGTGACCGCCAACATCATGCGGATGCTGGGGGAGATGGCGGAATGAGTCTGCCGAGGTATCCCGAGTACAAGGACAGTGGGGTGGAATGGTTGGGTGAGGTGCCGGCGCATTGGACGGTTGATGCGCTCAGACGCCGCGCATCTTTGAATCCGAGCAAATCTGAAATTGGCGAATTACCTGACGATGCGTTGGTGTCGTTTCTTCCGATGGAGGCAGTCGGAGAGCGTGGGGAGCTGGACTTGTCCCGAACTCGACAGATCTCAGATGTCCTAAGCGGCTATACCTACTTCCGCGAGGGAGACGTGACCTTCGCGAAGATAACTCCCTGTTTCGAGAATGGTAAAGGCGCAAGGATGGTCGGCCTGCATGGCGGATGCGGATTTGGCACAACAGAACTGACAGTCGCCCGACCTAATTCCGATCTTCTCGACAGCCACTACCTTGACTGGGTATTTCGCAGCATGCCGTTTCGAAACCGCGGTGAAGCGGCGATGTACGGCGCAGGGGGACAGAAGCGCGTTCCTGACGAGTTCGTTCGGGAGTTCGTGTGTGGCTGGCCGGATGTCGACGAGCAGATCTCCATCGCGCGCTTCCTCGACCGCGAAACCGCCAGAATTGACGCGCTGATCGCCGAGCAGGAAACGCTGCTTGCACTGCTGGCCGAGAAGCGCCAGGCCACCATCTCCCACGCTGTTACCCGCGGCCTCGATCCCAATGCCCCGATGAAGGACTCCTGCATCGCGTGGCTGGGCGAGGTGCCGGCGCATTGGTCGATTCTTCCGATCAAGTGGGCGATTAGATCGATCGAGCAGGGCTGGAGCCCGCAATGCGAAGGCCACCCTGCCGAGACGCCCGACGAGTGGGGCGTGATGAAGGTTGGCTGTGTAAATGGAGGGATATTCGATCCGGGGGAGAACAAGAAACTTCCCTCTGAGCTTCAGCCAATGTCGGTCTATGCACTTAGGAGTGGTGATCTCCTCGTATCGCGTGCGAACACGCGAGATCTTGTTGGGAGTGCAGCGGTAGTGCCGCAGGATCATCCGAACCTGTTGCTGTGCGACAAGCTGTATCGCTTGCGGACAGATCCCAACTCCTGTGACCCAGCATTTGCTGCAGCCTTCTTGGGGACTCCCCACGCGCGCGCTCAGATCGAGCTTCAGGCGACCGGCGCAAGTAGCTCCATGTTGAATATTGCCCAATCGACGCTGTTGGAGATGCCGCTTCCATTGCCTTCGGTGTCTGAGCAGGTTGAGATCATCAGTTGGCTGGAGGGTCAGGTAAGAAAGTTGGATCAAGCGCGAGACAGTGTTGAGCGCGCTGTAGATCTTCTCAAGGAACGCCGCAGGGCCCTAATCTCCGCCGCCGTCACCGGTCAGATCGACGTCCGCGGTCTGGTGAGCGAAGAGGCCTCCTGATGCGTGCGGAAGCTTTCATTGGCGATAGCTGTCTTCCGGACATCGAGTACCGCACCGACGCGCCCGAGGAAGTGGTGTGCCCGCGCATCGTTCGGCGCGACGGCGTGCCGATGCTGTATCTGCACAACGAGCGCGACGCCGACCACAAAGGCTTCGTTCCGGTTGCCGAGTTCCTGCGCCGCTTGGCCAGGCAGGAGCCGAACCTGGCCTGCACCGGCTACCGCGCGAACGGTAGACAGACCACGATTTCCTTCAACAAGCGCGATCGGGTCACGCTGTCGCCGCGGCTCCAGGCGTGGCTGTCCACGCTGGCTGCGCCGCACGACGGGAAGAGCGCAGCCGTGGTCGGCTTCCTCGCCAATCTGATGCCGCTCTACACGCACGAAGACCGCGATGGCGTGTGGTGCGCGCGATCCCTGCAGGACGGCACGCTGGTGCTGCCGGTGGACGAGTCCGCATGGGACGACGCGCGCGGCACAGTGCGTGTGCACTGGCAGGGCGACGCCACTCGTGCCACGGAGGTGGACGGCGGCCAGCTCGCCGCGCTTGCGCTCGAGCGTTACGTCCGGCTGCATGGCACGGGCGCTTCGGAGGAAGCCATTGCAGCTGAGCTTTGGTTCATGGCCCGCCACTTCCGCCACAAGACCGGCTGCGAGGTGTACCTGCCGCAGCTGTCCGAGCCTCCCGACACGGTGACGCGCTTGCGGAGGAAAGCTGCCGAGATCGGGCAGGGCATTCTCACGAACCTGCTGACCCCGTGATGCAGGTTCTCGGTCGCTCTGTCAGCCGGTATGCGGCATATCGCCGCAGCCGGGTCACCGGCCGCGGGTTCACGGACAAACACAACATCCATATGCGAGGAAATGGACAGCCATGACGCACACGTTGACGGCCAAGGAACAACCGCTGGCCAAAATTTTGGTTCATCGCTGAATTCCGGGGAAGGCTGCGCGGATCTTCAGGAAGAAGTACTCCTGATCGCGGTACCCGTAGGCACGGCGCTTGATGACCTTGATGGTGTTGTTGATGCCTTCAACGATGCTGGT
>NZ_JBDJMI010000025.1:0-57542 GCF_039673825.1 Luteimonas sp. TWI662 | reverse complement strand
CTCCACCGGCAAGGTCGCCAGCGGCGCCGCACTCGCGGGCCAGGCCGGTCGGACCATGGCCGAGATGGTTGCATCCGTGCAGCGCGTGACCGACATCATGGCCGAGATCTCGGCCGCCTCGCAGGAACAGGCCGCCGGCATCGAGCAGGTCAACCAGACCATCGTGCAGATGGACGAGACCACCCAGCAGAACGCCGCGCTGGTTGAAGAAGCCTCGGCCGCCGCGCGTGCGATGGAGGAGCAGGCGACAGGCCTGGCCGACGCGATCTCGATGCTGCGGATCGAAGGACAGGCCGTGGCCGCACCCGCGGTGCAGGCGACGCGGTCCTCCCCGCCGTCGCCCCGCAAGCCGGCACCGGCCGCGCCGCGTCCGGCGACACGCGCCCCCGCCGCGCCCGCCCTGGCCGAGGCCGACTGGGCGGAGTTCTGATCGACGCCGCCGACACGTGACACGCACAAGGCCCGGCCCTGCGCCGGGCCTCGTGCGTGGTGGCACCGATCGCGATCAACTTCGTCGGCGCTGCGCCGATAACCCCATCGAGTCTTTCTGACGCGCCAGTCGCCATGAGTGCCGCTTCCCTGCCCCATCCTCCAGGCGATGCACGCCAGTTCGTGTTCGCCGACCGCGATTTCCGCCGCGTGTGCCAGCTGATCCACGACCGTGCGGGGATCGCGCTGGTCGCCAGCAAGCGCGACATGGTCTACGGCCGACTGTCGCGGCGGCTGCGTGCGCTCGGACTCGACGACTTCGGCGATTACCTGGCGCTGCTGGAAGGCGATCCCGACGGCGAGGAATGGCAGGCGTTCACCAACGCGCTGACCACCAATCTGACCGCGTTCTTCCGCGAACCGCATCATTTCGAGACCCTGGGCACCCAACTGCAACGGGCCGGATCGGGCCGCAAGCCGCTGGTGCTGTGGTCGTGCGCGGCCTCGACCGGCGAAGAGCCGTACTCGATGGCCATCACCGCCTGCGAGGCCTTCGACACGCTGCAGCCGCCGGTGCGCATTGTGGCGACCGATATCGACACCCAGGTCCTGGCGACCGCGCGCCAGGGCGTCTATCCGATCGAACGCGTCGCCGCGCTCGACGCGGACCTGCGGCGCCGCTTCTTCCAGCGCGGCACCGGGCCCAACGCCGGCAAGTGCCGGGTGCATCCGGCACTGCAGGCGCTGATCGAGTTCCGCCCGCTGAACCTGCTGGCCGGCCGCTACGATGTCGGCGGCCCGTTCGATGCGATCTTCTGCCGCAATGTGATGATCTACTTCGACAAGCCGACCCAGCGCGCCATCCTGTCGCGGCTGGTCACGCATATGGACGCCGAGAGCCTGCTCTATACCGGGCATTCGGAGAACTACCTGCACGCCGCCGACCTGATCCAGCCCTGCGGCCGCACGCTGTACCGGCGCCACTTCGCGGCAACCGCCCCGTGAGCATGCCGCCCAGCGATGCGGTGATGCGCTACCGGGACCCGCAGTTCCAGGTGCCGGCGGCCAAGCTGCTGCCCACCCAATACCTGGTGGTGGACGACGGCACGGCGCTGGTCACCGTGCTCGGCTCGTGCGTGGCCGCGTGCATCCGCGACCCGCTGCTGCACCTGGGCGGCATGAACCACTTCCTGCTGCCCGATGGTGGCAATGGTGACGGGGCGCCGGCGCGCTACGGCAGCTATGCGATGGAGGTGCTGATCAACGAGCTGCTCAAGCGCGGCGCCAGCCGCCGTCGCCTCGAGGCCAAGGTGTTCGGCGGCGCCAACGTGCTCAAGGGCTTCACCAACAACCCGGTGGGCACCCGCAACGCCGAGTTCGTGCGCGGCTACCTGGACGCGGAGCACATCCCGGTCGTGGCCGAGGACCTGCAGGGCATCCATCCGCGCAAGGTGTGGTTCTTCCCGCAGACCGGCAAGGTGATGGTCTACCGCCTGCCGCACGCGCACGGCGCCGAAGTGGCGGCCACCGAATCGGCCGTCCGTGCCCGCCTGGCGCGTGCGCCGGTCGCTGGCGATGTGGAGCTGTTCGAATGACGCCGGTCCGCGTGCTCATCGTCGACGACTCGGCGGTCGTGCGCCAGTTGCTGACCGAGGTGCTGTCGTCCGATCCGCAGATCGAAGTCGTGGGCAGCGCGGCCGACCCGCTGCTGGCTCGCGAGAAGATCAAGCGCCTGCATCCCGATGTGCTGACGCTCGATGTCGAGATGCCGCGCATGGACGGCCTGGTGTTCCTCGACAACCTGATGCGCTTGCGACCGATGCCGGTGGTGATGGTGTCCTCGCTGACCGAACGCGGCGCCGACATCACCTTGCAGGCGCTGGCACTGGGCGCGGTGGACTTCGTCGCCAAGCCGCGGCTCAACGTTGCTCACGGGCTGGAGGCCTACGCCCAGGAGATCACCGCGAAGGTCAAGGCGGCTGCGCGCGCCCAGGTCCGCACCGCGCCGCGTCCGGTATCGCGTGCGGCGGTCGGTCCCGCCGCACCGGCCGAGCCCACCGCCACGCCGGTCGCGCTGCGCTACCGCACGACCGACCGACTGATCGCGATCGGCGCGTCCGCTGGCGGCACCGAGGCGATCCGGGTCGTGCTCGAGGCGATGCCGCCCGATGCGCCGGCGATCGTGCTGACCCAGCACATTCCTGCCAGCTTCAGTGCGCCATTCGCCGAGCGCCTGGACCGCCATTGCGCAATGCTGGTGCGCGAGGCACGCGACGGTGAGACGATCCTGCCCGGGCATGTCTACCTGCCGCCGGGCGACCACCACCTGCGGGTGCTGCGCGATGGCGCCCGCTGGCGCTGCCGGCTCGACCCTGGCCCGCCGGTCAACCGACACCGGCCCGCGGTCGACGTGCTGTTCCGCTCGGTCGCGCAGGCGGCCGGCGCCAACGCGGTCGCGGCGATCCTCACCGGTATGGGCGATGACGGCGCCCGCGGGTTGCTCGAACTGCGCGAGGCCGGTGCTGCGACGCTGGTGCAGGACGAGGCCAGCAGCGTCGTCTGGGGAATGCCGGGCGCGGCCTGGAAGCTGGGCGCCGCGCAGGAATGCCTGCCCCTGGACCGCATCGCCCAGCGCCTGCTCGCATTGACCCGGCACGAGACGGTCGACTGACACCGCCGGCACCGCAGCGCTCGCCCTGCGGGCATGACGCCCGGCCCCACGCCGCAATGCGCCCAAGATCGCTGCGCGCCCCCCCGGCGCGGGATCAACGCCGGCTCAATGCGGCGCGCCGGCATAGGCCTTTTCGCCGGCCAGCACCGCCAGCCGGACCATCTGGCCGTTGGCATCGCGCTGCGCGAGGCGATTGCCCGGCGGCGGCAAGGGACAGGTGGCGTAGGCGGTGTACGCGCACGGCGGGTTGTAGGCGCGGTTGAAGTCGACGACGACGGTCGCATCGTCGGCGACGGGGCCGGTCTGCAGATAGCGGCCGACCGCGTAGGTGTCCCGCCCACTGGTCCGATCCTGGAAGTTGAGACTCAGGCCCTGCTGTGGATCGCCCAGCGCCTCCAGCCGCCAACGGTGTCCATCCTTGTCGAATTCCACATAGCCCGGATTGGGCGTGTCGTGGATGTCGCCGATGATGTTGGCGATCGGCAGGGTCGTGCCCGGCGGGTGGGCCACGAACCGGGCCTGCACCCGCCAGGCCGGATCGGGCTCGAAGAAGTCCAGACCGGCGAACTGCCGGCGCGCCGGCGCATCGGCGTGCCGCACCCGCAGGCCGAGCCGATCGCCGCGGCGGATCAGCGAGATCCGGCCCTTGCCCTCGTCGTATCCCAGCTGGGTCCCGCCGTCCCGGCCTTCAGGCTGCAGCGCCACCTCGCCCTGCAGGGGGCGGCCATCGACGGTGACCATCGCGTCCTGGTCAGCGGTGAAGTAGATGCCATCGGCCCGCCGCTCCAGTTCGCCCAGGTGCGGCGGAGCGATGGCCAGGCGGATGTCGTCCTGCGCGCCGCCGCCGATGCGCTGTCTGTCGGCCTCGACCCAATGCAGGCCGATGAGGCGCGTCCAGCCATCGGGCTTGTTCAACGCGTCGGCACGTTCGCGCACCCACGCCGCATGCGCCTGGCGAAACTCGGGCGCGGTGTCCACCGAGGCGGTCGGCGCCATGCCAGGATCGTCCGGGCGGTCGCAGGCGACGAGCGCCGGGAGCAGCAGGGCCGCGAGTGCGAGCGGACGCGTTCTCATGGTGGTCACCAGGTCCTTGAAATGCCCAGATGCAGATAGCGGCCGTAGGATTCGTGCAGGGCCGTCAGATAGTGGCCGGCGGCGTTCAGCGGCGGCGCCTTGTCGAACAGATTGCGTGCGCCCACGTCCACCGTCGTGCCGGCGAGCGGCCCGCGGGTGAAAGCGTGCGCCACCGACAAGGCCCAGCGCTGGGTGGACGGTACGACGAACGGGCTGCGATCGGCATACGCACCGGCGGTCACGCTGCCGATGTAGTCGTCGCGCAGCCGCACCGTCCAGCCGGCATGCTGCCACAGCAGCGTCGCGCTGCCGCGCCATTCCGGCTTCGCGCCATTGATGCCCACTTCGTTGGCCGCGCCCAGGTTCGCGGCGACGATGTCCAGCGCGCCGCTCTCGATGGCCTCGGCCACCTGCTGCACTTCGATCGGCTTGTGCTGGGTGTAGGCCTTGAGGCGGCTGACGTCGAGCAGCAACGCGAAGTCGCCCCACGCCGTCTCGCGCAACCGCCAGGCCAGGCGGTAGTCCACCCCGGACGCGGTCAGCGGTTGCCGGTTGCGATAGGTGTCGTACACATGGGTCACGACACCGGCCGGCGCGATGCCCGAGCCCTCGAACAGCGCGATGTCCTCGGCGGTCACCGGGGCGCGGACCACGTTCGGGTTGCTGCGGCCCTCGACGACGCGCAGATACGCGTCGTAGAGCACCTCCTCGCCCATGGTGCCGATCGGATTCTCCACTTCGATCCGCCAGGCGTCCGCGCTCAGACGCAGATGGCCCAGCCCAGGCGGCAGGAACCGCGGCTCGAACACCGCGCCCCACGACGATTGCCGAGTCGTCTCCGGTGCGACGTCGTCGCCGTAGGCCGTGACGGCGCTGACCGACGGCTTGACCTGCGATCCGTTGCTGTAGGCGTTCAGGCAGGCGGTGTCGTTGGGATGCGTGCCCTTGACCACCAGCGCGTGGCAACGCACGGCGTCGTTGTTGAAGCCGAAACCGTAGGTCGGCGGCGCGTTCACCAGTTCCAGGCCGGGGGCGCGGAAGCCGCCGCTGATCGAGCCGCGCAGCAGCAGGCTGTCGTTGACGCCCCACGCCGCGGCGATCTTCGGTTTGGCCACATCGCCGGCATCGCTGTAGTCCTCATAACGCCCCGCGATCTGCAGGTCCAGCGAACGCACGAACGGGATGCCGTGGGTCGGTGCGACCAGCGGCACCGCCAGCTCGATCAGCGCCGACTTCACACTGCGGCTGCCGCGCACGTCGGGCCGGGGACTGTGGGTGAAGAAATTGCTCTGGGCGACGGTCCCGGTGTACCAGTCCACGTACGATGTGCTGCCATCGATGCTCCGGTCGCGATCGTCGAAGCGACTTTCGTAGCGGTACTCCACGCCCGCCGCCAGGCCGATGTCGCCGGCATACCAGGACAGCAGGTCGGGCCGGTCGAGCTTGAAGTCCCACAACGCCAGTTCGGCCGTTCCCTCGCGGGTCGCCTCGCCGATGAACGCGGAGGTGTCGTAGGGCGTGGCATCCCCGACCCGGATGCTGGCCGGGTCGCCACCGCTGAACGGGTTGTAGGCGCTGGCATCGGTGCGGTTCACCGCGTCGATGAAGGCATCGGTGAACCCGCCCTGCTGTCGATCGGTGCTGCGCGCCCGGGAATACAGCAGCGCGGTTTCCCAGTTCCAGCCCGAATCGGTCCAGCCGCGCAGGCCGAGCAGCGCTCGCGATTGCGAGTTGTCGACACGGACCCGGCGGATGCCCGAATCGGCGAACTGGTAGTTGAGCAGCCGGATCGCGTCCGCCCCCCGCAGGGCGTCGGGCACCCAGTAGGCATCGGGCCGGATGTGCAGCAGGAAGCCGTCGCCGCCGAACCCCGCCTCGCTGCTGACCCAGGATTGCGATTGCGCGCGGTAGTAGCCGAGTTCGCCGAACAGCTGACGGCGGTCGTCCAGGTCGAACCGTGCCGTGGCGAAGACGTTGCCCTTGTCGATCGCAGGCGCGGTCGTGATGCCCGGCTCAGCGCCGGCGTCGTAGTGGTAGCGGGTCGGCACCTGACCCGGCGCCAGGGCGCCGGTGGCCGGGTCGATGTGCCAGCTGCCGGTCCGCCGCCCATCGACGTAGGTGTCGAAATGGCCCCAAGGCGTGCGGGTGGTGAAGCCGGTGGTGCCGTCGGGATCGGGGACGCGGGTGCCGTCGGCCAGCACGCGGCGGCCGTCGGTCGCGGTGAACCAGGCGTCTGAATTGTGCTGCGCGGTGCGGGTGGACAGCCCATAGAGCACCGATACATTGCCGCGGCCGCCGGCGAAATCGCGGCCGACGTAGCCCTCGAGCGACACGTCCTCGCGGTGGCCGTCCTGGACCGCGCCGTAGCGCAGCGTGATGCCGCCGCCGTCCTCCAGGTTGGTCGGCGTGATCAGGTCGGTGACGCCGGCGATCGCATCGGCGCCATAGATGGACGCCGCCCCGTCGAGCAGCAGATCGATGCGCTCCAGGCCGAAGGTCGGGATCGCATTGGCGTTGTAGGTGGTGTTGTCCCCGCTGTTGCTGATCGGATGCTGCACGGTGCGGCGGCCGTTGATCAGCAGCAAGGTGTACTTGGCGCCGAGGTTGCGCAGATTGATGGCCCCTACGTCGCCACGCGCGACATTGGAATTGCGCCCGGCGTTGGTGGTGCCCTTCTCGGTCACGGCGACGTCGCCGAACTGCGGCAGACTGCGGAACAGTTCGTTGCCGTTGGTCGCGCCCGTGGCCTGGATCTGGGCCCGGTCCACCGTCGCCACCGGCAGCGCCGCGGCGGCGCCGCCACCGACGATCCGCGAGCCGAGCACCGAGACCTTGTCGAGCAAGCGCGCAGTAGGTGCGGACGCCGCGTCGTCGGCCTGCACGCTCGTCGACAGCAGCGCGCACAACGCCAGTGCCAGGCGGCCGCGCGTCGGCGCGGGCACGCGCGCGCCGCGGGCGGCGACCGTCGGGACAGGATGGGCGCGGGCGCAACGGTGCATCGGGGACCCCGTGGTTCGATGGAAGGACGACGCCGCTCGGCGGATCAAACACGCTCGTGCGTGCGCGATCCGGGCGCGTCGAATGCTCTGGTTCTGATGGCGCGCGGCGCACACCGCTCGGGAACGCTAGCTAGCGCGGCGTGTGCACGAACGCGCCGCGCACGATGCTGCCGTCCAGCGTCTGCGCATCCTTGACCAGGTTGTAGAGCGGACAGGTCGCCTCGACCGCCTGGCGCAGGGCGTCGATGTCCTGCGCGGATGCAGGCGATGCGATGGTCGCGGTGTAGCGGAGGTTGCGAAACCGCGCCGGCGTGCTGACGTTCGCACCGAAACGCGGCCCGAGCTCGCCGTCCACGGTCAGTTCCAGGGTGTCGAGCAGCACATTGCGGGTGGCGGCCTGCACTTCGAAGATGTGCGTCAGGCAGGTCGCGGTCACGCCCAGCAGGTGTTCCTCCACGGTCGGCGCAAGCCCGTACCCCAGCAGGTCCGGCGCGCTGTCGTGCAGTTGCTGGTGGTCGCCGTCCTCGCCCAGGAACACCCGGCGCAGGCCGGTATGCGGCTCGACGTGCGCACGCGCGACCAGGGCGCGCGGCGGCGCGGTCCGGTCCGCCGCCTGGGCACGCTTGCCCAGCACGGCGGGCCGCTTCTCTTCGGTGATGAAATCGCGCAGGCCGGGCGGCAGCCCGGCTTCGCGCTGCGCCGGCGAGCGCGTGTAGCGCACCTCGGCATGGCCGACCTGCTGCGGGCGGGTCACCAGGTCGATCGCCGCCGACTGCGCATGGACGGCCTGGCGGAGCGATTCGAGCTGCGCGGCGTCGGCCGGCGAGTCGATGTAGGCCACGTAGGACAGGTTGTTCGGATAGGCCAGAGTCTCGCTCTTGCGCTCGGGCACGCTCGTGAACACCACGTCCAGCGCATCGATCGGAACGTTCTGCGCCGCGGCCTGCACGATGTACTCATCGGCCACCGCACTGGCCAGCGTGCCGACCAGGGAATCCCAGGATCCCGCGCCCAGGTCGTAGCCGGCATAGTCGCGACCGCTGTCGCTGATAGACTGATACTCACCGGTCGGCCCCAGGCGCAGGCGGCGGACGCCCGACCGGCTCTCGGCGACGACCTTGCCATGCAGCGCGGTGGGCGCGGCGTCCTGCGCCTGCAGGGCCTGGATCGCCGCACGCTTGGCGCTCAGGTACGCGCGCAGCGGCGAGCCGCTCGCATCACTTGCCAAGGCGCGCGGCGCCGCCGCCAGCAGCACGATGCACAGGCCCGCGGCGACGGCCCAGGACGGAGAGACGAGACGCGCGATGGACATGGGCAAGCGTTCCTGCGGCAACGAAGTGGCTTGCACTCTTTCACGATGCTGCGCCGCACGAAAACAACGATTCGGCATGTCCTGAGTCCGGCCTGCGATTGACCGCGACCGCGCTGCTGCGCCGCGGCGCCCAGGGATGGCGCGCGCATGAAAAAACGCCGCGCCCGTGTACACGGGCGCGGCGCTGGAGGAACGGGCCGAGGTTGGGAATCAGGCGGCGGTCTTGCGGCCGGCGTCGACGTACTCGGTGATCCGGTCGAAGTTCATGTACCGATAGATCTCGGTGGCCGACGCGTCCAGCACACCGACCTCGGCCATGTACTCGGCACGGGTCGGGATCCGGCCCAGGCGCGAGCAGATCGCCGCCAGCTCCGCCGAACCCAGATACACGTTCGAGTTGCGGCCCAGGCGGTTGGGGAAGTTGCGGGTCGAGGTCGAGAACACGGTTGCGCCCTCGCGCACCTGCGCCTGGTTGCCCATGCACAGCGAGCAGCCCGGCATCTCCATGCGCGCACCCGCCGCGCCGAAGGTGCCGTAGTGGCCTTCCTTGGTCAGCTCGGCGGCGTCCATCTTGGTCGGCGGCGCCACCCACAGCTTGGTCGGGATATCGCGCTTGCCTTCCAGCAGCTTCGACGCCGCGCGGAAGTGGCCGATGTTGGTCATGCACGAACCGATGAACACCTCGTCGATCTCGACCCCGGCGACCTCCGACAGGAACTTCACGTCGTCCGGATCGTTCGGGCAGGCCAGGATCGGCTCTTGGATATCGGCCAGGTCGATCTCGATGACCGCTGCGTACTCGGCATCGTCGTCGCCCTTGAGCAGTTGCGGGTCGGCCAGCCACGCCTCCATCTTCTCGATGCGGCGCTGGATCGAACGCGGATCCTGGTAGCCCTCGCTGATCATCCAGCGCAGCAACGCGATGTTGCTGTTGATGTACTCGATGATCGGTTCCTCGTTGAGGTGCACCGTGCACCCGGCGGCCGACCGCTCGGCGGACGCGTCCGACAGCTCGAACGCCTGCTCGACCTTGAGATCGGGCAGGCCTTCGATCTCGAGAATGCGACCGGAGAAAATGTTCTTCTTGCCCTGCTTGGCCACCGTCAGCAGTCCGGCCTTGATCGCGTAGAGCGGAATCGCATTGACCAGGTCGCGCAGCGTCACGCCCGGCTGCATCGCGCCCTTGAAGCGCACCAGCACCGACTCGGGCATGTCCAGCGGCATCACGCCGGTGGCCGCGGCGAACGCGACCAGGCCGCTGCCGGCCGGGAACGAGATGCCGACCGGGAAGCGCGTGTGCGAGTCACCACCGGTACCGACGGTATCGGGCAGCAGCATGCGGTTGAGCCAGCTGTGGATCACGCCGTCGCCGGGACGCAGCGAGATGCCGCCGCGGGTGGAGATGAACTCCGGCAGCGTGTGATGGGTCTTGACGTCGACCGGCTTCGGGTATGCCGCGGTGTGGCAGAACGACTGCATCACCAGGTCGGCCGAGAAGCCCAGGCACGCCAGGTCCTTGAGCTCGTCGCGGGTCATCGGACCGGTGGTGTCCTGCGAGCCGACCGAGGTCATCTTCGGTTCGCAGTACGTGCCCGGACGCACGCCCTGCCCTTCGGGCAGGCCGATCGCGCGGCCGACCATCTTCTGCGCCAACGAAAAGCCCTTGCCATTGTCGGCCGGCTGCTGCGGCAGACGGAACAGATCGGTCGGGGCTAAGCCCAGCGATTCGCGCGCCTTCGCGGTCAGCCCGCGGCCGACGATCAGCGGAATGCGGCCGCCGGCGCGCACCTCGTCGAACAGCACCCGGGACTTGACCTCGAACTCGGCGATCGTCTCGCCGTTCTTCAGCGCACGGCCCTCATAGGGGCGCAGCTCGATCACATCCCCCATCTCCATCTGCGAGACGTCGAGCTCGATCGGCAGCGCACCGGCGTCTTCCATGGTGTTGTAGAAGATCGGCGCGATCTTCGCGCCCAGGCACACGCCGCCGGCGCGCTTGTTGGGGATATAGGGGATGTCGTCGCCGGTCCACCACAGCACGCTGTTGGTCGCCGACTTGCGCGAGGACCCGGTGCCGACCACGTCGCCCACGTAGGCGACCAGGTGGCCCTTGTGCTTGAGGTCGGCAATGACCTGGATCGGACCGCGCTTGCCGTCTTCTTCCGGCACGAACGGCGCGTCGTCGCGCTTGTTCTTGAGCATCGCCAACGCGTGCATCGGGATGTCGGGACGCGTGGTCGCGTCGGGGGCCGGCGACAGGTCGTCGGTGTTGGTCTCGCCCGGCACCTTGAACACCGTCAGCGTCATCGACGCCGGCACTTCGGGCCGGCTGGTGAACCACTCGGCCTCGGCCCAGCTGCGCAGCACGGCCTGGGCGTTGGCGTTGCCGGCCTTGGCCTTCTCCTCGACATCGTGGAAGGCATCGAACACCAGCAACGTGTGCTTGAGGCCATCGGCAGCGATCGTGCCAACGGTGTCGTCGTCGAGCAGTTCGACCAGCGGATGCACGTTGTAGCCGCCGAGCATGGTGCCCAAGAGCTCGGTCGCGCGCGCGCGGTCGATCAGCGGGTTGTGTTCGGTGCCCAGCGCAATCGCGGCCAGGTACGAGGCCTTGACCTTGGCGGCATCGTCGACGCCGGCCGGCACGCGGTGCGTGAGCAGGTCCAACAGGAACTCGGCCTCGCCGGCCGGCGGGTCCTTGAGCAGCTCGATGACCTCGGCGGTCTGCTGCGCATTGAGCGGCAGCGGCGGGATGCCCAGCGCTTCGCGCTCGGCAACGTGGTGGCGGTAGGCTTCCAACATGCGGGCAACTCCAGAGTCTTGCGGTACCGGGATAACCGGTCTCAGGCCGACGGTACGATCAGCTTGAGACCCTTGAAATACGTGCGGAAAAACGCATCATCGCGCGTGATCAGACCATTGCACTGCAACAGCGCGTGCGCGCCGACCAGGAAATCGCGCGCCGCGCGGCCCAAGGTGTCGCCCCGCTGCCAAGAGCGACGCTGCATCTCGCCGGCACGCAGCGCCGACTTGGCCTCGATCGCCGAGAAGCGCACGCCCATGTCCTCGAGCACGGCCATGGTCTCGGCGCCGTCGCGCAACGCGCCGCAGATTTCGGCCAGCGCCACGTCGCAGACCACCACTGGACCGGCGCTCAGGTACTGGCGCAGACAGGCCTCGGCCGCATCGGCATGCGGGCCGTCGGCCAGCAGGTCCACCAGCACCGGGGCGTCGACGGCGATCACGGCGTGGCGTCTCCATCGGCGGTGTCGGCGTCCTGGCCGCGGACCGCACGCATCGCCGCATCGGTGTCGCCGAAGCCTTCAAGCTTGAAGCGGCCCCGCGCGCGCGACACGGCATCGTCGACGCTCTTGCGCAGCACGATCCGGCTGCCTTCCAGCTCGACCTTCAGGATCGTGCCCTTGCTCAGGCCCAGCGCATCGCGCACCGGCTTGGGCAAGGTGATCTGGCCGCGCTCGGCGACGGTGGCTTCCATGGCGGGCCTCCTGGAAAGTATGCGCGAATTATACATACTTGACTGCGCATACTCCAGCGTTGCCCGGCCGGGGCGCATGCATCGCCCCAACGCAAACGGGCCGGGTGCAAACGCCCCCGGCCCGTTCGGCATCTTGCGGGAGACGCCTCAGAACGCCAGCTGGAAGCGGGCGTTGAGCGTCGTGCCGCGGTCCTGGCCCTGGTACTCGCCGCTGCGGTTGTCGGTCTCCCAGCGGATCGCGTCGAGCATGACCCGGCTGAAATCGTTGAGGTACCAGTTCACGCCGACCGTCAGCGCGTCGCCGGTGCCGCCGGCCGGCAACTCGCGGTAGTCGACGTTCTCGTAGCGCGCCTTGAGCTCCCACGCGCCCGGCCCACCGGCGGTCACCGGCTGTGCGACCTTGACGCGGCTCCAGGTGCCGGTGCGGGCCGCGAACGCCGGGCTGGCGCCCGACAGGAACCAGCCGGCCGACAGCGCCCAGGCCTCGTGCGCCACGTCGAAGCGCCCCGCCCCACCGAATCCCGCGACCTCGCGCCGTCCCCACTCGCCGTACCCCCAGAACGGCCCGCGCACCCCGAGCAGTTCCAGCCCGTAGCCTTGCCCGTGATCGGCGCCGGCCAATGCGCCGGGCGCGATCTTGACCAGATCGTTGAGATGCCCGGCGATCGCCGAGCTGCGGAACACCCCACTGCTGCCCGGCGCGATGTCCTCGTAGAACCCCCACGCTCCCAGATGCAGCAGCCCGCCCGCCCCCTTCACCGGATTCCAGTGCGCGCGGCCAGCCAGCGTCATCGAGTCGTTGCTGTTACCGACGTTGTTGAGGTCGTTGCCGGCGATCGACAGGCTTGCGTGCCAGTCCTCGCCGTAGACGCGTTCGGTCAATCCCACGCCGAACAGCCCGCGCTGCGGCACGATCTGCGTGCCGACGACGTTGCGGTCCGGGAACGGGGTATTGCCGGTGCCGCTGGCGCCGTCGATGCCGCGGTCGTTGAGGCGGTTGCCGACCGTCAGCTCGGCCTGCCGACCGAACAGCGTATGGCCGATGGTCACGTACGCCGACTTCCAGGCCACGCTGTTGTCGGCGAAGTCGCCCTCGACCGCATAACCGAGCGCACCGTAGCTGCCCTCAAAGCCCATGCGGACCGACCGGATCTCGGTGCCGGTGATGTTGCGGGCATCGAAACCGGAGCCGTGTGTGCTGGAGGTGTCGACGAACACCCGACCGCGCGGCCGGAACGTGATCTGGCCGTCGGCGCTGGCGAACTGCGGCGCGCCCTTCGACCAGCTCACCGCCGGTGCCTTGGCCTGCGCGGCTTCGATCTTCGCCACGCGTTCGGCCAGCACGGCCTCGGTGTCGGACGTGGCCCTGACGTCGACCGCGGGCGGCGCGGCGGCCACGCCGGACGCGGGGCCCGCTTCCAACGCGGACAAACGCGCCTCGAGCCGGCGGATCTGCTCGGCCTGCTGGCGGACGAGATCCTCCAGCGCGGCCGGCGCCGTCTGCGCGGACGCGGCCGAGGGGGCGAACAGCAGGCCGACGGCCGTGGCCAGCAGCGTGGGACGGGGGCGGAACATGGAAGGCATCGGGCGATCTCCGGGCGCGGCGGGCCAGACGGCGACCGGACGGCGAGTGCCGACCGGCGCCGGCGGACGGCCGCAGGCGGGCCTGCCGCGACGGCGGCAGACAGGACGGACGGGAAGAGGCGCCGGTGCCGCGAACGCGGCGACCGGCGCGGCGCACCCGGACGTGGGGAACGGGTGTCGATGGGCCGCCCGGCGCGTCGCGCCAGGCGGCGAGTCTCAGCTGGTGGCTTCGCGCGAGGCGTTCGGACGCCAGGTGATCAGGCGGTTCTCGGCGACGTCGAGCACCGCGTCGATGATCAGCACGAACGCGGCCAGCAGAATGATGCCCGCGAACACACCGACGGCATTGAAGTTGCCCTCGGCCTGCGCGATCAGGTAGCCCAGGCCGGCCGACGCGCCGAGATACTCGCCGATGATCGCACCGACCACCGCAAAGCCCACCGAAGTGCGCAACGACGACAGGATCCAGCTCGCCGCGGCCGGGAAGTACACATGACGCAGCAGCGCGCCACGGCTGGCGCCCAGGATCCGGGCATTGGCCAGCACCACCGGGTTGACCTCGCGCACGCCCTGCATTGCGTTGAAGAACGTGATGAAGAACACCAGCGTGACCGCGAGTGCGACCTTCGACCACAGCCCCAGGCCCAGCCACAGCACGAAGATCGGCGCCAGCACCACGCGGGGGATGGCGTTGAAGCCCTTGATGAACGGGTCGAGGATCCGCGCTGCACGCCGGCTCAGGCCCAGCCACACGCCGCCGGCGACACCGAGGGCGGTGCCGATGATGTAGCCCAGCGCAGTCTCGGTCAGGGTGATGTAGACATGGGTGTAGAAGCTGGTATCGGCCAGCCAGGTGAACATCTGCCGCGCAATGTCGAACGGCGCGGGAAAAAAGAACGGGTCGATGACCTTCGCCGACACGCCGGCCTGCCAGCCGCCGAAGACGACGACGACGAGCATCACCTGGATCAAACGGTCAGTCTTGGCGTGCATAGCTCTTCTCCACTTCGCCGCGCAGGCAGGCCCAGATATCGCGGTACAGGTCGGTGAAACGCTGGTCGAGCTTGATCTCGGCCACGTTGCGCGGTCGCTCCAGTTGCACCGGAAAACTCTCGACCACGCGGCTCGACGGGCCCGAGGACAGCACCACCACACGGTCGCCCAGCGCGATCGCCTCTTCCAGGTCGTGGGTGATCAGCATCACCGCGCGCCGGTCCTCCTGCCACAGCCGCAGCAGCTCGTTCTGCATCAGGTGCCGGGTGTGGATGTCGAGCGCGGAGAACGGCTCGTCCATCAGGATGACCTTCGGCTCGACGATCAGCGCCTGCGCCATCTGCACGCGCTTGCGCTGGCCGCCCGAGAGCTGGTGCGGGTAGCGGTGCTCGAACCCCGACAGACCGACCTTGGCCAGCCAGGCGCGGGCCTTGTGCTCGCGCTCGTCCTGGGCCACGCCGCGAAAACGCAAGCCCAGCTCGACGTTCTGCAGCGCGGTCTTCCAGGGCAGCAGGGCGTCCTGCTGGAACAGGTAGCCCACGCTCTCCTGCACGCCGCGCACCGGCTTGCCATCGATGTGGATGGTGCCCGCCGACGGTGTCAGCAGGCCGGCGACCGCGTTGAGGATCGTGCTCTTGCCGCAGCCGGTCGGGCCAACGATGGCGAGAAACTCGCCGTCGGCGACCTGCACGTCGACATCGCGCACGGCGGTGAACTCGCCGAAGGACATGGTGATATTGTCGATCGCCACGGTCGGGCGGCTCTGGATCGGCATCGGATCGACTTCCCGCAGTCGGGCAACACTGGCGACAGCCATGGAACCTCCTGGCGTTACTGGGCCGGATCCGCGAGAGCGCGGTCGACGAAGGCGTTGGTGTAGGTCTTTTCGAGATCGATGTCGGCGTTGGCGACGTCGGCGTTGAACTCGCGCAGCACCGTCAGCGGCGTCTGCAGATCCTCGGGATTGAAACGACCGTCGCGGGTGAAGATCGCACGCGCGGCCTCGACCGCCTTGGCGTAGATCTCGCGGTCGCCCGACACGTACTTGTCAGGCAGTGCGGCGACGATCTCTTCGGCCGAATGGTCGGCGATGAACGCCAGCGCCTTCTGCTGCGCGCGGACGATCTTCTCGGCCACTTCGGGGCGCTTGTCGAGGAAGGCCTGGTCGGCATACATCACCGATGTGGGGTAGATGCCGCCGTAGACCGCGCGGGCGCCCGCGTCGCTGCGCGCGTCGAGGATGATCTTGCCCACGCCCCGTTCGGCGATCAGCGTCGCCGCCGGATCGTAGTTGACCAGCAGGTCCACCTTGCCCTGGTCGAGCGCGGCGACCGCGGCGGCGCCCGAGCCGACGCCGATGATCGAGATGTCGTCGACCGGGATGCCGTGCTGGGCCAGGAAATGCCGGACGAAGAAGTCCGACGACGACCCCGGCGCAGTGATCCCCACGTTCATGCCGCGGATCGAAGCCGGATTGGCCGGATCGAACGTGCTGTCCGGACGGCCCGCCAGCACCAGACCGGAGTTGCGCGACAGCAGCACGAAACCGACCACGTTCTTGTGCTTGGCCTGCATCTGGATCGTGTGGTCGTAGAAGCCCACCGCGACATCGGTGGACCCGGCGACCAGCGCCTGCAGGACCTTGGACCCGCCCTGGGCGAAGTTCTCGGTGCGTACGTCCAGCCCGACCTCATCGAAATAGCCATTGGCGTCGGCGATGAAGAACGGCAGGTTGTTGAGGTTGTAGGAGCCGACGCTGATGCGGACGGACTCGGTGCCCTCGCCGCCGCGGCCGGTACAGCCGGCCAGGCAGACGAGCGCCGCCGCGCATGCGGCGAGAATGAAACGCTTGTACATCGATCCCTCCCAGGATAGTGATGGTGCGGTCCGGGCGGCGCCCGGCAGGTTCAGGTCATGCAGCCGAACTCCATGGCGCAACAGCGTCCTTCCGCGGGTCCGCACTGGCGAACACGCGGCCTTCGAACAGGCGTCGTGCCGTCCTGACGACACTGGCGACGATCGGGGCATCCGTGCCGGGTCTGTGCAGCGCCACGTCCAGCCGGCCGCTGGGGTGTTCGAGCGCAACGTCGGCGGGCAGCGCCAGCGGGCCGGCCATGCGTTGTGCCAGGGTGCCCGGCGTCACGCACGCCGTCGAGATCCCGACCGCGCCGGTGATCGCAAGCGCGCTGTGGCACTGGTGCGGCATGAAGTACCGCACCTGGAGCGTGCCCCCGGCGCGCGGCGGCAGCAGCAGGACCGGCTTGGGGATCACCCGGTCGGCGGCATCGGCGATGCCCATCCGGCGCCCCGCTTCGATCCGGATCCGCTCCAGGCGCGCCAGCATCGCGGTGTCGGCGTTGAGTGCGGACACGCTCTCCTCACCGGTCACGCCAAGCGCCGATCCGGCCAGCATCACCATCGGCATGGCGCAGTCGATGCAGCTCACCTCGACACCATCGATCCATTCGCTGGCCTCGCCGGTGGGCAGCAGTTTGCCAGTCCGCGCGCCGGCCGCATCGAGGAACGCCAGCGAGATCGGCGCCGCGGTGCCCGGTGCGCCGGCGATCGCGGTGTCGCCGCGATAACTGACCCGGCCTTGGGGCGTCTGCACCGTCGCCAGCACCACCTTGCCGGTGTTGACGTTGTGGATACGCACCAGCGTCTGGGGATCGGAGGCGGCGACCATGCCCGATTCGATCGCGAACGGACCGACCGCGGCCAGCATGTTGCCGCAGTTGGGCGTGGTGTCGACCACCATCTGGTCCGGCCGGACCTGCGCGAACAGGTAGTCGATGTCCGCATCGGCGCGACTGGCCGGGCCGACGATCGCGACCTTGCTGCTCAGCGCGTTGCCGCCGCCGATACCATCGATCTGCAGCGGATGCCCGGCGCCCATCAGGTCCAGCAGCAGCCGGTCGCGCTGGGCCGGATCGCCCGGCAGGTCGGAGGCCAGGAAGAACGGCCCCTTGGAGGTACCACCCCGCATCAGGACGCACGGCAGGCTGTAGAGATCGTTGGACATGGGTCGGCCAGATTGATATCTATATCGAATCAATAATTCGATTCGTTCCGATCTTGTCATGGGCCGAATTGATCTGTGAATTGCTTTCTTTTGGAAGATTGATCCGATATGAGCATCAATTGCGAAATCCTCGACCTGCGCGCCTTCCTGCTCGTGGCCGATACCCGCAGCTTCCATCGCGCCGCCGAGGCGCTCCACGTCTCGCAGCCGGCGCTGAGCCGGCGCATCCAGAAGCTCGAGCATGCCGTCGGCGCACCGCTGCTCGAGCGCACCACGCGCAGCGTGGCCCCGACCGCAGTCGGGCAGAACCTGCTGCCGCTGGTGCGCCGGATGATCGAAGAGTTCGACGGCTCGCTGTTCTCCTCGCGCGGCGTCGACGACGGCCGCGGCAGCCAGGTCACGATCGCCTGCCTGCCGACCGCCGCGTTCTACTTCCTGCCCAGCGTCATCGCCCGCTTCCACGAGGACCACCCCAACGTCCGCTTCCGGATCCTCGACATTCCCGCCACCGAGGGCCTGCAGGCGGTCGAGCGCGGCGAGGTCGAGTTCGGGGTGAACTTCATGGGCGCATCCGACCCCGAACTGGAATTCGACGTGCTGGTCGAGGATCCCTTCGTACTCGCCTGCCGCCGCGACCATCCGCTGGCGAAGAAGCGCCGCGTGACTTGGCACGATATCGCCCACCATCCGCTGATCACCGTGCATCGCACCAGCGGCAATCGCACGCTGCTCGATGGCGCGCTCGCGCGTGAGAACCTCAAGTTGAGCTGGTTCTACGAAGTGACCCACCTGTCCACCTCTCTGGGTTTGGTGGAAGCCGGTGTCGGGATCTCGGTCCTGCCACGAATGGCCACGCCGCAGGAGGAACACTCCATCCTGGTGACCCGCGAGATCGCGCCCCCCGTGGTGTCACGTACGATCGGTATCGTGCGGCGGCGCGGCGCGATGCTGTCGCCGGCGGCCGAACGGTTCCTGCAGATGCTCAAGAGCACCTGGCAGGACCCGGCCACGGCCCCGCGGCGATGACACGCCCGCCACGCCGTGCGGTCTAGACTGACCGGATCGACACGGTGACGTTCCATCCAAGGCACCGGCCCCGGCGCCGAACCGCACGTCAGCACGCCACGACCAGCCCGGCTGGGTCACCGCCAGCAACCGCGACAGGAGCCTTCCGCATGACCGATTCCTTTTCCACGCGCGCCGATCTCGACGTCGGCGGCCGGCGCTACGCCTATGCCAGCCTCCCGGCGCTGGCGGCGAAGTTCGACATCGCCCGCCTGCCCTATTCGATGAAGATCCTGCTCGAGAACCTGTTGCGCCACGAGGACGGCGAGACGGTGACCGCGCGGCATATCGAAGCGGTCGCGAACTGGCAGGCCAAGGCCGAGCCCGACACCGAGATCGCCTTCATGCCCGCGCGCGTGGTGCTGCAGGACTTCACCGGCGTGCCGTGCGTGGTCGACCTGGCGGCGATGCGCGATGCAGTCGTGCGTCTGGGCGGGCGCCCCGAACAGATCAACCCGCTGATCCCGTCCGAACTGGTCATCGACCACTCGGTGCAGGTCGACGTGTTCGGCCGGCCCGACGCGCTCGATCTCAATGGCAAGATCGAGTTCGAGCGCAACAAGGAGCGCTACGGGTTCCTGCGCTGGGGCCAGAAGGCGTTCGACAACTTCAAGGTTGTGCCGCCCAACACTGGCATCGTCCACCAGGTCAACCTCGAGCACCTGGCCCGCGTGGTCATGACCGCCGAGCGCGAGGACGGCACCCTGTGGGCCTACCCCGATACCGTGTTCGGCACCGACTCGCACACCACGATGATCAACGGCATCGGCGTGCTGGGCTGGGGCGTGGGCGGCATCGAGGCCGAGGCCGCGATGCTCGGCCAGCCCTCGTCGATGCTGATTCCGCAGGTCGTGGGCTTCAAGCTGACCGGCCGGCTGCCCGAGGGTGCGACCGCGACCGACCTGGTGTTGACCGTCACCCAGATGCTGCGCAAGCACGGCGTGGTCGGCAAGTTCGTCGAGTTCTTCGGCGACGGGCTGCAGCATCTGCCGCTGGCCGACCGCGCCACGATCGGCAACATGGCGCCCGAGTACGGCGCGACCTGCGGCATCTTCCCGATCGACGCCGAGTCGCTGACCTACCTGCGGCTGTCGGGCCGCAGCGAAGCGCAGATCGCCCTGGTCGAGGCCTACGCCAAGGCGCAGCAGCTCTGGCACGAGCCGGGCGCGCCCGAAGCCGAGTACAGCAGCGTGCTGACGCTGGACATGGGCGACGTGCGGCCGTCGCTCGCCGGCCCCAAGCGTCCGCAGGACCGTGTGCTGCTGGAGGATGTGCAGCAGAACTTCGCCGACAACGTCGGTGCGCTGACCGCGCGCCGCGATGCAGCCAACGACGCGCAGATCGACCGCTTCGAAAAGGAAGGCGGCGGCCAGCCACAGGCCGAGCGCCTGGCCGCCCGGCCGGTTTCGAAAATCACCCTCGACGACGGCGAGCACGAGCTCACCGACGGCTCGGTGGTCATCGCCGCGATCACCTCCTGCACCAACACCTCCAACCCGGCGGTGATGCTCGGTGCCGGCCTGCTCGCGCGCAATGCGGCGGCCAAGGGCCTGAAGGCGGCCCCGTGGGTCAAGACCTCGTTGGGCCCCGGCTCGCTGGTGGTCACCGACTACCTCGAAAAGGCCGGCCTGATGGACGACCTGCAGAAGCTCGGCTTCTACGTCGTCGGCTACGGCTGCACGACCTGCATCGGCAACTCCGGGCCGCTGCCCGATGCGGTGTCCAAGGGCATCGCCGAGAACGACCTCGCGGTCGCGGCGGTGCTGTCTGGCAACCGCAACTTCGAGGGCCGCATCCACGGCGAGGTCAAGATGAACTACCTCGCCTCGCCACCGCTGGTGGTCGCCTACGCGATCGCCGGCACCGTCGACATCGACCTGACCCACGACCCCCTGGGCAAGGACCCGGACGGCAATCCGGTCTACCTGCGCGACATCTGGCCGTCGAACAAGGAGATCGGCGACTTCATCGCACGCACGATCGGGCCGGAGATGTTCGCCAAGAACTACGCCGACGTGTTCAAGGGCGACACCCGCTGGAACACCATCGAGTCGCCCGACGGCGAGTTGTATGCCTGGGACGAAGCCTCGACGTACATCAAGAACCCCCCCTACTTCGCGGGCATGACGATGGACGTGGGCAGCATCGACGACATCCACGGCGCGCGCGTGATGGGCCTGTTCGGCGACTCGATCACCACCGACCACATCTCGCCTGCCGGCAACATCAAGAAGGACTCGCCTGCCGGCCGCTTCCTGCAGTCGCGCGGCGTCCAGCCAGCGGACTTCAACAGCTACGGTTCACGCCGCGGCAATGACGACGTGATGGTCCGCGGCACCTTCGCCAACATCCGCATCAAGAACCTGTTCTTCGGTGGCGAGGAAGGCGGCAACACGCTGTACTTCGGCAAGGGCGAGCCGGAGAAACTGGCGATCTACGACGCGGCGATGAAGTACCGCGCCGACGGCGTCCCGCTGGTGGCGTTCGCCGGCAAGGAGTACGGCACCGGTTCGTCGCGCGACTGGGCGGCCAAGGGCACCAACCTGCTCGGCGTCAAGGCGGTGATCGCCGAAAGCTTCGAGCGCATCCACCGCTCCAACCTCGTCGGCATGGGCGTGCTGCCGTGCCGGTTCCAGGACGGCGAGAATGCGCAGACGCTGGGACTGGACGGCACCGAGACGATCGACATCACCGGCCTCGACGATGGCCGCGCCAAGCGCGCCCAGGTGGTGGCGACCAAGGCTGACGGGCGCGAGGTCCGTTTCCAGGTCCACGTGCTGCTGCTGACCCCGAAGGAAGTGGAGTACTTCCGCCACGGTGGCCTGCTGCACTACGTGCTGCGCCAACTCGCCGCGAAGAAGGCCGCCTGAGTCCGGCCCCGGCCCAAGCCCCGCCCGCCGCAACGCGGCGGGCGTTGCGCGTGCGCGGCGCAGCTGCCGCGCCGCGCCTTGCCTCCCCCAGAAAGCCTGTGCTCCAATCGAACGCGATTGCGCAGGTACGCTCACCGCTTCGAGTGACGGCCTTCATCAGGGAGAAGACCGAATGACCGACCAACGCCCGTGGCTGGCGAACTACCCTGCGGGCATCCCCGCCGAAATCGATCCCAACGAGTACCCCTCCGTTCCGGCGGTCCTCGACGAGGCGATCGCGAAGTACCGCGACAAGCCTGCGTTCTCCAACATGGGCAAGACGCTCACCTACGGCGAACTCGACACCTACAGTCAGCAGTTCGCGGCCTACCTGCTGGGCGAGCTCAAGCTCAAGAAGGGCGACCGCGTCGCGGTCATGATGCCCAACTGCCTGCAGTACCCGATCGCCATCTTCGGCATTCTGCGCGCCGGGCTGACGGTGGTGAACACCAATCCGATGTACACCGCCCGCGAGCTGCGCCACCAATTGGTCGACTCCGGCGCCGCGGCGATCCTGGTCATGGACAACTTCGGCAAGACAGTCCAGGACGTCATCGCCGATACCCGCATCCAGCAGGTCGTGACCACGGGCCTGGGCGACCTGCTCGGCTTTCCGAAGGGTGCGATCGTCAATCTGGTGGTCAAGCACGTCAAGAAGATGGTGCCCGACTACACCATCCACGGCGCGATCCGCTTCCGCGAGGCCCTCGCCCGCGGCCGCAAGCACACGCTGCCCGAAGTCGCGATCGCGCACGAGGACATCGCGTTTCTGCAGTACACCGGCGGCACGACCGGCGTGGCCAAGGGGGCGATGCTCACCCATCGCAACATGGTCGCCAACATGCAGCAGGCGGCGGCCTGGCTGGGCACCGACGCCAAGCGCGGCGAGGAACTGATCGTCACCGCGTTGCCGCTCTATCACATCTTCGCACTGACCGCGAACTGCCTGGTGTTCATGGAGTTCGGCGGCCACAACCACCTGATCACCAATCCGCGCGACATGCCCGGCTTCGTCAAGGAGCTCAAGGGCATCCGCATGACCGCCATCACCGGCGTCAATACGCTGTTCAACGGCCTGCTCAACACCCCCGGTTTCGATCAGGTCGACTTCTCGCGGCTGCACCTGAGCCTGGGCGGCGGCATGGCCGTCCAGCGCGCGGTGGCCGAGCGCTGGAAGGCCGTGACCGGGACCACGCTGGTGGAAGCCTACGGCCTGACCGAGACCTCGCCGGCAGCCTGTATCAACCCGATGACGCTGGCCGACTACAACGGCTCGATCGGCCTGCCGGTGCCCTCCACCGAGGCCTGCATCAAGGACGAGAACGGCGCGCAGTTGCCGGTCGACGAGGTCGGTGAGCTGTGCATCCGCGGCCCCCAGGTGATGAAGGGCTACTGGCAACGCCCGGACGACACCACCGAGGCCATCGATGGCGAAGGCTGGTTGCACACCGGCGACATGGCGCGGATGGATGCCGGCGGCTACTTCTACATCGTCGACCGCAAGAAGGACATGATTCTGGTCTCGGGGTTCAATGTCTATCCCAACGAGATCGAGGACGTGATCGCGATGATGCCGGGCGTGCTCGAGGTCGCGGCGATCGGTGTGCCCGACGAGCGCTCGGGCGAGGTGGTCAAGGTCGTCATCGTGCGCAAGGACCCCAGCCTCACCGCCGACCAGGTCAAGGCCCACGCCCGCGAGCACCTGACCGGCTACAAGCACCCGCGGATCGTCGAATTCCGCAACGAGCTGCCGAAGACCAACGTGGGCAAGATCCTGCGCCGCGAACTGCGCGAAGCTGCCCCCGAGGCGTGACCGCGATCACACTTTCGACACGATATTCGTCGCAAAGTGTCTGCAAGCCATTGAAGCCATTGCCCTGACGGCCCGATGCGCGCATAGAGCGCGGATCGGGCGATTCAGCATCCACGCGGGTCTGCGCCGGCGCCCGACGGTTCGGACCCCGTTTCAGGGGATTTTTCAATGCAAACCATCGAGTCCATTCGTCGCGAAGGCGCTGCTGCGCCGTCCTTCCTCCGCCAGCACCACGACGCCTCCAACGACGCGCACTGGTGCTTCATGCATGCGCAGCCGGCCAGTCCCCAGCCTGACTACCGGCCCTGCTTCTCGCTCGGCCTGCTGCGCGAACTGCGGCTGTTCGCCCAGGCGAGCATCGAGCAGATCTCCGAGCGCGCCAGGCTCGCCCCGGCGCACCTGTCGCACATCGTTGTGGCCTCCGATGCCCCCGTGTACAACCTCGGCGGCGACCTGCAGTTGTTCGTCGAACTGATCCGACAGCGCGACCGCGCGGCGCTGACCCGCTACGCCCGCCAGTGCGTGGACAATATCCACCTGCTGCAGACCCGGTTGCATCCCAACGCCCACACCATCGCGCTCGTCCAGGGCGATGCGCTGGGCGGCGGCCTGGAGCTCGCCCTGGCCTGCCGCACCATCGTCGCCGAGCGCGGCGTTCAGATGGGCTTTCCGGAGGTGTTGTTCGGCCTGTTCCCGGGCATGGGCGCCTACTCGCTGCTGGTCCAGCGGGTGAGCCCGCAGGTCGCCGAGGCGATGATGCTCGGCGGCACCATGTACAGCAGCGAGGACCTGCACCGGCTCGGCCTGGTCGATGTGCTGGTCGAGCCTGGGGAAGGCGTGCATGCGGTCCACGAGCAGATCCGCAAGCAGCGACGGATCGCCACTGCGCGGCTGGCGTTGCACCGCGTCCGCGACGGCGCCCATCCGATCCCGCTCGCCGAACTGGTCCGCATCACCGACATCTGGGTCGATACCGCTCTGCAACTCGAGGTGCGGCACCTGCGGACGATGGAGCGCCTGGTCCGCGCGCAGCAACGCCTGCAGCCCGCTTCGGCCGAGGTCGAACGCACCGCCGTCGGCGGCTGAGCGCCTCCGCCCCCCGGGTCAGACGGCGTCTGACCCGGGCAGGTCGGCCCGCGGCAGGTCGCCGCGCACCCGCAGCGCCTCCAGCGCCTGGTCGAGCGCCCGGTCCAGCCCTTGTAGCAGCAGCCGCCATTCGATGGCCAGACGGTCGGACGGCATCCGCATGCCGCGCGCCGCCTGCGCCTCGAGCTCGGCGGCGCCGAGGTTGGCGGCCGTGCCCTTGAGCGCATGGCACAGGTCGCGGACCTCGTCCCATCGCCCCGCATTCGATGCGCCCGCCAGGTCGACCAGGCATTTGCGCGCGTCGCGCGCGCATTCGGACACGAAGCGCCGAATGAACGCCTCGTCGAACCCCATCTCCCGCATCTCGTCGATGACCGGCGTCGACAACCGATCCACCCGCGGCCGCAGGTCGGACGTGCGTCGTCCCGCCTCCACGCCCGGCGCGATCTCGGCCAGCGTTTCGAGCAGCCGCTCGATGACCACCGGCTTGGTGAGGTAGGCGAACGCGCCCGCGCGTCGACAATTCTCCTGCGCCTCGGCGGTGGCATCGGCGGTCAGCACGATGAACGGTGTGCGCCGGCCGCTGCCCGCCTCGATGACGCGGGTCTGCCGGAGGATATCCAGGCCATCGGCACCGGGCATGTGCAGATCGGTGATCACCGCGTCGAAACGCTCGCGCTCGAGCGCATCGAGCACCGCTTCGCCATCGTCCACCAGCAGCGGGCGATGGCCCGCGCGCTCGAGCAGGCGGCGCAGCACCATCAGATTGGCCGACTGGTCGTCGGCGACCAGCACGCGCAGCGGCGCGACCCGGGCCCGATGGCGCACGAAAGGATCGGCGAACGCGATCACGTTGCCGTCGCCCACCCTGCGCGACGGCGCTTGGCCGGCGACGCGGCCGAACGGCAGCTCCACCCAGAAATGCGAGCCCTGCCCCGGCTGGCTTTCGGCCTGGATGCTGCCGTCCATCTGCTCGGCGAGGCCCTTGGCGATCGTGGTCCCCAGGCCCGTGCCCCCGTAGCGTCGCCCGAGCCCGGAATCGACCTGCTCGAAGGCATCGAAGATGCGGATCAGCGCATCGGGCGCGATGCCGATGCCGGTGTCGCGGACCGAGAACCGAACCCGCACCCGCTCCGGACCGGCCTCGACCATGGAGATCGCGAGTGTGACCTCGCCGCGCTCGGTGAACTTGATCGCGTTCGACAGCAGATTGACCAGGATCTGCCGCAGGCGGTTACTGTCGCCATGCAGCGTGGCCGGCACGTCGACGGCGATCGACGAGGTCAGCGCCAGCCCCTTGGACTGCGCGCTCGGCCCCAGCATGACCTCGATGCCGTGCACCAGGTCGGAGAGCGCGAACGCGGCGTCGTTGCGCTGGAACTTGCCGGCTTCGATCTTGAACAGGTCCAGCACGTCGTCGACCAGCGCCTGCAAGGCCTTGGCCGAAGTCTGGATGACCAGCGCGCTCTCGCGCTGCTCCGCGCTCAGCGGGGTCGTGACCAGCAGTTCCGACATGCCCACGATGCCGTTGAGCGGCGTGCGGAACTCGTGGCTCATGTTGGCCAGGAACCGGCTCTTGGCTTCGCTCGCGGCCCGCGCGGCGGCCGTGGCGTCGGTGAGCGCGCGCAGCAGCGAGCTCAGATAGAGCGGTACGGCGACCAGCCCGGCGAGCAGGCCCAGCGCCAACGGCAGGTTGTGCTGGTACCAGTACGGGGTGGACGCGATCGCGATCGCGAACGTGGTCACCGCAAAGCCGATCGCTGCGTACAGGTAACGCGGCCCGAATCGCAGGCCGTTGCCGACCGTGACCCACATGATCACCACGTACAGCCAGGCCAGCAGGTCGCCGAGCAGGTACAGGCCCACCCCCATCAGGCTGTAGTCGGCCAGCATGCCGAGCACCCGGCGCGGGTGCGAGACACCGGGGCGCCACAGCAGCCAACCGGCGATGCCCAACGCGACCGCGACCTCGACCGCCAGGTAGGCCTCCGACAGGCGCAGCTCGCGCTCGACATCGGCATGGCGACCCACCACCAGCTGCAGGTAGGCATAGATCACGCAGAGCATGACCAGGCGCACGGCCGCCTGGCCATGCTCGCTGTCGGGCCGCCCTGCCAGGCGGCTGCCGATCCAGCGGACGACGCGACTCACGTCATTGCAGCCGGGTGGCGGTCCGGTCCAGGCGTGCGCAGATCTCCTCCAGCCGCGCCCGGTTCGACAGCAGCGCCTCCACGCAGCGCGGATCGAACGCGCGTCCACTGTTGTGCCCGATGTACTCGAGCGCCTCGTCCATCGACCAGGCGCGCTTGTACGGGCGACGCGACACCAGCGCGTCGAACACATCGGCCACTGCGACGATCCGCGCCTCCAGCGGGATCTGCTCGCCCGACAGCCCATCCGGGTAGCCGCTGCCGTCGAAACGCTCCTGATGGCGCAACGCGATGGTCGCGCTGAGCTGGACGAACCGGTTGTGGCTGTCGCTCAGCAGCTCGTAACCGATGCGCGGATGCTGGCGCATCACCTCCAGTTCGGCCTCGTCCAGCGGCCCGGGCTTCATCAAGATCGCATCGGGCATCGCGATCTTGCCGATGTCGTGCAGCGGCGCGGCCAGTTCGATCATCCGCACCTCGTCCTCGAACAGCCCCATCGCCTCGGCGACCATGCCGGCGACCGCGGCCACGCGCTCGAGATTGGCGCTGGTGCTGGCATCGCGATAGGCGATCGCGCGCGCCAGCCGGGTCAGCGTCTCGCGCTCGCGCTCCTCGACCTCGTGCATGCTGCGCAGCAGGCGCTGCTCGAGCGACAAGGCCCGCTGCTTGACCGACTCGGCCTGCTGGCGCAGCTGCAGCAGGTTGCGGCAGCGGGCGCGCAGTTCGCGCGGGCGCACCGGCTTGACCAGGAAATCGATGACGCCGGCATCGAGCGCCGCCTGGCGGATCGGCTCGTCACCGACCACGGTGACCAGCACGACCGGCACATCCCGGTGCGGGGGCAGCTTGCGGAAGCGGCGGGCGAACTCCAGCCCGTCCATGCCCGGCATCCGGTAGTCGAGCAGCAGCAGATCGGCGCGGTGGCTGTCGCACCAGCCCAGCGCCTGCTCCGGATCCTCGAAGTCGAAGACATCGAGCTCGGGGCTGATGTCCTCGAGGATGTGCCGCAACATGGTTCGCGCGGACGTCTGGTCGTCGACGATCACGATGTTCAACGCAGGCCCCTTCTGGCGATGCGCAGATACCGGTGGCATCGCGCTTGAGCGATCTTAGCGCGCCCTGCCAGGAACGGGGGGAATCCTATTCAGCGACGCATCGAGGCGCCGCCGGCGGAGGCATCCGGGCCGGCCTCAGGCCTCGGTCTGCGGGCGCATGTACGGGAACAACAGCACGTCGCGGATCGACGAGGACCCGGTCAACAGCATGACCAGCCGGTCGATGCCGATCCCCAGGCCGCCGGTCGGCGGCAGGCCGACCTCGAGCGCGCGGATGTAGTCGGCATCAAAGTGCATCGCCTCGTCGTCGCCGCCCGCGCGGGCGTCGACCTGGGCCCGGAAGCGCGCGGCCTGGTCCTCGGGATCGTTCAACTCGGAAAAGCCGTTGGCGATCTCCTTGCCGCCGATGAACAGCTCGAAGCGGTCGGTGATGCCGGCTTCGGTGTCCGATTCGCGCGCCAGCGGCGAGACCTCGACCGGGTAATGGGTGATGAAGGTCGGCTGGATCAGGCCGGTCTCGACGGTCTTTTCGAAGATCTCCAGCAGCAGCTTGCCCCAGCCATAGCCCGGCTTGACGTGCACGCCCAGGCGCACGCAATGCGCGGCCAGCGCCTCGCGGTCGCGGCAGTCGGCAACACTGATCTGCGGATTGAGTTCGCGCACCGCCTCCTCGAGCTTCCAGCGGCGGAAGGCCGGGCCGACGTCGATCGCATGACCGTCCCATTCCAGCGCGGTCGTGCCGACCGCCTGCACCGCCACGTCGCGGATCAACGCCTCGGTCAGATCCATGACCTCCTCGTAGGCGACATAGGCCTCGTAGAGCTCGAGCATCGTGAACTCGGGGTTGTGCCGCGTGGACACGCCCTCGTTGCGGAAGTTGCGGTTGATCTCGTAGACGCGCTCGAATCCGCCCACGACCAGGCGCTTGAGGTAGAGCTCGGGCGCCACGCGCAGGTAGAGGTCCAGGTCCAGCGCATTGTGATGCGTCGTGAACGGCTTGGCCGCCGCGCCGCCGGCCAGGTAATGCATCATCGGCGTCTCGACCTCGAGGAAGTCGCGCGCATCGAGCCACTGGCGGATCGCCGCGACGATGCGCGAACGCTTGACGAACACCGCGCGCGCCTCGGGCGAGACGATCAGATCGACGTAGCGCTGGCGATAGCGCTGCTCGACATCCGACAGTCCGTGCCACTTGTCGGGCAACGGCCGCAGCGACTTGGTCAGCAGGCGCAAGCTGTCGGCCTTGATCGACAGCTCGCCGGTCTTGGTGCGCATCAGCGTGCCTTCGGCCGCGACGATGTCGCCCACGTCCCAGCCCTTGAACGCGTCATAGCGCTCGCCCAGCGTCGTCGATTGCAGGAACAGCTGGATCCGGCCGCTCACGTCCTGGATCTGCGCGAACGCGGCCTTGCCCATGACCCGCTTGGCCATCAGGCGGCCGGCCACCGCGACCGGTGCGCCTTCGGCGTCCAGTGCCTCGCCCGTCCACCGCTCGGCATCGGCATACCGCGCCTGCAGCGCGCCGGCCTCATCGCGGCGGCGGAAGTCATTGGGAAACGCCACGCCCTGCCCGCGCAGCGCGGCCAGTTTGCCGCGACGCTCGGCGATCAGGGCGTTGTCGTCGGCGGGCTGGGGGCTGTCGGGCTGCTGGCTCATGAGGGTCTCGGAAAATCAGGTGTAGGCCGCGGGTCAGCGCGGCAGGAACGGATCAGGACAGGACGGCGCCCGGCGGGGTGGGGTCATGTCCGCAGACGCGGGACGCTCTGCACGTGGACCGCCTGGACGCTGCGTCGACGCCTCGCTGCGCCGGGCGCACGCCCCGCGGTGCAGCGCACCTGCGGCCGGACCGGCGGTGATCGGCGCCGATCCGCAGCAGGCCAAAGCACTCAGTTGGCATCCACGCGCTTGGCCCCCGCCTCCAGGCCGGACTTGAGCGCCGCCTCGACGAACTCGTCCAGGTCGCCATCGAGCACCTTCTGGGTGTCGCTGCGCTCCACGCCTGTGCGCAGATCCTTGATGCGGCTCTGGTCGAGCACGTAGTTGCGGATCTGGCTGCCCCAGCCGATGTCGGACTTGGTCGCTTCCAGCGCATCCTTCTCGGCATTGCGCTTCTGCAGCTCCAGCTCGTAGAGCTTGGCGGCGAGCATCTTCATCGCGCGGTCGCGGTTGGCATGCTGGCTGCGTTCGGTCTGGCAAGCGACGACGGTATTGGTCGGCACGTGGGTGATGCGCACCGCCGACTCGGTCTTGTTGACGTGCTGGCCGCCGGCACCGGACGAACGGTAGACATCCGTCCGCAGGTCAGCCGGGTTGATCTCGATGTCGATCTTGTCGTCGACCTCCGGGGACACGAACACTGAGGTGAACGAGGTGTGCCGGCGGTTGTCGGAGTCGAACGGCGATTTGCGCACCAGCCGGTGCACGCCGATCTCGGTCTTGAGCCAGCCGTAGGCGAAGTCGCCCTCGACCCGGAACGTCGCCGACTTGATGCCCGCCACTTCGCCGCCCGAGACTTCCATCAGCTCGGCTTTCCAGCCGCGGCTCTCGGCCCAGCGCAGGTACATGCGCAGCAGCATCTCGGCCCAGTCCTGGGCTTCGGTGCCGCCGGCACCTGCCTGGATGTCGACGAACGCGGCGGCCGAGTCCATCTCGCCGGAGAACATGCGCTGGAACTCCAGCTTGTCGACTTGGCCGGCGTACCCTTCGATATCGGCGACGACCGCCTGCGCGGTGTCCTCGTCGTTCTCCGACTCGGCCAGTTCCAGCAATTCGGCCGCCCCGTCCAGGCCCTCGGTCAGGTCACGGATGCCGTTGACGATCTTGTCGAGCATGGCGCGCTCGCGGCCCAGGGCCTGCGCGCGCTCGGGATCGTTCCAGACAGTCGGGTCTTCGAGCTCGCGCTCGACTTCTTCTAGACGCTCGCGGCGGGCGTCGTAGTCAAAGATACCCCCTCAGCGCATCCAGCCGACCGCGAAGGTCGGCGATGCGCTGGCGAACAGGATTGAGTTCGATCATGGTGCGGTGGGACTCGCGTAAAGAGCCGGGGATTCTAGCAAGCCGCGCACCCGGCAGTCCCGGCCGGCGCACAGCACCGGCCGGGATGTCGCCTCAACGGCGCTCGAGCAGGATGCGATACGGACCACCGGCGTCGCCATCGATCGCCGAGGCCTCGACCACGTAGCGGCCGGGCTGGAGCCGCTGGACGATCCGGGCATCGAGCCCACCGGCACCGTCGTCGTCGCTCGCCACCTCGTTGCCGTCCTTGGTCAGCGACAGGTAGCTGTCGATCTGGCTGGAACGCATCTCGATCGCGTAGTCGCCGGCGCTGCGGACCTCGAACGACCAGCGGTCGGTCATGCCGGGCAGCAGCGCGGTCTCGGCCGGGCGGGCGATCGTCAGCGTGCCACCGCCAGCCCCCTCAGGCACCGCGGTCGCGGTGAGCGACAGGGTGTAGGGGCCTGCGCCAGGCGTCGCGCTGTCGGCCTGGAGCGTGTAGGTACCGGCTTCGAGCAGCATGCCGATGCGCGCATTGAGGCGCTCGCCGCCGTCGTCGTCCTCCTTTTGCACGCCCTGGCCGGACAGCCGCATCAGCGGGTCGATCTCGTCGCTGCGCATGTCCAGACGGACCACCCGACGCTCGGGCAGCGTGAAGCGGTAGGTGTGCGGGCGACCGGCGTACAGCCCCGTGACCGTCGACCCGACCGCGAGCTCACCGCCTTCGCGCAGGTCCCCGGTCTCGAAGGTCGAGGCGGTGACGCTGATGCGGTAGGCGCCGCTGGCGCCGTCGCTGCCGTACCGCTTGGCGGTCAGGCGATAGCGACCCGGCGCCAGGCGCAGCGTCAGACGCGCATTGCTGCCCTCGCCGCCGTCGTCGTTGGTGACCGAGACGCCGGGCCCGTCCAGCGCCAGGACCGCATCGAAGTCGTCGGACATCATGTCGATCGTGTAGATCCCGTCGCGGTCGATCTGCAGCGGCAACTCGCGCTCGCCATCGGTCCAGTCGCCGATGGTCGCACCGACGCGAAGCGCTTGGCCGTTGTAGGTATCCACACGCGAGGAGATCAGCGTGTAGGGGCCATACGACGAGGCATCGGTGCCGCTGACGGCGATGGTGTAACGGCCCGCACGCCGGGCGCGGATCGTCAGCGACGAGGTCTCGCCACGGTCGTTCGACGACGCGATCAGCTCGTTGTCCAGGAAGGCCGCCAGCCGCGCGCGCAGCGCACCGGTGACCTTGAACGTCGCGACCTCGCCCTCGCGCAGGTCCACGCGGTAGAGCTGGCTACGCGAGCCATCCTGGTGATTGAGACTGGAGCGGCTGGTGATCTCGCCGCGCACTTCGCCGCCGATCGACAGCGGCGCGGGGTCGTTGGCCTGGGCCTGCACCCAGGCGGGCGCGATAGCGAGCGCGATCGCCAGCGAAAGCGTATGGACGGTTTTCAAGCGAATCTCCCTTCGACAATAGAGGCGTCCTGCGCAATCGCGGACGCGGCGGCGCATTCTCGCACCCGTTCAGAGAAAAAGGGATCACGGATCGCCGGGGGCGGAAGGCGGCCAATTCCCCGCAGCCGATGGACGCTCCACTGTGAAGATGGGGCCATCCAGCCCCTCGCCAAACCAAAACCGGGATCCAAAACCGGGGTCAGAGTGCAATTTCGTCCCGCGAAATTGCACTCTGACCCCGGTTTTTGGGGGCTTGAGGCGACAGGCGTGCTCCGACGTGCGCAGGTCACGTCCGCCGCCGATGCCGTCTCCTCAGCCCGCGATCGGCTCCCGGTGCTCGACCAGCAACTGCACCGCATCGCCGCCGCGGTAGTCATCGGGCGCGAGCCGGTAGACGATGCGCTCGCGCGGCGCCGGTGCGACCTCGCGCCAGGCGCCGAAATGGATCGCATCGACGGTGGCCGGACGGCCATCGAGCCGCAGGCTGAGCTTGAGGTGCCGCCCTCCGACCACCCGCCAGTCCACAACCGCGAACTCGCCGTCGAACAACGGCTCGGGGAAGCCCTGCCCCCAGGGGCCGGCGTCGCGCAGGTGCGCGGCGTGCACGATGTCGAATTCGCCGGGCCCGAGCGCACCGTCGGTGACGATCTCCGCCCGCAGCAGCGCCGGATCGAGCATCCCCGCGACCGCCTGCCCGAAGGCGCGCTCGAACGCCGGCAACGCCTCCAGCCGCAGGCTCAGGCCCGCCGCCATCGCATGGCCGCCGAAGCGCTCGATCAGCCCCGGCTGCGCCACATCGACCGCGGCCAGCACGTCGCGGATATGCAGGCCCGGGATCGAGCGCGCCGAGCCGCGCAACTGGTCGCTGCCCGGCTCGGCCGGCGCAAACGCGATCACCGGCCGATGCAGCGCATCCTTCATCTTCGAGGCCACCAGGCCGACGACGCCCGGATGCCATTGCGGATCATGCAGGCAGACCCCGATCGTCGCGGGATCGACCGGTGGCCGGCTGGCGACCGCGGCCTCGGCATCATCGAGCATCGACTGCTGCACCGCGCGGCGCTCGGCGTTGATCGCGTGCAGCGTCGCCGCCAGCGTGTGCGCCTGGGCCGCGTCGTCGGTGAGCAGGCATTCGATGCCGATCGCCATGTCCTCCAGGCGCCCGGCGGCATTGATCCGCGGCGCGACGCCGAAGCCGATGTCGCCGGTGGTCAGGCGCGCCGCCTGCCGCCCCGACACGTCGATCAAGGCCTGCAGGCCGGGGCAGCCCTGGCCGTTGCGCAGCCGGCGCAACCCGGCTGCGACCAGCGCCCGGTTGTTGACGTCCAACGGCACGAGATCGGCGACCGTGCCCACCGCGACCAGATCGAGCAGGCTCGACAGGTCCGGCGCCGCACCTGCGAAGGCGCCAACCTCGCGCAGGCGCCGACGCAGCGCCAGCAGCACATAGAAGATCACGCCGACGCCGGCCAGTGCCTTGCTCTGGAACCGGTCGCCGGGCAGGTTCGGATTGACGATCGCATCGGCCGGCGGCAGCGCCTCGCCCGGCAGATGATGATCGGTCACCAGCACCTGCCAGCCGCGTGCTTTCGCTGCCGCGACGCCGGCGTGGCAGGCGATGCCATGGTCGACGGTCACCAGCAGCGCCGGCGCCAGTGGCGCCAGTGCATCGACCAGCCCGGGCGACAGCCCGTAGCCGTGGACGATGCGGTTGGGCACAGCATGCACGACATCACGCGCACCGAGCATGCGCAGCCCGCGCACCGCGACCGCACACGCCGTCGCACCGTCGCAATCGAAATCGCCAACGACCAGGATCCGCCTGCCCTGCGCGATCGCATCGGCGAGCAGCGCCGCCGCCGCATCGATGTTCGACAGCGCGTCGGGCGGCAGCAGCCCGGCCAGACGCGGCTGCGCGGCCTGCAGGTCGTGCGCGCCGCGCGCCGCGTAGATGCGCCGCAGCAGCGCCGGCACCGTCTCCGGCCAGTCGCCGCCAGGCGCGCTGTCGCGACGGCGGATCGTCGGTGGCGGACGCGTCATCGCTGCGCCGCCGTGGCCGGCCCATGGGGACGGCGCCAGACGCGCAGGCGGTGCCAGCGGCGCAAGGTCAATACCAAGCCGTCCTCGTGGTCGAGGACCAGCGTGTCCAGCCGGCCACCGGCCAGCGCCGCGAGTGCCGGCCGCAGCCAGTCGGCCTGCAACTGGCGCAGGTCCCGCAGCCCGCCCAGGTCGATCAGCAAGGCCTCGCGCAGCGCGGGCCACGCGGACGGCAGTGGGTCGACCTCGGTCGCGATCGCCGCGAGCGCGCACAGCGTCGCATCGTCGGTGAGCACGCGGGCCTGTGCGCTGCGGGCGACTGCGGCGCCGTCAGGCAGCGGGCCACCGCCCCAGAACCACAGCGCATTGACCGGCGGTCGCCCGGCCGCCGCACGCGCGGCATTCCAGGGATGGGTGTGCAGAAGGATCTGGGCCTCGTTCGCCAACGCCCGCCAGCGCCGCCCCTGGGCGCCGCCGTCGTCATGATCTGCCAGATCGGTGCCCAGCGCCTCGGACGGATCGACGGACACCGGCAGCGCAGTCTCCCGGGGCAGCCGCAGATACCAGCGCGACGGTGCGGGTGCGTCGAGCGCGAAGCCAGCATCGGCGAATATCGGCTGCAGTGCCGGCAGCAGCGCGTCGACATCGGCCTGCACCAGCCCCAGCGTATCGCCGTGGCCCATCAGGCGCACACCGTTGATGTCGGGCTGCAGCCAGGCCGGGTCAGCGCGCAGCCAGGCATTGTCCGGCGCCCCCGCATCGCCGACGTCGACCTGGCGCGACAGCGCCGCCAGCGGCCAGCCGCCCCCGGGAAGATCGACGTGCCGCGCAAGCTGCGGCCGCCGGCCCGGCGCGGCCGTGCTGCGATCGGCACGGCCCAGCGCACGCACGATGTCCGGCTGCCAGCGCTGCGCGCCGAAACGCGCAGCGGCGGGCAGCAGGAACGTCGCCGAGGTCATCGGGTCAGCCGAGATACTCGACGCTGACGATGTCGTAATCGCGGGTACCGCCAGGCGCGTCGATACTGATGCTGTCGCCTTCGTGCTTGCCGATCAACGCACGTGCGACCGGCGATGAAATCGCGATCAGGCCCTGCTTGATGTCGGCTTCGAGGTCGCCGACGATCTGATAGCGCTTCTCTTCGTCGGTCTGCGCATCGGCGATCACCACCGTCGCGCCGAACACCACCTTGTCGCCGGCATTGAGCTTGGCGACATCGATGACATCGGCATGCGACAGCTCGCTCTCGAGCTGCTTGATCCGGCCCTCGATGAAGCTCTGCTGCTCGCGCGCGGCGTGATACTCGGCGTTCTCCTTCAGGTCGCCGTGCGCGCGCGCCTCGGCGATCGCATCGATGACCGCCGGCCGCTTGACCGACTTCAGCTCCTCGAGTTCCTCGCGCAGGCGCTGCGCGCCGCGCGTGGTCATGGGTGCCCTCATGGCGTCCCTCCTGTGCTTGGGTTGGATGGCGACGCGCCGCCGTCGAGCCGCGCGTGCAGGTCCTGCAGGGCCCACACCGGGCCGCTGCCGCGATAGTCCAGCGAGTGCAGCAGTGCGCGGGCGCCGGCCACCGTGGTCGAGTACGTGACCCGGTGCTGCAGCGCCTCGCGACGGATCGAGAACGAGTCGGAGATCGCCTGCTTGCCTTCGGTGGTGTTGACGATGTACGCGATCTCGCCGTTCTTGATCAGATCGACGATGTGCGGGCGGCCCTCGACCACTTTGTTGACCTGCTCGCAGGCGATGTCGTGCTCGCGCAGCCACTTGGCGGTGCCGGCGGTGGCGACGATCGCATAGCCCTTGGCCGCCAGATCACGGGCGACCGGCAGTACGCGCTTCTTGTCCGGGTCTCGCACCGAGACGAAGACCTTGCCGCTGGTGGGCGGGGTGCGGATGCTGGCCGCCTCCTGCGCGCGCGCGAACGCCGCGCCGAAGCTCTCGCCCACGCCCATGACCTCGCCGGTCGAGCGCATCTCCGGTCCGAGGATCGGGTCGACGTTCTGGAACTTGGCGAACGGGAAGATCGCTTCCTTGACCGAGTAGTACGACGGCACGATCTCGGTCGTGGCCCCCTGCTCGGCCAATGTCTTGCCGGCCATGCAGCGCGCCGAGATCTTGGCCAGCGGCAGCCCGATCGCCTTGGACACGAACGGCACCGTGCGCGAGGCGCGCGGATTGACCTCAAGCAGGAAGATCGTCTCCACGCCCGCATCGTCGGTCTGCACCGCGAACTGGGTGTTCATCAGGCCGACGACCTTCAGCTTGCGGGCCAGCGCCGCGACCTGCTCGCGCAGGCGCGCCTGCACGTCGCTCGACAGCGAGTACGGCGGCAGTGAACACGACGAGTCGCCCGAGTGCACGCCAGCTTCCTCGATGTGCTCCATGACGCCGCCGATCAGCACATTGCCTTCACGATCGGCGATCACATCGATGTCGACCTCGACCGCATTGTCGAGGAAGCGGTCGAGCAGCACCGGCGAATCGTTCGAGACCTTGACCGCGTCGCGCATGTAGCGCGCCAGGTCGGCATCGGCGTGCACGACCTCCATCGCCCGGCCGCCGAGCACGTAGCTCGGCCGCACGACCAGCGGGTAGCCGATCTCGCGCGCCAGCACCAGCGCCTCCTCGGGATTGCGCGCGGTGCGGTTGGGCGGCTGCTTGAGGCCGAGCTCGTCGACCAGCTTCTGGAACCGCTCGCGGTCCTCGGCCAGGTCGATCGAGTCGGGCGAGGTGCCGATGATCGGCACGCCATTGGCCTCGAGCGCGCGCGCCAGCTTGAGCGGCGTCTGCCCACCGTACTGCACGATCACGCCCTTGGGCTTCTCGATCTCGACGATCTCCAGCACGTCCTCGAGCGTCAGCGGCTCGAAGTACAGACGATCGGAGGTGTCGTAGTCGGTGGAAACGGTCTCGGGATTGCAGTTGACCATGATCGTCTCATAGCCGTCCTCGCGCAGTGCGAGGGCGGCATGGACGCAGCAATAGTCGAACTCGATGCCCTGCCCGATCCGGTTCGGCCCGCCGCCGAGCACGATGATCTTCTCGCGGCCGCTGGGATTGGCCTCGCACTCGTCCTCGTAGGTGGAGTACAGATAGGCGGTGTCGGTCGCGAACTCGGCCGCGCACGAGTCGACGCGCTTGTAGACCGGGCGCACGCCGAACGCGCGACGCAGCGCGCGCACGGCCTGCTCGTCGGTGCCCAGCAACTGCGCCAGGCGCGCATCGGAAAAGCCCATGCGCTTGAGCGCGCGCAGCCGACGCTGGTCGAGCGCGTCGATGCCGTTCGCCGCGACCTCGCGTTCGGTTGCGATGATCTCCTCGATCTGGTCCAGGAACCACGGATCGACGTACGACAGCGCGTGCACGTCCTCGACCGACAGGCCGGCGCGGAATGCGTCGGCCAGGTAGAACAAGCGCTCGGGGCCCGGCTCGCGGACTTCGCGGCGCAGCGTCGCCAGGTCGCCCTCGTCACTGAGGTCCAGGCCGGTCGGATCGAAGCCGACCTTGCCGGTCTCAAGACCCCGCAGCGCCTTGTGCATCGACTCCTGGAACGTGCGGCCCATCGCCATGACCTCGCCGACCGACTTCATCTGCGTCGTCAGCCGGGCATCGGCGGTGGGAAACTTCTCGAACGCGAAACGCGGGATCTTGGTGACGACATAGTCGATCGACGGCTCAAACGAGGCCGGCGTCTTGCCGCCGGTGATCTCGTTCTTCAGTTCGTCGAGCGTGTAGCCGACCGCCAGCTTGGCCGCGACCTTGGCGATCGGGAAGCCGGTCGCCTTGGAGGCGAGCGCCGAGGAGCGCGACACGCGCGGGTTCATCTCGATCACCACCACGCGACCGGTCGTGGGGCTGATACCGAACTGCACGTTCGAGCCGCCGGTGTCGACGCCGATCTTGCGCAGCACTGCGATCGATGCGTTGCGCAGGCGCTGGTACTCCTTGTCGGTGAGCGTCTGCGCCGGCGCGACGGTGATGCTGTCGCCGGTGTGCACGCCCATCGGATCGAGGTTCTCGATCGAGCACACGATGATGCAGTTGTCCGCGGTGTCGCGGACCACCTCCATCTCGAACTCCTTCCAGCCCAGCACCGATTCCTCGACCAGCACCTCGCCGACCGGCGACAGTTCGAGGCCACGCTTGATGATCTCCTCGAATTCCTCCCGGTTGTAGGCAATGCCGCCGCCCGAGCCGCCGAGCGTGAAGCTGGGCCGGATGATCGTCGGATAGCCGACCTTGGCCTGGATCTCGATCGCCTGCTCGAAGGTGCGCGCGACCTCGGCCTTCGGGCACTCCAGGCCGATCTCCTGCATCGCCACCCGGAACAGCTCGCGGTCCTCGGCCATGCGGATGGCTTCGCGCTTGGCGCCGATCAGCTCCACGCCGTACTTGTCGAGCACACCGTTGTCGGCCAGGTCGAGCGCGCAGTTGAGCGCGGTCTGCCCGCCCATCGTCGGCAGCAGCGCGTCGGGCTTTTCCTTGGCGATGATCTTCTCGACCGTCTGCAAGTTGATCGGCTCGATGTAGACCGCGTCCGCGGTCTCCGGGTCGGTCATGATCGTGGCCGGGTTGGAGTTCACCAGCACCACGCGGTAGCCCTCCTCGCGCAATGCCTTGCAGGCCTGGGCGCCGGAGTAGTCGAACTCGCAGGCCTGTCCGATGACGATCGGCCCGGCGCCGATGATCAGGATGGTCTTGATGTCGGAACGCTTGGGCATGTCAACGCGCCTCCATCAGCGCTACGAACTGGTCGAAGAGCGGCGCCACGTCGTGCGGCCCCGGCGACGCCTCGGGATGTCCCTGGAACGAGAAGGCCGGCGCATCTGTCAGCGCGATGCCCTGGTTGGTGCCGTCGAACAGCGAGCGGTGGGTCACGCGCACGTTGGCCGGCAGCGTCGATTCGTCGACCGCGAAGCCGTGGTTCTGCGAGGTGATCATCACCCGGCCGCCATCGACGGCCTGCACCGGATGGTTCGCACCATGATGGCCATGCGGCATCTTCATGGTCTGCGCGCCGGCCGCGAGCGCCAGCAGCTGGTGGCCCAGACAGATGCCGAAGGTCGGCACCTTCTTCTCGACGAAGGTGCGGATCGCCTCGATTGCGTAGTCGCACGGTGCCGGATCGCCCGGGCCGTTGGACAGGAACACGCCGTCGGGCGCCAGCGCGAGCACCTCGCTGGCCGGCGTCTGCGCCGGCACCACCGTCAGCGCGCAGCCGCGCTCGGCGAGCATGCGCAGAATGTTGTGCTTGACGCCGTAGTCGTAGGCCACGACCTTGAACTTCGGCGGCGCCGACACGAACGCGTTCGCGTCCAGGTCGAGCTGGCCATCCGACCACGCGTAGCGTTCGGCCGTACTGACCACCTTCGCCAGGTCCATGCCCTTCAGGCCCGGGAACTTGCGCGCGGCCTCGAGCGCCTGCTCCACGTTCACCTCGCCGGCCATCAGCGCGCCGTTCATCGCGCCGCGGTCGCGCAGCAGACGCGTCAGCTTGCGGGTGTCGATGCCGGCGATCGCGACGATGCCGCGTGCGCGCAGCCACTCGGGCAGCGCCACCTGGCTACGCCAGTTGCTCGGACGGCGCGGCACGTCGCGCACGATCAGCCCGGCGGCCCACACCCGATTGGCCTCATCGTCCTGGTCGGTGCAGCCGGTATTGCCGATGTGCGGATAGGTCAGCGTCACCAGCTGGCGCGCATACGACGGATCGGTGAGCACTTCCTGGTAGCCGGTCATTGCGGTGTTGAACACCGTTTCGCCGACCGACAGGCCAGGAGCGCCCACGGAAACGCCCTCGAACACGGTGCCGTCTTCAAGGACGAGAATTGCGGAATCTGTCACGTGGTCTTCGCCTACGTCAGGTTGCAGGAAACCGCCAGAGCGGCGGCAGCCGGTCCGGAGGCGAGAGGTTCAGGCGAGCGAGAATTGTACCGACGCCGGCCCCGCTGCGCCAGCGCGGCGAACGCGACCGGTCACGTCGCGGTCGTCTCGCCTGCCCCGAGGAGCTCGGCGATCGCATAACGGCGCGGCGCGCGCCCGGCCAGCCGCGCCGCCACATGCAACGCGCCGGCCGCGAAGATGTCGCGATCGCCGGCCCGGTGGACGAGCTCGATGCGCTCGCCGCGGGTCGTGAACTGCACCAGGTGCTCGCCGACGATGTCACCGGCCCGGATCGAGGCGTAGCGCGGGCGGGCGCCCTGCCCTTCGGCGGCCGCGCCCAGCGTCAACGCGGTCCCCGACGGCGCATCGAGCTTGCGCGTGTGATGCGACTCGACGATGTCGCAGTCCCAGCCCGGCAGCATCGCCGCCGCGCGCGCGACCAGGTCCTGCAGGACCGCGACCCCGAGGCTGAAGTTCGACGCCCACAGCACCGGGATCCGTGCCGCGGCGGCGTCCAGAGCGGCGCGCTGCGCCTCCGACAGCCCGGTGGTGCCCGAGACCAGCGCCGCACCACGTCGCTCGCACAGCGCCAGCAACGCATCGAAGCCTGCCGGCAGGCTGAAGTCGATGGCGACATCGAAGGTCGGCGCCCCACCGAGCTCGGCGGCGCCGAAATACGGCACACCGCCGATCACCCGCTGGCGCGGCGCGCTGCCCGACACCGCCGCCACGACGGCCACTTCGTCACACGACGCGGCCAAGCGCAGCACGGCCTGCCCCATCCGGCCGGATGCGCCATGCACCAGCACCCGGACAGGCGCGCTCATCGGGCCACCGCCATACACAGCAGCGGGGTCGAAACGGCAAGACGATCGGGGCGCGTTCTCATGTCCGCATTCTAGCGTCGAGGTGGCAGTGCGGTCGGCCGTCCCGGGAGGAAACGGCCACGCACCGTTTCCGGGACTGAGCGTTCCACCAACAAGCCAGGTGCTGCACCTCGCGCGGGGCCTGAGGCGCTGCCGACGCAAACCGCTGCGCAGGTCAAGTCCGAGCTTGCCCTGCCCAGGCGATGCATGGCGATTTTTTCGCCACCATCATCGCGCCGCGCCAATCGAGGGCCGCCGCCGCTTATCCACATCTTTGTGACCAGGCCATCCACACCGGCTGTGGACGACCGCGACCGGAGGCGACCTGGCGCGGTCGTCAAGTCGCGAACACGTCGCCACGCTCGCCCACCCCGAGGCGACAACAGGCGATGCATCCGCGGCTGCGCGGGTCAAGCCCGGATTTTTCGGCGGCCCGCCTGGGTGGCGAAAATTTCACCAACCAAAATCCCCCCGCCTGCAAAGCGGCCGCGCGATGCTTATCCACATCTTTGTGACCAGACGATCCACATCGCTTGTGGATGACCGCTCTGGATGCCGCGATCGCGGTGTCGTCAAGAGGGCGAGGGGCACACGCCCCGCCTTCGGTTCGATCGCAACCCCGTGTCTGCAATGCCATCGATCGGTGCGTTGGATCGTCATATCGCGCAGCTGCGGACACGCCGTCCGGCGCGCAGGCGATGCGCGTGGTGTGCAGACAGATCCGATTGCGCGAAGCAAGCCCTGCGTTGGGCCGTGGATCAGCATGTGGCGATTAAATGACCAGCCAACAACACACGCGATCGCAAGCGGGTCGGCGCGGCTTATCCACATGTTTGTCGTCATGCCATCCACATCGGCTGTGGATACCGATCGGGCTAGTCAGCGCGCACCCAACCGTCAAGCGGCCTCCCGCTTGAGACCAGCGCATCATGCGGCGACCCGATGGCCTGTTGCCAGCAAAGACTGGGGCCGGCAGGACCCGCCGAGCGATACGCCGTCAGCGGCGGTCGGCGTCTCGGCAACCGGACGGCAAGGCGGGTCGGCGGCCCGCGCCTTGCTGAAGACGCCATGGCCCGTTCGCGCGCTCCCTCCCGTCCCGCCGCCATCGCGCTGCGGGACGCTGGCGCCGATCTCGTGCCCGGATCACTGGACGATGCCGATGTCCTGGCATCGGCGATGGCGGGCGCGCATGGCGTCTTCAGTGTGATGCCGGCCGATCTGTCGGCCGAGAACGAGGTGCGGCATGGGCCGCAGGTTGCCGATCTGGCGGCAGCGCACGAGGTCGCTCACTTCGTCTACTCGTCGGGTGCGAGCGTCGGCGACGTACCGACCGGGGTGGCGCGCTTCGACGCCAAACCGCGGATCGAGGCCCACATCCGCGCATTGCCCCTTGCGGCCACCATCGTGCGGCCGACGATCCTCTTGGACATGCTGGTGCGCCCCGGCGCTGGGCTCGACCAGGGGCGAGGGTGTCGCTGATCCACCGCGCGCATCCGATCCAGCTCATCGCGATGCAGGACCTCGGCAAGATCGTCGCCGCCCTGTTCGGCGACAGGACAAGATTCGCCGGCAAGACGTTGAAGATCGCCAGCGATCGGGCGACAGGTCGGGCGTTGGAGGCGGCGTTCTCGCACGCTGCCGGCAGACCCATCGCCTATGCGCGATTCCCGGACGAGGTCCTGGCGGCCAATGCCGACCTGGCACACATGGCCGCGAGTCTGGAGAACGGCCCGCTCGCAGACCGCGTCGATCTCGATCTGATGCGCGCCCTCAATCCCGAACGCGTCTCGCTGCGTGCCTGGCCATCAGGCGCGGGGCGCGCGCAACTCGACAACGTCCTGCGCGGCGGTCCTGCGCGCGCGACGCGATCAGGACGTCATGCGCTCCCAGAACCCCTTGACGCCGTCCATGAAGGTGCTCGACTTGGGCGAATGCCGGCGTGCGTTCTCCGTGGTGAACGTCGCCTCGAAGCGTTGCAGCAGATCGCGCTGGTCGGCGGTGAGATTGACCGGCGTTTCGACGAAGATCTTGCAATACAGATCGCCGACCGAGCGGCTGCGCACCGACTTGACCCCTTTGTCGCGCAGGCGGAACACCTTGCCGGTCTGGGTCTCGGCCGGAATGCGGATCTCGGCCTCGCCCCCGAGCGTGGGCACGCGGACCGTGTCGCCGAGCGCGGCCTGCGAGATGCGGATCGGCACCTCGCAGTGCAGGTCGTCGCCGTCGCGCACGAAGATGTCGTGCGGCCGCACCCGCACTTCCACATACAGGTCGCCGGGCGGCGCACCGGCCGGACCGGCCTCGCCTTCGCCCGACAGCCGAATGCGATCGCCCGAATCGACGCCGGCAGGGATCTTCACCGACAGCACCTTCTCGTCTTCGACCCGACCGGCACCGCGACACGTCTTGCAGGGATTGGCGATGACCTGGCCGTGCCCGCCGCAATGCGGGCAGGCCTGCTGCATCGTGAAGGGCCCGCGCTGCATGCGCACCTGACCGCGACCGGCGCAGGTCGAGCAGGTCTCGCGCTTGCCGTCCTCCGAGCCGCTCCCGTTGCAGTCGTCGCACCCGGTCAACGTCGGCAGCTCGATGCGCTTCTCGACACCGGCGACCGCCTCCTCGAGATCGAGCTCCATCACATAGCCCACGTCGGCACCGCGACGCGGGCCGCTGCGTCCGCCGCCGCCGAAGATGTTGCCGAAGATGTCGCCGAAAATATCGCCCATGTCCGGCCCGAACCCCGGCCCGGCATTGCCGCCGCCCATGCCGTGCTCGAACGCCGCATGTCCGTGCTGATCGTACATCCGGCGCTTGCCGCCATCCGAGAGCACCTCGTAGGCCTCCTTGCACTCCTTGAACGCAGCCTCGGCGGCGGCATCTCCCGGGTTGCGGTCGGGATGGTGCTTCATCGCGCAGCGGCGATACGCCTTCTTCAGCTCGTCTTCGCTGGCGGTGCGGGAGACGCCAAGGACGTCGTAGTAGTCGCGTTTGCTCATGAGGCCGTGATTCGTAATGCGTGATGGGTGATGCGAAGCGTCAGCGCGTGAGCGCGTGAGAAAGAAGCGGAGCCGAGCTCCGCTTCTTTCGATCACGCATCACGACGCCAGCGATTACGCCTTCTTCTCGTCGTCCTTGACCTCGGTGAACTCGGCATCGACCACGTCGTCGGACTTGGGCGCATCGCCCTGCCCGCCGACATCGCCACCGCCCTGCTGGCCGGCCGCGGCAGCGGCGGCGAACAGCTGCTGAGAGACTTCCTCGAGCTTCTTGGACTTGGCCTCGATCTGCGCCTTGTCGTCGCCCTTCATCGCGGTCTCGACCTCGGCGATCGCAGCCTCGGCATTGCCGATCACATCGCCGGGGACCTTGTCGCCGTTGTCCTTGATCGCGCTGCGGGTCGCGTGCACCAGCGCATCGGCCTGGTTGCGCGCGGCGACCAACTCCTGGAACTTGCGGTCGTCCTCGCGGTGCGCCTCGGCATCGGCGACCATCCGCTGGATCTCGTCATCCGACAGGCCCGAACCGGCTTTGATCTCGACCTTCTGCTCCTTGCCGGTCTTCTTGTCCTTGGCCGACACGTGCAGGATGCCGTTGGCATCGATGTCGAACGACACCTCCACCTGCGGCATGCCGCGCGGCGCCGGGTCGATGCCGGTCAGGTCGAAGCGCGCCAGCGACTTGTTGAAGCGGGCCTGCTCGCGCTCGCCCTGCAGCACGTGCACGGTCACGGCCGACTGGTTGTCGTCGGCGGTGGAGAAGGTCTGCGAAGCCTTGGTCGGGATCGTGGTGTTCTTTTCGATGATCTTGGTGAACACGCCGCCCAGGGTCTCGATGCCCAGGCTCAGCGGGGTCACGTCGAGCAGCAGCACGTCCTTGACGTCGCCGGCCAGCACGCCACCCTGCACCGCCGCACCGATCGCGACCGCCTCGTCGGGGTTCACGTCCTTGCGCGGCTCCTTGCCGAAGAAGTCGGCAACGGCCTGCTGCACCTTGGGCATGCGGGTCTGGCCGCCGACGAGGATGACCTCGTTGACGTCGGACGCGCGCAGGCCGGCATCGTTGAGCGCGATGCGGCAGGGCTCGATCGAACGCTTGATCAGGTCCTCGACCAGCGCTTCGAGCTTGGCGCGGGTCAGCTTGATGTTCAGGTGCTTCGGACCCGAGGCGTCGGCGGTGACGTAGGGCAGGTTGACCTCGGTCTGCTGCGACGACGACAGCTCGATCTTGGCGCGCTCGGCCGCATCCTTCAGGCGCTGCAGCGCCAGCGGATCCTTGCGCAGATCGATCCCCTGATCCTTCTGGAACTCCTCGACCAGATAATCGATGACGCGGGCATCGAAGTCCTCGCCGCCGAGGAACGTGTCGCCGTTGGTGGCCAGCACCTCGAACTGCTTCTCGCCGTCGACTTCCGCGATCTCGATGATCGACACGTCGAACGTGCCGCCGCCCAGGTCGTAGACCGCGACCTTGCGGTCGCCGCCGCTCTTGTCCAGGCCATAGGCCAGCGCGGCCGCGGTCGGCTCGTTGATGATGCGCTTGACGTCGAGGCCGGCGATACGGCCGGCGTCCTTGGTCGCCTGGCGCTGGCTGTCGTTGAAGTACGCCGGCACCGTGATCACCGCCTCGGTGACCTTCTCGCCCAGGTAGTCCTCGGCGGTCTTCTTCATCTTCTCGAGGATGCGCGCCGAGACTTCCTGCGCCGACAGCTTCCTGTCGTCGCTGGTCGCGACCCAGGCATCGCCGTTGTCGTGCTCGAGGATCTTGTAGGGGACCAGGCCGATGTCCTTCTGGACCTCGGCGTCCTTGAACTTGCGGCCGATCAGGCGCTTGACCGCGAAGAACGTGTTGTGGGGGTTGGTGACGGCCTGGCGCTTGGCGGAGGCGCCGACCAGCACCTCGCCGTCCTTGGTATAGGCGACGATCGACGGCGTGGTGCGGTCGCCTTCGCTGTTTTCGATGACCTTGGCCTTGCCGCCGTCCATGATCGCCACGCACGAGTTGGTCGTGCCGAGATCGATGCCGATGATCTTTGCCATTGCAATGCTTCCTCTAGGAAATGTCGTTGTGCGGGGACGGCGGCGTGGCCGTCGATGCGGGGTATCTGGGGGCGCGCAACACAGCGTTCAAGCGGTGTGACGCGCGATGGCGCGGCGCGCGCTCAGTCGGCCTTGGCGACCACCACCATCGCCGGGCGCAGCAGGCGCTCGTTGAGCAGGTAGCCCTTCTGGAAGACCTGGGCGACCGCGCCCGGCGGCACGCCCGGCACCTCGACGATGCTCATCGCCTGGTGCTGCTCGGGGTCGAAGGCGTCGCCGGCCGCCGGGGCGACCACGCGCAGGCCATTGCTCTCGGTCGCCTTGACCAGTTCGCGCAGGGTGAGTTCGACGCCGGCGCGCAGCGGATCATTCTCCGGCGCACTCGCCAAGCCGGCCTCGAGCGCATCGAACACCGGCACCAGCGACGAGAGCAAGCGCTCATTGGCGAACCGGCGTGCGGTCTCGATCTCGCGCGCCAGGCGCTTGCGCTGGTTTTCCAGGTCGGCGCGCTCGAGCAGGCTCTGTGCGCGCACCTGCTCGAGTTCGGCCTTCAGCAGCTCGACCTGTTCGGTCAGCTGGGCCTCGACCGGCGTGGCCTGGTCGTCGGACTCGTGGATTTCGGGGTGCTGCGTCTCGTGCTGTTCCTGGGTCATGTCCGGTTCCGGGGCGGGCGTCTGGCCGCCGACCCGCCCAGCTATGGGGCTGGCCGCCGCGGTTTCAAGCCACGGCCGGGGAATTTGGCGCGTCGCGCCTGGCGGCTCAGGCCGCGTCGGGCGTACGGCCCGCGGCGCCCTCGCCCGCCGACGGGTGAGCACCGAGCGCGGCGCCCAGCAAGTCCGCGGTCGCCTGCACCACCGGAATCACCCGGTCGTAGGCCATGCGGGTCGGGCCGATCACCCCCAATACGCCGAGTGTCCGTCCGCCCGCCGCGTACGGCGCGGTGACCAGCGACACGCCCTCCAGCGGCGCCAGGCCGGTTTCCTCGCCAATGAAGATGCGCACGCCCGGCGCGTGCAGGGTGCGCTCGAGCAACTGCAGGATCTCGCGCTTGCGGGAAAACGCCTCGAACAATTCGCGTAGCCGGTCCAGGTCCGAGAGGTCCTGCACCCCGATCAGCCGGTTCTGCCCGGCCAGCACCATATCCTCGTCGGCCGGCACCAAGGCCTGCTCGGCCAGCTCCATCGTCTGCGCGAGCAACGCTTCCATCTCGTCGCGGGCATGGCGCAGCTCTTCGACCAGCGTCGCCCGCACCGCGGCCATCGGCCGGCCGGCGCAATGCTGGTTGAGGTAGTTGGCCACGCGCTCGAGCTCAGCGGCGTCGAAGCTGCGCCGGGTCTGGAAGATCCGGTTCTGCACTTCGTGGTCGGCGAAGACGATGATCGCCATGACCCGCTGACCGTCGAGCGGCACGAAATCGATGTGCCGGAACGCCAGTTGCTCGCGCCGCGGCACCGAGACCACCCCGACGAAGCGCGTCATCGCCGAGACCAGTTCCGAGGCGCTGCCCAGCAGCGACTGGTGCCCGCCGGCCCCGGTCAGCTCCCCGCGCAAGCGCAGCAGCTCCTGCTCGCGCAGCGGCTTGACCTGGAGCAGCGAATCGACGAACACCCGGTAGCCCTGCGCGGTGGGCACGCGCCCGGCCGAGGTGTGCGGGGAGCTGAGCAGCCCGGCCTCCTCCAGGTCGGCCAGGATGTTGCGGATCGTCGCCGGGCTCACGTCCAGCCCGGCATGCCGGGCGAGCGTCTGCGAACCGACCGGCTCGCCGTCGCGGATATGCCGCCCGATCAGCGTGCGCAGCAGCTGGCGGGCGCGCGGATCCAGCGGATGGCGGACATCGGACGACATGCGGGCGGTATACGGCGCCGCCGCCACCGATGCAAGCGCGGTCTTAGCCGATGAGACGCGCAGGGGCTATCAAGCCGCCGCTACACGACCGCAGGCTGCCAAGGCACAATTCCACCGATGCTCACCCACCTTGCCATCCGCAACTTCGCCGTCGCCACCGCCACCGACCTTGAGTTCGGACCGGGGTTGACCGTCATCTCCGGCGAGACCGGTGCCGGCAAGTCGCTGCTGGTCGATGCGCTGGGCTTCCTGTCCGGCCAGCGCGCCGACAGCGGCATCGTCCGCCACGGCGCCGAGCGCGCCGAGCTGCACGCCGAGTTCGCGCTGGACGATGCCGCCCCGGCGCTGCGCTGGCTGCGCGACAACGAGTTCGACGAAGGCGCCACCTGCCAGTTGCGCCGCACGCTGCGCGCCGACGGCGGCTCGCGGGCCTGGATCAACGGCCGCCCGGCGACGATCGCCCAGCTCTCCGAGCTCGCCGGACGTCTGGTCGAGATCCACGGCCAACATGAACACCAGGCGCTGCTGGCGCGCGGCAGCCAGTTGGCGCTGCTCGATGCCCAGGCCGGCAATGGCACCCTGCTGGCCGCGGTCCGCGGCGCCGCCCAAGACTGGCGCGCGTTGCAGGGCGAGCGCGAGGCGCTGATCGGTATCGGCGATGTCGGCGAGCGCCGCGACTGGCTGCGCCATCAGCTCGACGAACTGGAAGGCGAGCGGCTCGAGCCCGAGGCGATCGCCGACCTGCACGCTGCCCACCGCCGCCATGCGAACGCGGCGGGCCTGATCCAGACCTGCGACGCGGCGCTGGCGCGGATGAGCGGCGAGGATGCGGTCGGCCTGCCGCAGGCCCTGCACGCGCTGCGCCACGACCTGGGCCGCATGCGCGCCCATGAGCCCCGTCTGGGCGAGGTCGATGCGATGCTCGACGCCGCCTCGATCCAGCTCGACGAGGCCACCCGCCTGCTCGGGCAGGTCCGCGACGACCTCGATATCGACCCGGCCGAGCTCGAGTTGCTCGAGCAACGTCTGGGCCGGCTGCACGACCTGGCGCGCAAGCACCGGGTCACACCCGAGGAGCTGGGCGAGGTCCGGCAGCGGCTGGCCAGCGAACTCGAGCAGCTCGACGGCGCCGGCGAACGTCTGGCGCGCCTGGACGACGAGATCGACGCCGCACTCGCGCGCTGGCGCACCGCCGCCGACCGCCTGGGCGCAGCCCGCCGCAAGGCCGGCAAGGCGCTATCGAAGGCGACGACCGCCCTGATCCACGAGCTCGGCATGGGCGGCGGGACGTTCGACATTGCATTCGAGCCGGTCGAGCACGACCGGCCCGACCCCCAGGGCGCCGAGCGCATCGAATTCATGGTCTCGGCCAACGCGGGCCAGCCACCACGGCCGCTGCGCCGGGTGGCCTCGGGCGGCGAGCTGTCGCGGATCTCGCTGGCGATCGAGGTCGCGGCGCTGGGCCACGACGCGGTGCCGACGATGGTCTTCGACGAGGTCGACTCGGGCATCGGCGGCGCAGTCGCCGACATCGTCGGCCACAAGCTGCGCGCCCTGGGCGCGAGCCGCCAGGTGCTGTGCGTGACCCACCTGCCCCAGGTCGCCTCCAAGGGGCATGCGCACTATCGGGTCCACAAGGTCACCAGCGGCGGCGCGACCGAAAGCCGCGTCAGCCTGCTCGAGGCCGACGCCCGGACCGAGGAACTGGCGCGCATGCTCGGCGGCGTCGAGGTCAGCAGCGAAGCCCGCGCCGCCGCCCGCAAGCTGCTGCAGGGCATGGTCTGACGGGACGGACCTGCGCCCCAAGTTCCGCCCCAAGAACGCATGCACACCTGGCATGCCATCGACCGGCGACATGCGGCACCAACACCGACCATCGCCGGTGGCGCGGTAATCGGGTTCGGACGTCTCAGCGCTTCTTGCGGACGTACAGCACCAGCGAGTGGTCCTCGAGATGGTAGCCGTAGCGCTCGGCGATCTCGTGCTGCAGCTTCTCGATCTCGGCGCTTTCGAACTCGATGATCTTGCCGGTGTCCACGTCCACCATGTGGTCGTGGTGGCCGCCGCGGTCGAGTTCATACACCGCGTGCCCGCCCTCGAAATTGTGCTTGAGCACCAGGCCGGCGGCCTCGAACTGGGTGAGCACCCGATACACCGTCGCCAGTCCGATCTCGTCGCCCTGCTCGAGCAACTGCCGGTAGATGTCCTCGGCGGTCAGGTGCTGGCGCGGCGTGCGCTGCTCCAGCAGGTCCAGGATCCGCATGCGCGGGTGAGTGACTTTCAGTCCTGCCTTGCGCAGGTCGAGCGATTCCATGAAGTGTCTCCGAGTACAGGCCGGCATTCACTGGCGGTTGAACGCCGGCTGCCTGAATCGCGGTGGCGGCGTGGGCGCAGTGTATCATCGGCCCGGTCTCCGCAGCCCCGGCCCGTGCCCTCCGCCATGCAGAAAGTCATTCTCGTCTCGGCCCTCGTCCTGGCCACCAGCGGCTGCGCCCTGGTCTACAAGCAGCCGATTTACCAGGGCAGCCTGATCGAGCAGTCCGCGGTCGAACAGTTGCAGGTGGGCATGGGCAAGCCACAGGTCGAGGCGCTGTTGGGCTCGCCCGCGATCGCAGACCCGTTCCACCACCAACGCTGGGACTACACCGCCACCCAGCGGGTCGGCCGCAGTGGTCAGACCGAGGTGAAGAACTTCACGGTCTACTTCGAGAACGACCAGCTCGCGCGCTGGGAAGGCGACTACTTCCCCAACCGCGACCAGGAGCTGGCCGCGGAGATGCGCAAGTTCGGCAACCTGCCCAAGGAGCGCGGCAAGCGCCGCTGACGGACGCCTCAGTCTGCGTCGCGCTTCGCCGCGCGGCGCCTGCGTGCCTCTTTCGGATCCACTTGCAATGCACGCAGCAGCTCCAGCCGATCGCCGTCCGCCAGACGCGCACGGGTGTCCACGCGCACGCCGTACACCGCATAGCCGGCAATGCCGTCCAGCACCGCGGGATCTGGCAGCGCGGACAGCGCCATCGCGACATCGGCGCCGTCGGGTAGCGTGAGCGTCCAACTGCGGTGCGCACGGGGCTGCGCGTCGACGACCTCGATCCGCATCGTCGCGCTCAGCCGGCCGGCTCGCGCTCGGCGACCCGGATGAAGTCGTTGACCATGCGATCGGCGAGCCCGCGGAAACCCAGCGTGAGCGCCGGCAGCATCAAGCGGCTGCTCGGCTCGAACTCCAGCGACAGCGACACCTTGCACGAGCTGGAATCCAGCGCCCGGAACGTCCAGCGCCCGTGCAGCGACTTGAACGGGCCGTCCCGCAACTGCATGTCGATGGCATCGGGCGGCGAGAGCGTGTTCTCGGTCGTGAACCAGGTCCGCAACGCACCCAGGCCCAGATCCAGCCGGGCGACGATGCGGTCCTCACCCGATTCAATGACCTGCGCCGAATCGCACCAGGCGAAGCGGCGCGGATAGGCGGCAATATCGTTGACCAGCGCGAACATGCGCTCGGCCGGTTGCCCGACAAGGGCGCTACGTTCGATCTTGGGCATGACTCGCCTGGAGGACGTGCTTCGAGGACAATGCGGGAATGAGCAAGAAAAGCGGCAAGGCCAAGGATAAAGCAAACAGCACCGGCACCATCGCGCTGAACAAGCGCGCGCGCCACGAATACCATCTCGAGGACCGCTACGAGGCCGGCCTGGCGCTGCAGGGCTGGGAGCTCAAGGCCATCCGCGCCGGGCGCGCCAACATCGGCGAGAGCTACGCCGTCATCCGCCACGGCGAACTGTTCCTGTTCGGCGCCCAGATCACCCCACTGATCCAGGCGTCCACGCACGTCGTCGCCGACGCCCATCGCACGCGCAAGCTGCTGTTGCACCGGCGCGAGATCGATGTGCTCGTCGGCCGCGTGCAACGCGACGGCTACACCGTCGTGCCGACCGCGCTGTACTGGAAGGGCAACAAGATCAAGGCCGAGATCGCGCTGGCCAAGGGCAAGCAGAAGCACGACAAGCGCGAGACCGAGCGCGAGCGTGACTGGGCCCGCGACAAGCAGCGGCTGCTGCGCCGGCACAACAAGGACGCCTGACCAGCCGATGCCTCAGCGCGGTGACGGCTCGGTCGCGCGCGCCAGCGTGAAACGGAACGTCGCGCCCTGCCCCGGCGCACCTTCGGCCGAGATCGTGCCGCCATGGCGCTCGACGATGCGCTTGACCGACGCCAAGCCCACGCCGTGCCCCTTATATTCGTCCTCGCGGTGCAGCCGCTGGAACGGGCGGAATAGCTTGCCGGCGTAGTCCGCGTTGAACCCCGCGCCGTTGTCGCGCACGAAGAACGCCCCGTCGGCGCCGCGGCCGAACTCGATCCTGGCATCGGCGGTATCGGCGGTGAACTTCCACGCGTTGCCGAGCAGGTTCTGCAAGAGGTTGCGTACCAATGCCACATCGCCCTCGGCGGTCAGCCCCGGCGCGATGACGACCTCGACCTGGCGCGACGGCTCGGCATGGCGCAATTCGGCCACCACCTCCTCCGCCAGACGGCTCAAGTCCAGCGGGCTGCGCTTGAACTCGCCGCGGCTGATGCGCGACATCTTCAGCAACGCATCGATCAGCGCATCCATCCGCGCGGCCGCATTGCGCACCCGCGCCAGGTAGTCCTGCCCCTGCGCATCGATCGCACCGCCGTAGCGCTCGGCCAGGATCCGCCCGAAGCCGTCAATGCTGCGCAGCGGCGCACGCAGGTCGTGCGAGACGATATAGGCGAACGACTCGAGTTCGTGGTTGGCCTGGGTGAGTTCCCGGGTCCGCTGCTCCACGCGCGATTCGAGCGTGCGGTTGAGCGCGTGCACCTGCGCCTCGGCGCGCAAACGCTCGGTCACGTCGTCGACCTGCACCAACCGCGTGACCTCGCTGTCGGACTCGCCCAGCACCAATGTCGAGGCCAGGTGCACCTGGCGGATATCGCCATCGCACCGGCGCAGGCGCCGGGTACTGCGATGCACCCCCTCGCGCAGCGCCTGCATCTCCTGGGTCCGCGTGACCTGGTCCTGCGCGTCGACAAAGTACTCACTCAGCCGCGTTCCGGTCATCGCCGCCTGCTCCAGACCCGCGATCTGCGCCATCGCCGGATTCGTCTCGACAATGGTGCCATTGCGGTCCAGCAACACCATGCCGGTCGCCGAATAGCGCATCGCATTGCGGAATCGCTGCTCGCTGCGACGGTAGGAATCGCTGAGCCGACGTGCCAGGAATTCCGCACGCGACTGCGTCCTGGCCAGCGTCAGCACCACCGCGAACAGCAGCAACGAGGCCAGCACCCCGGTCACCAGCGTGGTCTGGAGCTCGCGCATGCCGCCCGACGTCAACGGCCCGAGGTGCTGGAAGTCGTAACGCCAGGTACGGCCATACACCGTCTGGGTCAGTGAATGGAGCACCCGCCCCGAGGGGTCGGCGTCGAAGTTGCGCGTCTGCAGCACGGGCGCCTCTGCGCCATCGGTCACATCCACGATGCGGAACGCCGTATGGAGACCACTGCTCACGCCGGACCGGTCGATGAAATCCGCAGACCGGAAGGAGGCGAACACCCAGCCGATCAGCGCGTTCTCGCGCGCGGCCGGCGTCTCCGGGAACCGCGCAGTCCGGTACACCGGCCCGAACATCAACACGCCCGGCCCGCCGTCGGCGGCCATCGGACGCAGCAGCATCGGCGCGCTCAGGCGGACCTGTCCGCTGTCGCGGGCGGCCTCCATCGCCGCCCGACGCAACGGCTCACTGTACTGGTCATAGCCGATCATCGTGCGCGACCCCGGATTCTCGGGTTCGAAATAGACGATCGCGCCGTACTTATCGCGTGCGCCGCGCGGCGTGACCAGGAACAGGCCCTCGCCCTGCGCCCGGCGACGCAGCTGCAGCTCGGCCAGTCCACGCGGGTCCACATAGGCGACGTAGCCCAGCCCCACCATGCCCGGCAACTGCCGGGCGATGTCCAGGCCCTCGACATAGCCGCGCCACTGCCGCGTGGTCGGCATGTCCGCCGCCGCACTGTGCAGCGCCACCCCGCCCCGGATACTCAGTTCGTACTGCAGCAGGCGCTGGCGGACCGCATCGGCCAGGCGTTCGGCCTCGGCCACGAAGCTGCCCTCGGCCAAGCGCCGCTCGCGCTCGCTCGCATTGCGTGCATACAGCGCCACCATCAGCAGCGCGCCGAGCAGCACCAACCCCGCGAGCCCATACCCACGGCGCAGACGCGCCCGCAGGGACGCGGGGCTAAAGCGTTGAAAAGGCGAAGATCCAGCCATCGCGACAGGATAACGGCCTGGCGAGGCGAAGGCAGCGCCCCTAGGCCAGACAACCCGGCGTAGACAGGAAACTGCCGGGGAGGGCCGGGGTCCCGGGACTGTCCGACCGGCCGAACACGCCAGCTGCATGGCCCCCCGATCCCAACCGCGCTGAGCGCGGAACCGCACCGACCGGGCGCACGCCGGCTGCTAGCCTGGCAGCCCCAAGGGGCGCTGGACGCGGCCCCTGGCTTCAAGAGCCCTCAATGCACCGCTTCTCCATCGAAATCGATGCCATCGGCGATCAGGAGTCGGATCTGCTCGAATGCCTGACCCGGATCGACCTGCAGCAGCCATTGGATCCCGACGCCTCATCGCTCGTCGACCGACTCATCGACAGCGGCCTGGTCGATCGGGCGCCCAATGGCCAATTGGCGTTGACACTGGCCGGCATCGATCGCTGCAAATCGCTCCACCTGCGGGTCTCCTCCGACCGCGCAGCCCGTGGCGTGCTCGATGCGCGTGGGCGGCGCGGCTCCTAGACCGACATGCCACGACGCGCAACCCAATGCATGCCGAATGAACTAGGATTGGGCTTGCCATGTCGGCCGAGAAGGAGCAATGGAATGAAGAAATCGTCTGTCCGCACAATAGCTGCATTCGCGCTGTTGTTTTCAGTTGGCGCCGTCTCAGCAAGTGCGGTCTATGAGGTTTGGGGACATGGGGCGACTTGGGAGCAGGCCCGCAACGATGCCCGTGCAAAGGGTGTCCAACTGTGCGTCAGTGAAGGCTACTCGGGCGCGACATTCGAGGAGGTACAGACATACGACTCTGGCGGCGGGTCCATCACTTACGGGCTCGCAGAGTGCTACTGAACGGATCGCCTAGCCAGTATCGATAACGATACGGATAAAAAAGGCCGGGAAGCGCGTCGCAACGCGTTTTCCCGGCCTTCTGTGGTCTTGTGGAGACCGATTTTTGGTGGAGGTGGCGGGAGTCGAACCCGCGTCCGAAGGCACTCCATCCCCGGTACTACATGCTTAGCACACCGTTGGATCTCGCCCCGGAACAGCACGGTGCGCGAAGCGCATCCCGGGACCAGCCTGTCAGTTCAACCACGGCAGACAGGCGGCCGCCGCGGCTGGTTCCTGTGATGATGACCCTACATCCACGAGCACAGGCACAAGTGGGTTCGGGGCTTACGCCTTAAGCGGCGAGAGCGTAGTTGTCGTCGTTGGCAACTAAAAGTTTGCCGCTGGATTTACGAGGAAAGCTGCCCCCTCGGCATGCACCAGGTAATTTCGCGACCCCCGTCGAAGCCATGGCACCCCCGGGAAATCAGAACTTACGCTGATGCACGCAGTATAGGGGCGCCGTGTTGCGATGCAAGCGCACTGCGCCGATACGCGACGGCAAGTTCATCGGCCAATCCGACCGCCTCGCGCACAACGCAATCGTTCCAACTATGAGAATTGTCATCGGCTATAACGTCGCATCGTTCGATCTGTGCTGTTAGCATGCGCGTCCCCTTGGGGAGTAGCCGGCTTCCGCACTGCGGAAGCGCCCGCGTCAACACACTCGGTCCATTGCGATCGTGGCGCGTGCAACCAGTCCAGGTTGGCGAGACCAGCGGTGTACCGGCATCACGCGGGTTGGGCGTGCCGGCATGCCGTCGTCGCGCTTGCCCGGCCCCGATCGATGCTCACGATGTCCTTGAGTTCTATCCTTCTGATCGGTTTCGCCATGTCGACCGACGCCTTCGCCGCCGCTGTCGGCAAGGGGGCGGCGATGCGACGCCCCCGCTTCCTCGAGGCGCTGCGCGCCGGTGTGATCTTCGGCACGATCGAGGCGCTTACGCCCGTGATCGGCTGGGCTCTGGGCCTGGCTGCGGCCGCCTATGTCACCGCCTGGGACCACTGGATCGCCTTCGCGCTGCTGGGCCTGCTCGGCGCGCGCATGATCCGCGCCGGCCTGCGCAAGGACGCCGAGACCGAGGCCGTCGACCCACCTGCGCGCCACGGCTTCTGGAATCTTGCCGCAACGGGCTTCGCCACCAGCATCGACGCGATGGCTGTCGGCGTGGGCCTGGCCTTCCTCGACGTCAACATCGCCGTGGTGGCCACCGTCATCGGCATCTGTACGCTGGTCATGGTGACCACCGGCATCATGCTCGGACGCGTCCTGGGCGCGCTTGCCGGCAAGCGCGCCGAGATCATCGGCGGATTGATCCTGATCGGCATCGGTGCGGCCATCCTCTATGAGCACCTCGGCGGTGGCGGCGGCCTGCCTGCGTTATAGGCCCGCCGCGTCATCCCTGCGCGCGGGCAGCGAGCCCGGGGCGTCCGGTTCACGGCAGCCACACGACGGCTCTCCGAAGCTCGAATGATCGCCAGCCGGAGCGTCCTCGATGAAAGTCCGCCGCGTCTACAGCACCGATTCCCTGCCCGCCGCGCAGACCGCCATCCGCGAGGTGCGCGACGCAGGCATCGAAGACGATGCCATTTCGGTGATTGCCCGGTCGGACATCGAACTCGAAAGCGTGCCCGAGCATCAGAAAGAGGCGCCCACCGACTTCAAGCACGCCGCGATGCGCGGGGCCGGCCTGGGCGGCGCGACGGGCCTGATCGCAGGCTTGGTGGCGGTCGCCGTGCCCCCGCTGGGTCTCACGCTTGCTGGCGTCGCCTTGACCACGCTGGGCGGTGCGGCTGTGGGCACCTGGGCGTCGTCGCTGGTCGGCGCCTCCCTGCCCGATCCGGTGCGGCGCACGTTCGAGGACGAGATCGAGGCAGGCCGCATCCTGATCGTCATCGATGGTGAAGGCGATGCGCTCGCGCGTGCCGAGGCTGCGCTGCAGGCCGCGGGTGCACGGCATCTGCCGTATGAGGACGCGTCGGCGTTGAGTTGAGGGCGGGAAGATTGGCGGAGAGAGTGGGATCGGATCAACTCTGACCTAACCCACTGATCTCAATGCAGAACTCAAATCAGGATGTGTCCTGTTTTGTGTCCCGTGATGATAGCGAGCCTCGTGCTGCATGGCTGTTGCGACTGTTTTGATGGTTGGCATGCAGTCATGTGGCGGCCCAAGTGTCAAAACGTCGAGCGTTTTTGACTAATTCTCACAAATGTGAATTGGGGCTCGTTTTCAGGCATTGCGAAAGCTTCCAGAGATGCTTCGCTGCAAGGGTCACTCCTTCTAATTTCCGGATTCCCCATGCCTCATGACCCACAAACCCAAATCGCCAGTCGGATTCTCGCTGGCCACATCGAAAATGCTCGCCGCCTCCCGGCCTCAGAACGCTCCGCTGACATCAAGCTGGCGTGGGAGCTTGCGGGTGAGCTGCTCCAACACCGCGCCGCTCAGTCGCCCTGGCTAGACCACTCGCCACCAGAAGGCAGGGCGGTCTCAAGAATCAAGTGCAACACGTGATTTGAAGTCGATGATTTCCCTCTCCATCACCTGGGCTGGTGTTGCCCAGCCGAGCGTCTTGCGCGGTCGCCCGTTCATC